>NZ_JBSFBX010000006.1:0-89720 GCF_053593175.1 Streptomyces sp. NPDC002386
TTCTGAGGTTTCCTATCCCCTCATTCCCCCCCCCCCCCCGGGGGCCCCCCCCCCCGGGCCCCCCCCCCCCTCTCCGTCTCCCGCGGCGTCAGGCCATGCTGACTTCCCAGCTGCTGCAGTTGCGGATCGTGTCCGTGCTGTTCTCCAGGCTGCCCTTCCAGTCGCCGACGCAGGCCCGGAAGTTGACGGTGGTGTGCTCGTACAGGTCCATGTTCACGTCGCGGGTGGTGCCTTCGCCGTCCCGGTTGAAGTACGTGAACGTGTGGTACCGGTCCTCCGACTGGTCCCACCACCGGAAGATCGCGACGGCCGAGTGACCGTCCGCCACGGTGTCCTTGACGAGCAGGTGCTCGCCGTCCGCGTGCCAGGTCACGCGCGAGCCCTCGGGGAAGGACTCGGTGCTCTTGTCCAGGTCGTTCGCGGAGGCGACCCCCGCCTGAGCGGTGGCCAGCGCGGCGACGCCGAGCAACGTCGCCAGGCCCCGCCTGATGGTCGTGCGCATGGGTGATACCCCGTTTCCTGCTGAAATCGCGCCCGTTATCGAACGCGTGGTCGAAACGGAGCCTAGGCTCGAACGGCCGGGCGGCGCACCCGATTTCGGCGATCAAGGAATGTGATCTCCGCCGCGCACACACGGGCGGGGCGCCCGGAGACCGGGCGCCCCCGACCTCGCCGCGCTCACGCCCTGTTCAGCTCGAACCAGACCACCTTGCCGGTGCTCAGCCGCGTCGCGCCCCAGCGCCGGGCCAGCTTGTTGACGAGGTACAGCCCGCGGCCGCCCTCGTCCGTGGCCCGCGCCTGGCACAGCCGCGGCAACTGGGGCACGTCGTCGCCGACCTCGCAGCGCAGCACGTCCGTACGCAGCAGACGCAGCGTCACCGGACGGGAGGCGTAGCGCACGGCGTTCGTGACCACCTCGCTGACCAGCAGCTCCACCGAGTCCGTCAGCTCCTCCAGGCCCCACCGGGCCAGCGCGCGCCGCGCCAGCCGGCGGGCCTGGCCGGGCGTCGCGTCCTCCGGCTCCAGCGTCCAGTACGCCACATCGCTCGGCGCGATCCCGTCGAAACGGGCCGCGAGCAGCGCGATGTCGTCGTCCCGGTCACCCGGGCCGAGCATGTCCAGCACCTCGTCGCACAGCGCCTCGAGCGGCGGCGGATGGTCCGGGCCGGTCAGCCGCGCGGTCGCGGCCAGCTTCTCGCGGAGCTGCTCTATCCCGGTCCACACGTCCCGCAGCCGGGACTCCACCAGACCGTCGGTGTACAGCAGCAGCGTGGCCCCGGCCGGCGCGTCCAGCTCCACCGCCTCGAAGTCCACCCCGCCCACACCGATCGGCGCGCCCGGCGGCACCCGCAGCACCTCCGCCCGGCCGCCCAGATGCAGCAGCACGGGCGGCGGATGGCCCGCGTTGGCGATCGTGATGCGATGCGTGACCGGGTCGTACACCGCGTACAGACAGGTCGCCATGCGGTCCGTGCCCAGCCGCTGCGCCTGCTCGTCCAGGTGGTGCAGCACCTCCTGCGGAGGCAGGTCGAGACCGGCCAGCGTCTGCGCCGTCGTGCGCAGCTGACCCATGATCGCCGCCGAGGTCATGGAGTGCCCCATGACATCACCGACCACGAGCGCCACCCGGCTGCCGGGCAGCGGGATCGCGTCGTACCAGTCGCCGCCCACCCGCGCCGTCTCCGCCGCCGGCAGGTAACGGGACGCCAGCCGCACCCCGGTCGGCCGGGGCAGCGTCTCCGGCAGCATGGTGCGCTGCAACTCGTCGGCGATGTAGGCCTCCCGGCCGTACAGCACCGCCTTGTCGATGCCCAGCGCGCTGTGCGTGGCGAGCTGCGCCGCCACCAGCAGATCGTCCGCCTCGAACGCCGGCCGCTCCGGACGCCGCAGGAACAGGGCGGCACCGATCACCCGGCGCCGGCCGCGCAGCGGCGCGAGGATCGCGTGCCGGCCGCCCGGCACCGCCGCCTCCCCGCCCTCGCCGAGCAGCTCGGGCAGCGCCGCCCGGGCCGCGGGCGCGTCGGCGAACACCG
Organism: Streptomyces sp. NPDC002386; assembly: GCF_053593175.1. NCBI lineage: Bacteria > Bacillati > Actinomycetota > Actinomycetes > Kitasatosporales > Streptomycetaceae > Streptomyces > Streptomyces sp. NPDC002386. The sequence goes on from NZ_JBSFBX010000006.1 coordinate 2,034, forward strand.
GCCGCACCCCGCGCAGCACCTCGTTCAGGGCACCGCCCGGCCGCACCTCGCACAGCTCGGTGGTCAGCGACGACAGCTCGGTGAGCGCCGAGGCCTCCGGCTCCGGCTCGGGGAACGGCGGCAGCGCCAGGCCCTCCGTGTCCCGCTCGTCCGGAATCCGGTCCGTGCGGCGCAGCCGCAGCACCACGGGCCCGGTCGGGCGCTCGTCACCCACCGGCAGCGGATCGCGCAGATAGACCAGGATCGCGTCGGAGAACGTCGGCACGGTGGCCCGGCACAGCCCCATCACGATCTCGTCCAGATCGAGGCCGCGCGCGATCCGCCGGGTCGCCGCGCCCACGAACCTGAGCCGGTCGCCGTCGCGTCGCATCGGCATCGGCCGCCCCGGTGGCAGTCCCCGCCCGGTACGGCGGTCCTGGCCGCCGGGCCCCCGCTCCTGCTCGGCGCCCGGCTGCGGCGGAATGGCCTCCGGCGCGGGACGCGGGCGACCCGTGTCCGTCGGCGCGGTGGCGGGCTGGGAGTGCTCGGGGCCGTTTACTGGGGGCTCCTTCCCCTTGTTCCCCTTGCCGCGGGGAGTGGTCGCCCCCGGTGCGGAGGGCGGTCCGTCGGCCCGGGCCTGTGCCGGTAAGGCCGGACTGCCGAGCTGCTCCGGGGTACGCAGGAGCGCCCCGCGAGGCTCCGCGGGGTCGGCGCCCGACTGCGGGCGCTCGTAGGACGTGGGGTGCTCCGTCACGCGCGTCGAATCCATCCGTCCGGGGCTGCGCGCCGTGCGCGCACGTGGTCCCGCCGAAAGTCCGATACCCGGAATACATGCCCCAGGAACGGAATTCCCGCGTGGTCAGAGGTCGTGCCTGTGCGGCCGGGGAACCCTGCCCGGCCCGCCGGGGTGTTGCCCTCGTACCCCTCGCTCACTCCTGCCGCCCCTCGGTGACGTCTGGTCAGACCCGGCTGGTGCCCCGGTAGTTGCCTTGCGGTTTCTTGCGGAGGACGATCCTACGGTTGTGGGCCGGGGGCGCATCAAGGGTCTCATGAGGACACGTGCGCGGGGGTACGGTCCCAGTCCTCGGGGAGTGACGGTACCGCCCAGGACGGATCCGGGCGCCAGTGCTGCCAGCCCTCGGAGAACGGCGGCCCCCAGGAGTCGATCACCTCCACCGCGGCCCGGCCGGCCGCCCGCACGCGCTCGGCGGTCACCTCGTCCATCAGCCCGTCCCGCTGCGCCTGCGCGAACTCGTCCTCGTCCCGCCAGTGCCAACTGCGGTCCGGATGAACGGAGATGTCCAGGAAGTGGTCCTCGGAGTCGACCCCGCCCGACCAGCGGGCCAGCGGCTGCTCGAGGTTGACGTACCAGTTCTTGAACCGCCAGCCCGGCTCCCAGAACAGCCACACCGACCAGGGCTCGGCGGGCCGGGCCAGCTTCAGCACACCCGTGCCGAACCACCGGTCCCGCTGCACCGAACGCGGCCTGGTGTAGCGGGTCTCCAGCGGCTCCACGTGCACCGGCGTCCCGTCGGCGAGCACCGGCTTCACGCACTCGGTACCGGGCGCCATCCACACGGCGAGCAGTTCCGCGTCGTCCCGGACGACGGTGACGGGCCGCGCGATGTGGAAGCGCGCGCCGGCGTTCTCCCGGTACCGCCACAGGATCTGACTCCCGGGGGTCCAGTAGGTCGCAGGCCCCGCCGCCACTCGTCTCACCGCTTTGCTGTCCGCCATGAACAGATATTAGGTGTCGTACACATACGACGCTGCGGTACGCGTCACGGTTCTGCGCGGCAGTGGCCGGTTGTCACGGGCGTGTCATCCGCAGGACATCCAGCGCCTCGTCGAGCTGCTCCACCGTGAGCTCGCCGCGCTCCACGTATCCGCCCTCCAGCACGACCTCGCGGATGGTCCTGCGCTCGGCCAGCGACCTCTTCGCGACCTTCGCGGCCTCCTCGTAGCCGATGTACCTGTTCAGCGGCGTCACCACCGAGGGCGAGGACTCGGCGTACTCGCGGGCGCGTTCGCGGTCGGCGGTGACGCCGTCCACGGTCCGGTCGGCCAGCAGCCGGGAGACGTTCGCGAGCAGCCGGACGGACTCCAGCACGTTCTTGGCGATGACCGGGAGCATCACGTTCAGCTCGAAGTTCCCGGCGGCGCCGGCGGTGGTGATGGTCGCGTCGTTGCCGATCACCTGGGCGGCGACCATGAGCACGGCCTCGGGGACGACCGGGTTGACCTTGCCCGGCATGATCGAGGAGCCCGGCTGCAGATCGGGCAGCCGGATCTCGGCCAGCCCGGTGCGCGGCCCGGACGCCATCCAGCGCAGATCGTTCGCGATCTTCGTCAGCCCGACCGCGATGGTCCGGAGCTGCCCGCTCGTCTCCACGACCCCGTCCCGGGCGCCCTGCGCCTCGAAGTGGTCGCGGGCCTCGGTGAGCGGCAGCCCGGTGGACCGCGCGACCTCCTCGATGACCGCGGCGGAGAAGCCCGGCGGGGTGTTGATCCCGGTGCCCACCGCGGTACCGCCCAGTGGCAGCTCCGCCAGCCGGGGCAGCGAGGCCCGCAGCCGCTCCACGCCGTACCGCACCTGCGCCGCGTACCCGCCGAACTCCTGTCCCAGGGTCACCGGCGTCGCGTCCATCAGATGCGTCCGCCCGGCCTTGACGACGTCCGCGAACTCCTCGGACTTGCGGCCGAGGGCGGCGGCGAGGTGTTCCAGCGCCGGGATCAGGTCGTGGGTGACCGCGGCGGTGGCGGCGATGTGCAGGGACGAGGGGAAGACGTCGTTCGAGGACTGCGAGGCGTTGACGTGGTCGTTCGGGTGCACGTCCCGGCCGAGCCGCTCACCGGCCAGGGTGGCGATGACTTCGTTGGCGTTCATGTTGGACGAGGTCCCGGACCCGGTCTGGAACACGTCCACCGGGAAGTGCTCGTCCCACTTCCCCTCGGCGACCTCCCGGGCCGCCTCCTGGATCGCCTCCGCGACGTCCTCGTCCAGCACGCCGAGCCCGGCGTTCACCTTCGCCGCGGCGCCCTTGATCCGGGCCAGCGCCTCGATGTGCGCCCGCTCGATCCGCTGCCCGGACACCGGGAAGTTCTCGACGGCGCGCTGCGTCTGCGCCCGCCACTTGGCGTGGGCGGGCACCCGGACCTCGCCCATGGAGTCGTGCTCGATGCGGTATTCGTCGCTCATACCGCTTACAGCGATCGACGGCGCCGCGATGTTCCGCGGCCCGCCGCCGGCGGGCGGGCGCGGCGGGGCGGACCCCGCCGCGCCCGGTCCCCTACGCCAGACCGGGCCCGCGCACCGGGATCGACGTGAACGTCGGCGCGGGAGCGGGGTTCTGGAAGAAGTCGTTCCCCTTGTCGTCGACCACGACGAACGCCGGGAAGTCCTCGACCTCGATCTTCCAGACGGCCTCCATCCCCAGCTCCTCGTACTCCAGCACCTCGACCTTCTTGATGCAGTCCTGGGCGAGGCGGGCGGCCGGGCCGCCGATGGAGCCGAGGTAGAAGCCGCCGTGCGCGTCGCACGCGTCGGTGACCTGCTTGCTGCGGTTGCCCTTGGCCAGCATCACCTTGGAGCCGCCCGCCGCCTGGAACTGCTCGACGTAGGAGTCCATGCGGCCGGCCGTCGTCGGGCCGAAGGAGCCGGAGGCGTAGCCCTCCGGAGTCTTCGCCGGGCCCGCGTAGTACACCGGGTGGTCCTTCAGGTACTGCGGCATGTCCTCGCCCGCGTCCAGCCGCTCCTTGATCTTGGCGTGCGCGATGTCGCGGGCGACGACCAGCGGGCCGGTGAGCGACAGCCGCGTCTTGACCGGGTACTTGGTCAGCTCGGCGAGGATCTCGTCCATCGGCTGGTTCAGGTCGATGTTGACGACGTCCCCGTCCTGCTCCAGGTGCTCGTCCGTGGTCTCCGGCAGGAACCGCGCCGGGTCCGTCTCGAGCTGCTCCAGGAAGACACCCTCGGCGGTGATCTTGGCGACCGCCTGGCGGTCCGCCGAGCAGGAGACGGCGATCGCGACCGGGCAGGACGCGCCGTGCCGCGGCAGCCGCACCACGCGCACGTCGTGGCAGAAGTACTTGCCGCCGAACTGCGCGCCGATGCCGATCCGCTGGGTCAGCTCGAAGACCTTGTCCTCCAGCTCCTTGTCCCGGAAGCCGTGGCCGAGCGGCGAGCCCTCGGCCGGCATGTTGTCCAGGTAGTGCGCGGAGGCGTACTTGGCGGTCTTCAGCGCGTACTCGGCGCTCGTGCCGCCGACGACGATCGCCAGGTGGTACGGCGGGCAGGCCGCCGTGCCGAGCGAGCGGATCTTCTCCTCCAGGAACTTCATCATGGAGGCCTCGTTCAGGACGGCCTTGGTCTCCTGGTAGAGGAAGGACTTGTTGGCCGAGCCGCCGCCCTTGGCCATGAAGAGGAACTTGTAGGCGCCGCCGTCCGTCGCGTACAGCTCGATCTGCGCGGGGAGGTTGGAGCCGGTGTTCTTCTCCTCCCACATGGTGAGCGGAGCCATCTGCGAGTAGCGCAGGTTCAGCCTGGTGTAGGCGTCGTAGATGCCGTGGGAGAGGGCCTTCTCGTCCTCGCCCTCGGTGAGGACGTTCTGGCCGCGCTTGCCCATCACGATCGCGGTGCCGGTGTCCTGGCACATCGGGAGCACGCCGGCCGCCGCGATGTTCGCGTTCTTCAGCAGGTCCAGGGCGACGAACTTGTCGTTGCTCGAGGCCTCGGGGTCGTCGATGATGCGGCGCAGCTGGGCGAGGTGGGCCGGGCGCAGGTAGTGCTGGATGTCGTGGATGGCCTCCTCGGCGAGCTTGCGCAGCGCCTGCGGCTCCACCTTGAGGAACGTCCGCCCGTCCGGCCCCTCGACGGTGGACACGCCTTCCGAGGTCACCAGCCGGTACGGGGTGGTGTCCTCGCCCTGGGGAAGCAGATCGGTGTACGCGAACTCAGGCATCTCAGCCCATTCCTCACTCTGACGGACGGCTGCCCGCCGTCGTTGGCGGGCCCCACCAGCGTAGAACCTGCCGTCGGCGCGGAACCTGTGAGGTGAGGCTCAGTTCGACACGCCCGTGCTCGTCCACACCCCTGGTCGCGATCTATCGCGTTTCGGTACGCTGCCGCCGTGGACCTTCAGAAGCACGCCCCAGCCCAGGACGGGGCCCCGGCCCCCGCCGACCTGCGCGCATCGGACGCCGACCGTGACCGCGTCGCCGACATCCTCCGTGAGGCCCTGGCCGAGGGCCGGCTGACGGCGGACGAGCACGCCGAGCGCGTCGAGGGGGTGCTGCACGCGAAGACGGTCGGTGAGCTGGAGGTCTTCATCCGGGACCTGCCCGCGGCGCATCACGGGCCCGCGGCGCCGGCCTACGCGTCCGTACCGCCCCGCCCGGCCCCGGGCGCGATACCGGCCGAGGCGGACGCCAACGTGGTGGCCGTGTTCAGCAGTGCCATGCGGCGGGGCCGCTGGCGGGCGGGACGCCGGCTGCACGCCTACGCGGTGTTCGGCAGCGTCGAGATCGATCTGAGCGAGGCGGTCTTCGAGTACCAGCAGGTCGTCGTCAAGGCCGTCTCGGTCTTCGGTGACGTGCAGATCCGCGTCCCGGAGAACGTCTCGCTGCGCGGCACGGGCGGGGGCGTGCTGGGCAACTTCGAGGTGGCCCCGCTGGATTCGGCCGAGTCGGAGGCGCCCGTGATCTACGTCGACGGCTGGGCCGTGCTGGGCAACGTGGAGGCGCGGCCCAAGCGGGGCAAGCTCGTGGCGGACATCCTCGACCGCGTCCAGGACAAGGTCGACCGCAAGCTGCGCAAGCACCTGGACCGCTGACGGCCGCGACGCTTCCGCCGGCGGCCGGAAGGGCGTCGGCGGGGGCGCGGGGGCGTGAACAGGACGACGTGCGACGGCGGTTGGGAACGCTGTGCATAGGCGCGCGCACAGCGGGTAGGCCTTGCTGCATCGTGCTCGCTCGCGAAGCCGTCGTCAGGAGTAGACCGTGCTGCAACCGCCGCATTCGTCCCTGCAGGTAGCCGCCGTTCCGGCCCAGCGGGTGCCAGTGCGAGACAGGGATCAAGACGCCCCCTGGCACACCGAGGCGGTGTGCCGGCGTGATGAGGCCGGCCTGTTCTTCGCCCCGTCCAAGGAGCCGACGGCCGCCCGGCTGTCCCGCGAGGAAGCGGCCAAGCGCGTCTGCGCGCGCTGCCCCGTCATGGTGGAGTGCCGCGAGCACGCCCTGCTCCAGCCCGAGCCGTACGGCGTCTGGGGCGGCCTGACGGCCGCCGAGCGCCGCGTCGTGCTGGCGCGCCGGCGGAGGCGTGAGCTGGAGCTGAAGAAGGCGGCCCGGGCGACGACGGACCGCATAGCCGGCTAGCTGTACGAACGGGCGCCCTCTCCGCACAGAGGGCGCCCGTCGTTTTCCGGGGAAGCGGGGCTCACCCCGGGCAGGTCACTTCGCCCGGTCGAAGTCGATCGCGCTGTAGGCCCGCAGCTTGCTCAGTCGGTGCTCGGAGTCGATCCGCCGCACGGTGCCGGACCTCGACCGCATCACGATCGAGTCGGTGGTGGCGGTCTCCGACCGGTACCGCACGCCGCGCATCAGCTCGCCGTCGGTGATGCCGGTGGCGACGAAGAACACGTTCTCGCCGGTGACCAGGTCCTCCGTGGTCAGGACGCGGTCCAGGTCGTGCCCGGCGTCGACGGCCCGCGCCCGCTCCTCGTCGTCCTTGGGCCACAGCTTGCCCTGGATGGTGCCGCCCAGGCACTTCACGGCGCAGGCCGAGATGATGCCCTCCGGGGTGCCGCCGATGCCGAGCAGCAGGTCGATGCCGGTGCCCTCGCGCAGGGCGAGGATGGAGCCGGCGACGTCACCGTCGGAGATCAGCTTGATGCGCGCGCCGGTGTCGCGGATCTCCTTGATGATGCCTTCGTGCCGGGGACGGTCCAGGATGACGACGGTGACGTCCTCGGGCGTGCGGCGCTTGGCCTTGGCGACCCGGCGGATGTTGACCGACACGGGCGCGTTGATGTCCACGAAGTCGGCGGCCTCGGGGCCGGTGACCAGCTTGTCCATGTAGAACACGGCGGACGGGTCGAACATGGCCCCGCGCTCGGCGGCGGCGAGGACCGCGATCGCGTTGGGCATGCCCTTGGCGGTCAGGGTGGTGCCGTCGATCGGGTCGACGGCGATGTCCACCTCGGGACCGGTTCCGTCGCCCACGTGCTCTCCGTTGAAGAGCATCGGGGCCTCGTCCTTCTCGCCCTCACCGATGACGACGACGCCGTTCATCGAGACGGTCGAGACGAGGGTCCGCATGGCGCGCACCGCGGCACCGTCGGCGCCGTTCTTGTCACCGCGCCCGACCCAGCGGCCGGCGGCCATGGCGGCGGCTTCGGTGACCCGGACGAGCTCCAGGGCGAGGTTGCGGTCGGGTGCCTCGGAGGGCACATCGAGCTCGGACGGCAGATGATGATTCTCGGTCATCGGAGCGCACCTTTCTGATACGACGACGGCCGGATGAGGGTGTTGGTCCCGACTCTATCGTTGAGCAGACAAAATGAGCAGGGGACCCCACGTATGAGCGCTCCGGGCACCTGCGACGATAGAGGGCGTGGCAGGTTCCAACGGCAAGCAGAAGACGGTCCGGGACATGATCCTCTCCCTGGGCCTCATCGGGATCGCGGCGGCGGTCATCTACGTCTTCGTCCCGCACGACGATCACGCTCCCGACATCAGGCGGGTCGACTACCAGGTCGAGCTGGACACGGCCCGTCGTGCCGCGAGCTACCCGGTGGCCGCCCCCGAGGGCCTGCCCGGGTCCTGGAAGGCGACCTCGGTGCGCTTCCAGGGCGAGAACTCCGACCGGTGGCACCTCGGCTTCCAGGATCCCGAGGGTCAGTACGTGCAGGTCGAGCAGTCCACTCAGAAACGGTCCGACTTCATCGAGCAGGCAGGCCAGGGTTCGAAGGCGACGAAGCGGACCGAGCGGATCGGCGGCCGCACCTGGACCCGGTACACCGGCGGCCGCTACGACGCCCTGGTCCTGGAGGACACCCCCGGCTCCACCACGGTGGTGTCCGGCACGGCGCCCTTCGACCGGCTGACGAGGATGGCGGCCGCCCTGAAGATGGCCTGAGCGCCCTGCCGCGCACGTGAAGGGGCCCCCGGCGCGACGCCGGGGGCCCCTTCACGTGCTCGTGGGGGTCAGACGGTCGTGATGACGTCCTCGTACGCCAGGCGCGGCGAGCGCGGGTACCAGGCGTCCGGACCCGGACGGCCGATGTTGACGACCATCAGCGGGGTGTGGTCGTCGTCCAGGAACTCCTTGCGGACGCCCTCGAAGTCGAAGCCGGTCATCGGGCCCGCGGCGAGCCCCGCGGCGCGGACGCCGACGATGAAGTAGCCGGCCTGGAGGGCGGCGTTCATCGCGGCGGAGCCTTCGCGGACCGGGCGCTCGGCGAAGAAGACGTCCTTGGCCTGCGGGAAGGCCGGGAAGAGGGCCGGCAGCTCCTCGTGGAACTCGTTGTCCGCGGAGAGGATCGCGACCAGCGGGGCGGCGGCGGTCTTGGCCCGGTTGCCCTCGGACATGTGCTTCAGCAGGCGCTCACGGGCCTCGGGGGAGCGGACCAGGGTGACGCGCAGCGGGGTCTGGTTGAAGGCGGTCGGACCGTACTTGACCAGGTCGTAGATCGCCTGGACCTGCTCCTCGGTCACCGGCTCGTCGGTGAAGGTGTTCGCGGTGCGGGCCTCGCGGAACAGCAGGTCCTGGGCGGCGGGGTCAAGAACGAGAGACATGCGTGCCTTCCTCGGGTGCGCGTGCGGCCCGTGGTGCCGGACCGGCTGACGCTCACGAGACTACGGCAAAGTTCAACCTTCAACCAAATGGACGGAGCGGTGAGCCCCGGCACAGCGCCGGGCGCCGCCCCGCGCCCTATTCGGCGTCCTCCTCCTCGGCCTCCTCGGCCAGCGCCGCGTCCAGCCGGGCCCGCGCGCCCTCCAGCCAGCGCCGGCACACCTTGGCCAGCTCCTCGCCCCGCTCCCACAGCGCCAGGGACTCCTCGAGCGACGTACCGCCCGTCTCCAGACGCCGCACGACGTCGATCAACTCGTCCCGGGCCTGCTCGTACGACAGCGCCTCGTCCACCTTGCTGGTCATCCACCCACCCTAGACATCGACATCGGCATCGACACGGACACCGAACTCGCCCTCGGCGACCCGCGCCCGCAGCGTCTCGCCCCCGGTCACTTCCTGCGGGTCGCGCACCACATGGCCGTCCGCCCGCTGCAGCACCGCGTAGCCGCGCTTGAGGGTGGCGGCCGGGGAGAGGGCCACCACGCGCGCGTGCGTGTGCGTCAGCTCGGAGTCGGCACGGTCCAGGAGGTGGCCGAGGGTGCGCCGGCCGCGGTCCAGCAGCGACGCCACATGGTCGGCTCGCTCGTCGACCATCCGGTGCGGATCCTCCATAGAGGGCCGCGCCAGCGCGTGGGCCAGCCCCCGCTCCTCCCGCTCCACGGACGCCGACACGCACCGCCGGGCCCGGTCCCGCAGCATCCGCACCCGCTCGAACTCCTCGCCCACGTCCGGCACGACCTTCTTGGCGGCGTCGGTCGGGGTCGAGGCGCGCAGGTCGGCCACATGGTCCAGCAGCGGATTGTCCGGCTCGTGCCCGATGGCGGACACCACCGGCGTACGGCACTGGGCCACCGCGCGCACGAGCTGCTCGTCGGAGAAGGGCAGCAGGTCCTCCACGCTGCCGCCGCCCCGGGCCACGACGATGACGTCCACGCCGTCCAGCGCGTCCAGCTCCTTGACCGCCTGCACGACCTGCGGAACGGCGTGCACCCCCTGCACGGCCACGTTCCGCACTTCGAAGCGGACGGCCGGCCAGCGGTGGCGGGCGTTCTCCAGCACGTCCCGCTCCGCGGCGGAGGCCCGCCCGCAGACCAGCCCGATGAGCTGCGGCAGGAACGGCAGCGGTTTCTTCCGCTCGGGCGCGAACAGCCCCTCGGCCGCCAGCGCCTTCTTGAGCTGCTCCAGCCGGGCCAGCAGCTCACCGACGCCCACCGGCCGTATCTCGGCGGCCCGCAGCGAGAGCTGCCCACGCGGCGCGTACCACTCCGGCTTCGCCAGGACGACGACCCGGGCGCCCTCACCCACCACGTCGGCCACCGCGTCGAACACCTGCCGGTAGCACGTCACGCTGACGGAGACGTCGTGCGAGGGGTCCCGCAGGGTCAGGAAGACCACCCCGGCGCCCGGCCGCCGCGAGAGCTGCGTGATCTGCCCCTCGACCCACACCGCGCCCAGCCGGTCGATCCACCTGCCGATGAGCCGCGAGACCTCACCCACGGGCAGGGGCGTCTCGGGCGACGTGTTCACAGCCATGCGGCGAGCGTAACGGCGGGCACCGACAGAAGGCCCCGCCCGCGCGGCCGCCCGCGACGGAGCCGTGCGGGCGGCCGCGCGGGGACGCGATCCCGGAGCCCGTGAACACACCCTTACGATGGGTCCCATGACCGCTTCGTCTGGCCGCCGTGTCCTGCTCGCCGCCCCCCGGGGCTACTGCGCCGGTGTCGACCGCGCCGTGATCGCCGTCGAGAAGGCCCTGGAGCAGTACGGGGCCCCGATCTACGTCCGGCACGAGATCGTCCACAACAAGTACGTCGTGCAGACCCTGGAGAAGAAGGGCGCCGTCTTCGTCGAGCGGACGGAGGAGGTGCCGCCGGGCAACATCGTGATGTTCTCCGCGCACGGCGTCGCCCCGGTCGTGCACGAGGAGGCCGAGCGCGGCCGGCTGGCCACGATCGACGCGACCTGCCCGCTGGTCACCAAGGTCCACAAGGAGGCCGTGCGGTACGCCAACGAGGACTACGACATCCTCCTGATCGGGCACGAGGGCCACGAGGAGGTCATCGGCACCTCCGGCGAGGCCCCCGACCACATCCAGCTCGTCGACGGCCCCGAGGACGTCGCCAAGGTCGAGGTCCGCGACCCCTCGAAGGTCGTCTGGCTGTCCCAGACCACCCTCTCCGTGGACGAGACCATGGAGACCGTCGACGCCCTGAAGACGAAGTTCCCGGGCCTCGTCTCCCCGCCGAGCGACGACATCTGCTACGCCACGCAGAACCGCCAGCTCGCCGTGAAGCAGATGGGCGCGGAGGCCGAACTGGTCATCGTGGTCGGCTCGCGCAACTCCTCGAACTCCAAGCGGCTGGTCGAGGTCGCCAAGCTGGCCGGTGCCCGCGCCGCCTACCTGGTGGACTTCGCGGACGAGATCGACGAGGCCTGGCTGGAGGGCGTGACGACCGTCGGCGTCACCTCCGGCGCCTCGGTCCCCGAGGTGCTGGTCGAGCAGGTCCTGGAGTGGCTCGGCGGGCGCGGTTACGAAGACGTGGAGATCGTCAAGGCCGCCGAGGAGTCCATCACCTTCTCGCTGCCCAAGGAGCTGCGCCGCGACCTGCGCGACGAGGCGGCCACCCTGGTCGCCGAGCGCGGCGGGAGCGGCACCGCCGGGGCGTGACGTCCGCGCCCGGGCCTGACCGGCATCTGCGTGGCGTGACCGCCGGTCGCACGTCGTAACGTGGTGCCATGCAGATCTTCGGCGTGGACATCGGTGGATCCGGGATCAAGGGCGCCCCTGTGGACCTGGACAAGGGGGACCTGGCCCAGGAGCGCTGCAAGGTGCTCACCCCGCACCCGGCGACGCCCGACGGCGTCGCCGACGGGGTGAAGCAGGTCATCGACCACTTCGGCTGGACCGGCCCGGTGGGCCTCACCTTCCCCGGAGTGGTCACGGGCGGCGCCACGGTCCGGACGGCGGCCAACGTCGACAAGAGCTGGGTCGACACGGACGCGCGCGCGTTGTTCGGCGGCCGGCTGGGCGGCCTCCCGGTGACCGTGGTCAACGACGCGGACGCGGCGGGCGTCGCCGAGATGCAGTTCGGCGCCGGCCGGGACCGGCGGGGCACGGTCATCCTGCTCACCTTCGGCACCGGCATCGGCAGCGCCGTCTTCGTCGACGGCGTGCTGGTTCCCAACACCGAGCTGGGCCACCTCGAGCTGAACGGCCACGAGGCCGAGAAGCGGGCCTCCAGCAAGGCCAAGGAGGACCACGACCTGAGCTGGGAGCACTGGGCGCGCCGGGTCGGGAAGTACCTCGCCCACGTCGAGATGCTCTTCTCGCCCGAGCTGTTCATCGTCGGCGGCGGGGTCAGCCGCAAGGCGGACAAGTTCCTGCACCTCATCGAGGGCGTGCGGGCCGAGATCGTGCCGGCCCAGCTCCAGAACAACGCCGGCATCGTCGGGGCGGCGATGCACGCCGCGCAGGCCCAGGAGCGGCTCGGGGACTGACCCGGCGACGGAAACGGCGCCACGGGCCGGGGCCCGGGAGGAACGGCGCGGGACCCGCCGGTCAGCCCCGGCTCCGGCGGGCCCGTACCCACAGCACCCGCCGTACCAGCACGATCACCCCCGCGAGCAGCGTCCCCCCGTACAGCCAGCCCGCCTGCGTGGCGAGCCCGGTGACGAGCCCCATCAGCCGCCCGAGCAGGCCGCCGCTGCCGTCCGCGACGGGGAACAGGCCCGCCGCGAAGGCGATCGGCACGACGACCGGGGCGGTGAGCACGTCACCGCCGCGGACCCACAGCGCGGTCAGCACGCACACCGGCAGGAACAGCACGCCGTAAAGCGTCAGGGACGCACCGAACAGGAGCTGGTCCAGCAGACCGAGCAGCAGCATCACCGCCGCGCAGAACAGCCCCCCGCCGAGCCCGGTGAGCCGCAGCCCCGCCGGCTGCCCGTCCGACGGCCCGGTACCCGCCGGCCGTCCGTCCGCGGGCCGCGCCCCGCGCGGCACCGGCCGACGTGCCTGCGGCGGTAGCGCCGCGGGCGGTGTGCCGCGGCGCCGTCCGTTGTTCGGGGGTCGGCTTCTGCGTTGCTCCATTGGACCAACCTAGGTCTGCTTATGTGCTCAATCGGCCCTCAGACACGCCGGTGGGCGCAGCCCGGCCGGACGCCCCGCGCTCCCGCGAACCCGCCATCGCGGACGCCGTAGACTGGTGGATCGGCCAGTGTCTCTGGCCCCTGGCAGCCCCTGGCCCCTCTCATCTACGGGAAGTCGCAACGTGTCGCTCACGATCGGAATCGTCGGTCTGCCCAATGTCGGCAAGTCGACCCTGTTCAACGCCCTGACCAAGAACGACGTGCTGGCGGCCAACTACCCGTTCGCCACGATCGAGCCGAACGTCGGCGTCGTCGGTGTGCCCGACGGCCGTCTCGCCAAGCTGGCGTCGATCTTCAAGTCGGAGCGTATCCTCCCGGCCACGGTCGACTTCGTCGACATCGCCGGCATCGTGCGCGGCGCCTCCGAGGGCGAGGGCCTGGGCAACAAGTTCCTCGCGAACATCCGCGAGTCCGACGCGATCTGCCAGGTCATCCGCGCCTTCAAGGACGAGAACGTCGTCCACGTCGACGGCAAGGTCTCGCCGAAGGACGACATCGAGACGATCAACACCGAGCTGATCCTCGCCGACCTCCAGACCATCGAGAAGGTCCTGCCCCGGCTCCAGAAGGAGTCGCGGATCAAGAAGGACATCGCTCCCAAGGTCAAGGCCGTCGAGGAGGCCAAGGAGATCCTGGAGAAGGGCGACACGCTCTTCGCGCACGGCATCGTCCAGGGCACCGAGCGCAACGAGCTCCTGCACGACCTGCACCTGCTCACCACCAAGCCGTTCCTCTACGTCTTCAACGTCGACGAGGACGAGCTGGTCGACGAGGACTTCAAGAACGAGCAGCGCGCCCTGGTCGCACCCGCCGAGGCGATCTTCCTCAACGCCAAGCTGGAGCAGGACCTCGCCGAGCTGGACGAGGAGGACGCGCTGGAGCTCCTGGAGTCGGTCGGCGCCGAGGAGCCCGGCCTCGCCACCCTCGCGCGCGTCGGCTTCAACACGCTCGGTCTGCAGACCTACCTCACGGCCGGCCCCAAGGAGTCCCGCGCCTGGACGATCAAGAAGGGCGCCACGGCCCCCGAGGCGGCCGGTGTGATCCACACCGACTTCCAGAAGGGCTTCATCAAGGCCGAGGTCATCTCCTTCGGCGACCTGGTCGAGACGGGCTCGGTCGCCGAGGCCCGCGCCAAGGGCAAGGCCCGCATGGAGGGCAAGGACTACGTGATGCAGGACGGCGACGTGGTGGAGTTCCGCTTCAACGTCTGATTCCACGGGGACAAACGGCCTGACCTGCGAGAGAGCAGGTCAGGCCGTTGTGCGGTCCGCAGTTTTCCGCAGCCCCCCGTCGTCGATCGTGCGGACGACGCGGTGGTCGCCGACCCGAGGGCGGCGGCGCTCAGGCTGGGATACCGGGCACGAAGCGGTCCCGATGCGATGGTTCATGGAGCGGCACCATGGTGAGGCCTCGGCCTTTACGCGCATAGACCGCCTTCGGTCAGCCGGTGCGACCGGTCACGAAGTGCCGGGAAAGTCCGCCGACTCGGGTGTGCGAGGATCCTGGCGCGTCACTTCGGCGAAAGCTCCGGCCGCACCGGCGCCGCCCGCCGAGTTGAACATCACCGGAAACGACGTAGATTCGTAGGTGGACCGCCCGCGGACCGACCGGCGACCGGCTCGATCGGGAGTCCGCCTGGAAGAGATTCCCGTGGGGTCCGGTCCGTCCCACAAGATTCCGGTCGTTCCTCCCCGCTCGTCCGAGTCGCCGACGGGACGAGCGGCGTTCGTCGCCGTGGTGGGAGGAAGCCGCACCGAGGTACGTGGGCCGCGCCGTGGCAGCGGCAGGTGACGGTGCGCTCATGTCCGCGAGGATGATCATGAAGACGCAGAAACCACAACGTCATGCGCCCGCCTGATGGTCACGGCGGTGCGGCGCGGCGGGCTCAACTCCGCCACGCCCGAGCCGACTTCCGTACCGGCTGGCGTTTCCGGACGGGTCGGCCACGCGTCACGAGCGGCCCACTCGAACGGGGTCGCGTGGCCGTCGCCCGGCTCCGGTTCCCGCTCGTCCTGCTCCGGTTCCCGCTCGTCCTGCCGGCCGCGCTGCTGGGGGAGTGGGTGGTCCACCGCGACTTGGGCCAGGCCCGGCGCCAGGACGCCCGGGGCTCGCCCGCCGATCGACGAACCGGACCGGTCGCCGTGGGGATCGTCCCTGACGCGTTTCTCGGTGCAGCGCTCGGCACGACCACCGCACTTGGCGAACCCCACCCGAACCGGGCTTTACGCTCATGGCGCTTCGCCCACGTGCCGCCGCTGTGAGCGGTGGCTCTCGCCGGGGGCGCCCGCCGTCACCTCAAGGCCTGTCCCATCGTGCGCCGCGTCGGGGCCTGAACCCGGTCGTACCGCCAGGCGAGCGCCGTCAGTTTGTCCTCGGTACCGGTGCCGGGCTGGGGAGTCTCCAGGATCACCCGCCGGCCGGACCGGTCGTCGACGACGAGCGCGGTCTCCTCCAGCATCATGCGTCCGACCAACGGGTGGCCGACCTCGCGGCTGGTGACGCGCTGCTTTCCTATTTCGTGCTCCCGCCACAAGGCGCGGAATTCAGGGCTGCTTTTGCTCAGTTCCCGGACAAGTGCGGTGAACCACGGCTCGTGCACGTAAAGTCCGGTCGCCGAGCGGAAATCGGCGAGTATCGAGCGGGCGCTCGGTTCCCAGTTCTGTATCAATTCGCGCATGTGGTCACTGAAGAAGAGCCACAGCAAATGGCGGTGTGCCGGGATTGCCGCGGCCGGATCGCCGTACACGTCGGTGCGGGCCCGGTTCCAGGCGAGAATGTCGAACCGGGGGCCGAGGGCGAATGCGGGGTGGGGGAGTTGGCTGTCCAGGATGCGCTGGAGCGTCGGCGGCACCCCGTTCGCGGGGGCGGTCGCGCTGGAACGGGGGTCCCCGCTCCCCAGAGTCAGGAGGTAGTCGTGTTCTTCGCCGTTGAGGCGAAGGGCGTCGGCGAGAGAGTTGAGTACCTGGTCGGAGACCCGGATCTTGCGGGCCTGTTCGAGCTGGGAGTACCAGCACGAGCTGATGCCCGCCAAGTCCGCGACATCTTCCCTTCGCAGGCCGGGTGTTCGTCGCGAGGGGCGTCGGGGAAGGCCGACTTCTTCCGGCTGGAGGGCCAGCCGTCGTGTTCTGAGGAAGTCCGCGAGCTCCGCTCGCCGTGGGTCGTCGTTCATCCGGCGTTCCCCCTGCTGGACGACTGGTGCGGGTGCTTTTCTAGCCAAATACCCCTGCTCCTAGGATAGTCGGTTTCCGTGTTCCGCGCGTCCGAAGTGCCTGCCGGTGGCGGTTTCCGGGAGTCCGGCCGGGGTGCCTCGGTGTCCATGCGGGTGACCCCCCTCAAGCGCTCTGTTCGCAGGCGTTGTTGGGTCCATTCGCATCGCCGTACCGCTGGTCGGGGCTTTTGCGGACGGCTGTTGCCGATAACCCCGAGTCCTAGGATGAGCGGTTTCTTGTTGGGTGCTGTGGTGCGTGTGATCCTGCTGTCGAAGGCGGCGTTCGTCCGTCGCGTGGTGCTGATCGCAGCGCCTGCCACGAGAGACGCCTGTCTTTCGTTCCGCGGGTCGAAGGGAGAAAGGTCATGCGTGGCAAGCGGTACCTCACCCGGCTCAGCCCGGCGCTCATCGCTGCTGCTCTCGCGTTCCCGGCGGGCTTCGCCGGAGAAGCGGTCGGCGCCACACCTCCAGCCGCTGTGGTGGCATCGGCGCACCAGAAGGCGCCAACGACCACGGACCGCTCCCCGGATCGCCCGTGCAAGCAGCGTTCGTGCAAGCAGGTAGTGCGGCCGGCGAGGGTGCAGAAGCAGCAGCAGCAACAGCAGCAACAGCAGCAGCAACAGCAGCAGCAACAGCAGCAGCAGCAGCAGCAGCAACAGCAACAACAGCAGCAACAACAGCAGCAGCAACAGCAGCAGCAGCCGGGCCAACAGCAGCAGCAGCAGCAACAGCAGCAACAGCAGCAGCAGCAACAACAGCAGCAGCAGCAGCAACAGCAGCAGCAACAGCAGCAGCAACAGCAACAGCAGCAGCAACAGCAGCAACAGCAGCAACAGCAACAGCAGCAGCAACAGCAGCAGCAACAGCAGCAGCAGCCGGGCCAACAGCAGCAGCAGCAACAGCAACAACAGCAGCAACAGCAGCAGCAGCAACAGCAGCAGCAACAGCAGCAGCAGCAGCAGCAGCAGCAACAGCAGCAACAGCAGCAGCAGCAGCAACAACAGCAGCAGGCCGCCTGAGTCGCCAGGCCGAGCCGTCCCACGGACACTCCGTGTCCACCCGGTGGCGCGCAACCCGCAAGGCCCGCGGATTGCGCGCCATCGGCGTATACCTGGGAGCGTCGGTCGACCTGGCTTAACATGCAGCGGTGTCCATACCCCCGCCCCCCGGCCCCCAGCAGCCGCACGGGCCGTACCAGCCGTCGCAGCAGCAGCCTCCGCAGGGGCCTTACGGGCCGCCGGCGTATCCGCAGGGGCCGGAGTACCAGCCCTGGGCGCAGGGCTACAGCCCCTACAACCGGCCCGCCCCCGTCAACGGCTTCGCCATCACCTCCCTGGTGCTCGGCGTCCTGTGCTGTCTGCCGGGCGTGGGGCTGGTGTTCGGGCTCATCGCGCTGCGGCAGATACGGCGGCGCGGTGAGCGCGGGGCGGGGTTCGCGGTGGGTGGTGCGGTGCTGTCCGGGATCGGGCTCGCGCTGTGGGCGCTGATGCTCGCCACGGGGGGCGCCTCCAGCTTCTGGGAGGGAGTGAAGGAGGGGGCGCGTGACGGCGCGAACTCCTCGATGGTGAAGGGGGAGTGCTTCGACGCCCCCGGCGGGACGCTGAGCGGCGAGGGCGGCGTGGTGACCGGGGTGCCCTGCTCGGGGGAGCACGACGGGGAGGTGTTCGCCTCTTTCCGGCTGCGGGACGGCGGCTACCCCGGTGACGAGTCGGTGAGCCGTACCGCCGACAAGCGCTGCTACGGACTGCGGGACACCTACGCGATGGACGCCTGGGCCGTCCCCGACGACGTGGACGTCTACTACCTCACGCCCACCGAACGCGGTTGGCGGGCCGGGGACCGCGAGGTCACCTGCGTCTTCGGCAATGTGACCGAGGGCGCGAACCTCACCGGCGCGCTGCGCAACGACGCGACCGTCCTCGACGCCGACCAGGTCGCCTACCTGAGAGCCGCTCACATCCTCAACGCCGCCGTGGAGTCGGCCCCGGAGGCGGACCGAGTCGAGGACGACCTGCCGGGGCACAAGGCGTGGGCCGGGCGGATCTCCGCGGCCCTGGACGGACAGGCCCGGTCGCTGCGCGGACATCAGTGGCCCGGTGCGGCCCGGAAGCCCGTCACCCTCCTGGCCGCCGATCTGGACCGGGCGCGTGCCGAGTGGGCGAAGGCCGCGAAAGCTGACGGCGCCGACGCGTTCTACCGGCACTACGACACCGGCCTGCGCCTGCTCGACCCGAGGAAAGGCGTTCCCGCGCGCAGGGCCCTGGGTCTGGAGGTCACCCCGCCCGCGGGCGACGGTGGCGCCCGGGACGACGCTCGGGACGGCGGTTCCGACGGCGGCAGCGGCATGGCGGTATGAGCCGCGTTCCGGCCGTGGTGATCGCCGGGAGGTGTGGCTTCGGTTGTAGCGGGGAGAAAGTGCCTGGGTAAAGCGCTCCCCAACCCCTTGTCATCACATCGAGTGATTCTCTGGCCTTTGCTTGCACGGGACAACCCACGGTTGCCAGGCTGTTGCTGTCTGTACAACCTGATGGGAGTGGCCAGTGACATTCGGTGAGCAGCCGGCGTACTTGCGTGTCGCGGGTGATCTCCGCAAGAAGATCGTCGACGGTTCACTGCCTCCCCATACCCGGCTTCCCTCCCAGGCCCGCATCCGCGAGGAGTACGGCGTCTCGGACACCGTCGCCCTGGAGGCCCGCAAGGTCCTGATGGCCGAGGGTCTGGTGGAGGGGCGCTCCGGCTCGGGGACGTATGTGCGCGAGCGGCCGGTGCCCAGGAGCGTGGCCCGCTCCGGCTTCCGGCCTTCGGCGGGGGCGACGCCCTTCCGGCAGGAGCAGGCCGACGCCGCGGTGCGCGGCACCTGGGAGTCCAGCAGCGCGCAGGCGACGGCCGGGGCCGTCATCGCCGAGCGGCTCGGCGTCGAGCCCGGCTCGCGGGTCATGCGCACGAAGTACCTGTTCAGGGAGGCGGGGGAGGCCATGATGCTCTCGACCTCCTGGGAGCCCCTCGCGGTCACCGGCCGCACCCCGGTGATGCTGCCGGAGGAGGGGCCGCTCGGCGGCATGGGTGTGGTCGAGCGGATGCGGGCCATCGACGTCATCGTGGACAACGTCACCGAGGAGGTCGGCGCCCGCCCCGGCCTGGCCGAGGAACTGCACGTCCTCGGCGGCGTCCCCGGTCATGTGGTCCTCGTCATCCAGCGCACCTACTTCGCCTCCGGCCGCCCCGTGGAGACCGCCGACGTCGTGATCCCGGCCGACCGGTACCGGGCCGCGTACCACCTGCCCGTGAAGTAGCGCACACCCCGGCACGCGCCGTGGGTCGCCGCGCCGTCGCACGCCCTGGCACCCCGTGCCGTATCCGCCGCTGCAATCCGGCCGTTCTCCCAGGTGATCGCGGGTGCGGCCGGATCGCCCCCGACCCCCGACAACAGCGCGGGGGGCGGCGCGTTCACGGCCGCGCGCCCCCTGCGTTCTGGCTGGTTGCGTACCTCTTTGTGAAAAGACGTATTCGCTCCGTGAAGGTTGGGCGTACGCTCGGGCATATGCGGACTGCGGTTTCCTTAGGCGGGGCTCGGCGGGCGCCCGGGAGTGAGGGAGGGCGGGGCGGTGCGAGAAGGAACGGTGGGGGCCATGAGTGAGGGCACGGACGTCACCCTGCCCTGGATCGTGATACGGCAGGACGACAACGGCAATCGCTACCGCGTGGGACGGTACGCGAGCCGGGCCGAGGCCCAGAAGATCGCCGACAGCCTCGACGACCACGGACACAAGCAGCTCTACTGGGTCGAGCGCATCGGCCAGAACGGCAACGGCGTCCGCAACTGACCTTCCCCGCCTTCCCGTAGGCTCCGTCTCATGACGGATCGCCCCATGACGGACCGGATCGTGGTGGTGGGGGCCGCCCTGCTCGACGCCGGGCGACTGCTCGCCGCGCGCCGCAGCGCACCCCCCGAGCTGGCCGGACGCTGGGAACTGCCCGGCGGCAAGGTCGAGCCGGGTGAACGGCCCGAGGACGCCCTGACGCGTGAACTGGCCGAGGAACTCGGCATCGACGCCGAGCCCGTCGAACGCGTACCGGGGGAGTGGCCGCTGAAGTCCCCCTACGTACTGCGGGTGTGGACCGCCCGGCTGCGTGCCGGCTCCGCCGCCCCCCGGCCCCTCCAGGACCACGACGAACTGCGCTGGCTCACCCCCGACCGGCTCTGGGAGGTGCCCTGGCTCGACCAGGACGTGCCCGCGGTCCGTGAGGTCGCCGCCCGTCTCGGCGCGGGAGCGCGCTGAGCGGCGCCGCGGCCGCGGCGGGGGCGCGGAACCCCTACGCCGTTCGCACCACAGCGCGCCCTCCCGCGCGGTACTGCCCCCTGGATACCGGGTATGTGCCCATTAACCCCATGAAAACGGACATGGGTGGGCTCGCTGGCCTGGGAAGTGATCGGCGTGATCGACACCGATGGCGACTGCGCCGAGTGGATTTTCCCCGCGGAGCCGGGTGTCGTGCGCACCGCCCGGGGCGCGGTCCGCGGCCAACTGCGCGGCTGGGACCTCGACTGCGTCGCCGACCTCGCCGCGCTGCTGGTGAGCGAGCTGGTCACCAACTCCCTGCGGCACGCCACCGGACCCATCGGCGTACGGCTGGTGCGCCCCGCGCGGCTCGGCGCCACCCTGCTGGTCGAGGTCTCCGACCCGCTCCCCGATCCGCCGCGCGAGCGGGTCGCCCAGCCCGAGGACGAGAGCGGCCGCGGCCTGCAACTGGTGGCGGGCGCCGCGCGCCGCTGGGGAACCCGGCCCGGCGGTGGCGGGAAGACCGTCTGGTTCGAGCTGGCGGTGCCCGGCTGAGTGCGGTGTACATCCCGGTGCGCGCCGTCCATCCCGCGAGGCTGCCCGGTGACCGGTGCGGGGGGACGTGATTCGAGGCCGTGTTACCTGGTTAGAAGACTGGAAGTGTTGTCGCGGCCCGGTCCGAAAAGCACCTCGACCGAGCTGTGATCGTGAACACCGTGTTGTGCGGCGCCGTAGTGCTGGATACTGCGGGCAGCCGCCCCCGGTGACCGGTACCGGGTGCGGTGAGCTGGAGGGGACGGTTCGCGTGAGCGAGATACCAGCGAAGGCCACGGAGTCCGAGGACCCGTCGGACGGCGCGAGTGACCGGGCCGCACGCAGTGCGGGCGGCCCGGGTGACGCCATGTGGCAGAGCAGTCCGCCCGGCTCCATCTACGACTACATCAGGGTCGCGTCCTTCTCCATCGGCGCCGATGGACTGGTCGACCAGTGGAGCCTGCGCGCCGAGCAGCTCTTCGGCATCCCCGCCGAACGCGCCGTCGGGATGGACCCGATCGAGGCCTTCGTCGACTCCGACCTGCGCGAGCGCAGCCAGCGCAAGATGGCCGAGATCCTCGACGGGCGGGAGTGGACCGGGGTGGTGCCCTTCCGGATGCCGGACGGCCCGGACGGCGCCCCGGGCGAGGAAGGTCTAGCCGAGGTCTACGTCATGCCCACCCGGACGGCCGAGAGCGAGCGGGCCGCCGTGTGCATCGTGGTGGACGTCCGCACCCTGCGCAGCATCGAGACGGACCTCGCCGCCTCGCAGGCGATTTTCGGTCAGTCTCCGTTCGGATTCCTGCTGATCGACACCGATCTGAGGGTCCGTCGGGCCAACATGCGTTTCGCCTCCATCTTCGGCGGAACCCCGGACGACCACCGTGGCAAGGGGGTCCACGACTACCTGCCGCGCGCCGAGGCGGATCGGGTTTCGGCCACGCTGCGGCGTGTGCTGGAGACCGGTGACTCCATCACCGACATGCATGTGACCGGGTTCGTGCCCGGCTCCGAGGAGCGCCGGCACTGGTCCGTCAACCTCTACCGGGTGCACAGCGGCAGCGGCCGGCCCATCGGCATCGCCTGGCTCGGCACCGACATCACCGCCCGCCGCGCGGCCGCCCGGGAGGCGGCCGCGGCCCGGCGCAACCTCGCGCTGCTCAACGAGGCCGGCGCCCGCATAGGCAACTCCCTCGACCTGGAGACCACGGCCCGCGAACTCCTCGACGTCGTCGTCCCCGGCTTCTGCGACCTCGCCACCGTCGACCTCTACCAGGGGCTGCTCATCGGCGACGAGACCCCGCCCGGCCTCGCCGACGGCAGCGCCGAACTGCGGCGCGTCGCCTTCGCGAGCGCCGTCTCCGACGTGCCGCTCAGCGGCTCCGGAGACGCGGTCGCGGTCGGCGCGGTCCACCACTTCCCCTTCAACTCGCCTTGTGCGGACGCCCTGCGCACCGCCCGGCCGCAGCACGTGCCGCCGGAGGACGGGGAACTCGTGCAGTCGACGCTGGCCGTGCCGATGGTCGCCCACGACACCGTCGTCGGACTCGCGCGGTTCGCCCGCACCAAGGGCAGCGAGCCGTTCGGCGACCGGGACCGGGACCTCGCGGTGGAGCTGGCCGCGCGCGCCGCCGTCTGCATCGACAACGCCCGCCTGTACCGCCGTGAGCACGAGCGGGCGCTGATACTCCAGCGGTCCCTGCTCCCGCCCGGCGACCCCGAGGCCTCCGGTCTCGACATCGCGTGCCGCTACCTGCCGGGCAACGCGGCCACCGAGGTCGGCGGCGACTGGTTCGACGTCATAGAACTCCCCGGTCACCGCACCGCGCTGGTCGTCGGCGACGTCATGGGGCGCGGGCTGCGCGCGGCGGTCGCGATGGGCGAACTGCGCACGGCCGTAAGGACCCTGGCGCTGCTGGACCTCGAACCGGCCGAGGTGCTCTCCGCGCTGGACGAGATCGCCCGCGGCCTCGGCACTCCCGGCGGCGTCCAGCAGGCCACCCGCGCGGCGCGCCAGCCCCGCGACGCCGACCTCTCCGAGGTGTACCTCGCGACCTGTGTGTACGCCGTCTACGACTCCGTCACCAGGCGCTGTACGTTCGCCAACGCCGGCCACCTGCCGCCGGTGCTGGTGGAGCCCGGCGAGGCGGCGCTGATGCTCGACGTGCCGCCCGGCATGCCGCTCGGTGTAGGCGGCGAGCCGTTCGAGGAGGTAGAGGTCGAACTGCCGGAGGGCGCGCTGCTGGCCCTCTACACGGACGGCCTGGTCGAGTCCCGCGACCACCCCCTCGACGAGGGGCTCCAGGCCTTCGTGGGCGCGCTCACCGACCCCTCCCGGCCCCTGGAGGACGTCTGCGACCACGTCCTGAGCACCCTCGACACCCACCACGGCGAGGACGACATCGCGCTGCTGATGGCCCGGGTCCAGGGGCTGCCCGCCGAGTCCGTCGGCGACTGGACGCTGCCGCGTGAGCCGCGCAGCGTGGGGCGGGCCCGTGAGTACGCCCGGGCGCAGTTGGTCGGCTGGGGCCTCGAGCCCCTGGTCGACACGACGGAGCTGCTGGTCAGCGAACTGGTGACGAACGCGCTGCGTTACGGGGAGGGCGAGATCAGGCTGCGGCTGCTGCTGGACCGGACCCTGGTGTGCGAGGTGTGGGACTCCGGTCTCGTGCAGCCGCGGCGACGCCGGGCCCGGGACACGGACGAGGGCGGCCGCGGCCTGCAACTCGTCGGGCTGCTCAGCGCGGCCTGGGGCTCGCGGCGCACGCCGCGCGGCAAGACGGTGTGGTTCGAACTCCCGCTGCCCGGCGGCGAGACCGGCCTGACCGACCCGGCGGAGGCCCTGCTCAGCCTGTTCTGAGAACCGGACCCGGCACGGCGGGGCGGTGCGGCCGCGGCGACGGGCTCCCTGGGTGACCGGTGTCTCCGGCAATTCCCGGTCCGTGCGGCGAGCTGTCCGACTCGGCGCCCCGTACCGTGCGCCCCACGGCCGGGCCCGGCGGGAGGTGCCGGGCGAGCCGCCGCCCCGCCGGGGCCGCTCGGCGGATGGCCGAGGGTGTCCTTCGCACGGGCGGCCCTTCGAGTTGCCGGCCCGAGCGGGGCCCAGCCTCTGACGGACGGCCGGGGCAGGCGGGTCACGGCAGGTGGCGGCGGGAGCGGGTCCCGGGGCCGCCGAAGCTCGCCGGGGGGCCGCCGTCCGGGTCCTCGGCCAGGAGGATGCCGCCGAGGACGGCGCCGGTGAGGCCGGTGGCGTGGCCGTCGGCGAACGGGTTCCCGTGGGTACGCACGTCCCGCTCGGCCAGCTCCCGGGCCTGCCCGGCGAGCACGTCCGCCTCCGTGCCCGAGCCCAGGGCCCGTACCGCCTGCGCCAGCCGGGCCCGCGCCGAGGCGCCCACCGCCGCCCGGTGCACGGCGACGAACTCCTCCGTGGCGTCGACCGAGGCACGTGACACGAGCAGCGCGGCGGCCTCCAGTACCCCGGACCGCCCCGCCTCCAGGCGTTCCACGGCCCGCGTGATCCGGCGCAGCGCGTCCAGCGGGTCGTGGGGACCGCCGGTCAGCTCGGCGCGCACGGCGGCCGACGCGGCGTCCGCGTGCGCGAGCCGGGCCCGCAGTTCACCACCGGTGAGGGAGGTGCGCCCGCCCTCCTTGCGCGCCCCGGCGATCTCCGCCTCCGCGCCGGTCAGCGCGGCCGGCACCAGTGCGGCCGCCTCCCGCAGCCGGGCCGCCAGCCGCTCCACCCCGTCCACCAGGACACCGGCCTGCGTGACACCGCCCTCGGCGGCGCGCAGCTGCCGCGCCGCCCGCGACAGCTCACCCGAATCGGCGCACTGCCGAGCCTCGTTGAGCCGCTCGGTGGTGAACACCAGCCGGTCCTTGGCCTGTTCCACGTATCCGGTGACGGGTGCGCTCGCCGAGGGCGCGTGGCGCTCCCGCAGCCCGGCGGCCGTCGCCTGCGCCGCCGCCGTCCGCGCGGCCAGCTCACGGAACCGCGCCTCCGCGACCTCCAGGGCCGCGGTCACCCCCTGCTCCAGCCCGCGCAGCCGGTCCAGCTCCGCCGCCTCGGCGTCCAGCCGCCGTCCCGCCTCCGCGCACCGCCCGACCACCCCGACCAGTGCCTGCCGGCGGGCCGCCGCGTCCCCCGGAACGCCCTCCTCGTACCGCCGCCACATCGCGAACGCGGCCGACAGCTCGGTCTCCGCCGCCCGCAGGGCGTGGGTGAACGGCTCGACCGCCTCCGCCCCGAACAGCTCCTCGACGAAGGCGAGTTCCTCCCGGCTGCCGCGCACGCAGTCGTCGGCCAGTACCAGCGCGGCACGGGCCTGCCGCTCGTTCTCGGCCGCGGTGGGCACCGGCGGCGCCGCCGGCACCACGCCCGGTGTGGTGCGGGTCCGGGCCCGCCGGGTGCGCCGCAGATACCCGTAACCGGCCAGCGCCCCGGCCGCGCCGAGGGCGGCGAGCGGCAGCACGAGGTCGGTCGCGGAGGTCTCGTCCTGCCCCGGTGCGGCGGCGCCGGCGACCGGCCCGGCCGGGGCGGCGGGAACCGGATCACCTCCCCCCGCCGTCATCATCGGCAACATCAGCCACCCGGTTCCCACGAGCGCGCCGGCCGCCGCGAGCGCCACGCGCACCCGTAGGGGAGCGCGGGAGCGCCGGGGCCGGTCGCGGATCGGGGAGGGCGTCACATTTCGGAGCGTATGGGCAGGTAGGCGCCCGCGCGAGTGGGGCGGACGCGGCTGGGGGAAGACTGTGACAGGGGGTCGGGATGGACAGGGAACGGCACGACCGGAAGACGGAACCGAACGAGGAGACACCGCGGAGCCGACCCCCCGAGCCCCGGCCCGCACCCGCCGACGAGCACCTCGCTCCACCCGATGATCGGCCCGCTCCCACGAACACCCCGAACGCCCCGTCCGACCAGCGGCCGGATCCCGCGAACGGCTCGCTCACGCCCGCCGACGGAAGGCCGGATCCCGCGAACGGCTCGCTCACGCCCCCCGACCAGCGGCCGGATCCCGCGGACAACTCGCCCGCACCCGCCGACGAGCAGGGCGCACTCGCCGAGCGGCGCCCCGATCCCGCGGACGGCGCGCTCACACCCGCCCACGGGCGACCCGATGCAGCCGACGGCCCCCTCGTCCCCGCCGAGCACCGCCCCGGCCCCGCGAACGGCCCGCTCGCACCCGCCGACGACCAGCCCGCGCCCCCCATCGACCAACCCGCCCCCGCCGCCGACCAGCCCCCGCCCGCCAACAGCGGAAAACCCAGGCGCCGCCGCCTTCGCCGTGTTCTGCTCGCGTTGCTCCTGGCTCTGACGCTGCCCCTGCTCACCGCCGAGACGGGCCTCCGTCTCAACTACAACGGCACCCCGGCCCCTGGCACCCTCACCCGGCACAAGGACGCCCTCTGGCTGGGGCACGCCTGGGTGGACGGCCGCAAGAGCGACGCGGACGTCGAGGCTCTCGCCGCCCGCCTCCGGGGCACCGGCATCCGCGACCTCTACGTCCACTCCGGGCCCCTGGAGCACGACGGCACGCTCCCGAAGTCGGCGTACAGGAGGGCGGGTTGGCTCACGGAGGCCGTGCACCGGGAACTCCCCGGCGTCCGGGTCCAGGCCTGGCTCGGCGACGTGCTGGCCAGTGAGGGCCCCGACGGGCTGCGCCTGGAGCGCGCCGCCACCCGCGAGGCGATCGTCGCGTCGACCCGTGGCGTCCTCGACGCCGGCTTCGAGGGCGCCCACTTCGACCTGGAGCCCCTCCACTCCGGCGACCGGGACTACCTCTCCCTCCTCGACGACCTGCGCGCCCTCACCCGGGACCGTCACGCCCTGCTCTCCGTCGCCGCCCACCAGATCGACCCGCTGCCCGGCTTCCACTCCTTCTGGGGCACGACCACCGGCCACCCCAAGTGGTGGTCGCAGGCCTACTTCGGGCAGGTGGCGCGCCGCGTGGACCAGATCGCCGTGATGTCGTACGACACCATGCAGCCGCTGCAGAGCCTGTACGGCGGCTATGTGGCCCAGCAGACCAGCCTCGCGCTGGAGGTCACGCCCAGGAGCACCGACCTGCTCATGGGCCTGCCCTTCTACCACGAGAACCGCTTCGGCCACTGGGCCCACGCGGAGACCGTTCCGGCCGCCGTCCGCGGCGTCCGCCTCGGCCTGTCCCGCACCGACGCCGCCCGCACCCGCTTCGGTGTCGCCCTGTACGTCGACTTCGCGGCCACCGAGGACGACTGGGCCGCGTACCGGCGGGACTGGGTGCGGGGGTAGTACCGCCCGCTACGAGGAGCGTCTCCTGATCTTCGAGCCCAGCCACACCAGCGGGTCGTACTTGCGGTCGACGGCGCGTTCCTTCAACGGGATCAGGGCGTTGTCCGTGATCCGGATGCCCTCCGGGCACACCTCCGTACAGCACTTGGTGATGTTGCAGTAGCCGAGGCCGTGCTCGTCCTGGGCCGTGCGGCCGCGGTCCAGGCCCTGCTCGGCGGCCGCGTCCAGCGGGTGCATGTCCAGCTCGGCGATGCGCATGAGGAAGCGCGGCCCGGCGTACGCCTCCTTGTTCTCCTCGTGGTCGCGCACCACGTGACAGACGTCCTGGCACAGGAAGCACTCGATGCACTTGCGGAACTCCTGCGAGCGCTCCACGTCCTCCTGCGACATGCGGTACTCGCCGGGGCCCAGCCCGGCCGGCGGCACGAACGCCGGGACCTCCCTGGCCTTGCGGTAGTTGTAGCCGACGTCCGTCACCAGGTCCCGGACCACCGGAAAGGCCCGCAGCGGGGTGATGGTGATCGTCTCGTCCCGGCCGAACACCGACATGCGGGTCATGCACAGCAGCCGGGGCCGCCCGTTGATCTCCGCCGAGCAGGAACCGCACTTGCCCGCCTTGCAGTTCCAGCGCACCGCGAGATCGGGTGCCTGGGTGGCCTGGAGGCGGTGCACGATGTCGAGCACCACCTCGCCGTCGTTGACCTCGACCGTGAAGTCCGCCAGGCCACCGCCGCTCACATCGCCCCGCCACACCTTGAAGCGGGCCTCGTAGCTGCTCACTCGTACAGCTCCTCTTCGGCGAGGTACTTGACCAGCTCCTCCTTCTCGAAGAGGGCGAGCAGGTCCGGGCGGACGGGTTCGGTGGTCTCCCGGGTGAGCCGGATCTGGCCCCGGCCGGGATCGGTGCCGGCGAGGGTGCCGCCGGGGTCGGCGAGCGCGCACAGCAGGTTCACGTTGCGCCAGCCGCGGTCCATCGCGGGGTGGTCCTCGCGGGTGTGCCCGCCGCGGGACTCCGTGCGCTCCAGCGCGGCCCGCGCCACGCACTCGCTGACCAGCAGCATGTTCCGCAGGTCGAGGGCCAGGTGCCAGCCCGGGTTGAACTGGCGGTGCCCCTCGACGCCGGCCCGCCGCGCCCGCACCCGCAGCTCGGCCAGCTTGCGCAGGGCCTGCTCCATCTCGCCCTCGCGGCGGATGATGCCGACCAGGTCGTTCATCGTCTGCTGGAGCTCCTGGTGCAGGGTGTACGGGTTCTCCGGCGGGCCCGCCTCGCCCTCCGTCTGGGCGGAGAACGGGCGCAGGGCCTCCGCGGACGCCGTGTTGACCTGCGCGTCGTCGACCCGCGGACGCCGGTCCGCCAGGCCCCGCGCGTACTCCGCCGCGTGCCAGCCGGCCCGCCGCCCGAACACCAGCAGGTCGGAGAGCGAGTTGCCGCCGAGCCGGTTGGAGCCGTGCATGCCGCCGGCGACCTCACCGGCCGCGAACAGCCCCGGCACGCCGCGCGCCGCCGCCGTGTCGGACTCGACGGCGATGCCGCCCATCACGTAGTGGCAGGTCGGCCCGACCTCCATCGCCTCCGCCGTGATGTCGACGTCCGCGAGCTCCTTGAACTGGTGGTACATCGACGGCAGCCGGCGCCGGACGACCTCGGCGGGCATCCGTGTGGACACGTCCAGGAAGACCCCGCCGTGCGGCGAGCCGCGGCCCTCCTTCACCTCGGAGTTGATCGCCCGGGCCACCTCGTCGCGGGGCAGCAGCTCGGGAGGCCGGCGGTTGTGCTCGGGGTCGTCGTACCACCGGTCGGCCTCCTCCTCCGACTCGGCGTACTTCTCCTTGAACACGTCCGGGACGTAGTCGAACATGAACCGCTTGTTCTCGGAGTTGCGCAGCACGCCGCCGTCCCCGCGCACCGACTCGGTGACGAGGATGCCCTTGACCGACGGCGGCCAGACCATGCCCGTCGGATGGAACTGCACGAACTCCATGTTCAGCAGCGGCGCGCCGGCCAGCAGCGCGAGGGCGTGCCCGTCGCCGGTGTACTCCCACGAGTTCGAGGTGACCTTGAACGACTTGCCGATCCCGCCGGTCGCGACGACCACGGCGGGGGCCTCCAGGACGAAGAACCGTCCGGTCTCGCGCTCGTAGCCGAAGACGCCGCCGACCTGATCGCCGTCCTTGAGGATCCGCGTGACCGTGCACTCCTGGAACACCTTCAGCCGCGACTCGTGGTCCCCGGTCTTTCTGGCGTCCTCCTGCTGGAGCGAGACGATCTTCTGCTGGAGGGTGCGGATCAGCTCCAGGCCCGTGCGGTCCCCGACGTGTGCGAGCCGCGGGTACTCGTGGCCGCCGAAGTTGCGCTGGGAGATGCGGCCGTCCCTGGTCCGGTCGAACAGCGCGCCCCAGGTCTCCAGCTCCCACACCCGGTCCGGGGCCTCCCGGGCGTGCAGCTCGGCCATCCGCCACTGGTTGAGGAACTTCCCGCCGCGCATGGTGTCGCGGAAGTGGACCTGCCAGGTGTCGTGCTCGTTGGCGTTCGCCATCGCCGCCGCGATGCCGCCCTCGGCCATCACCGTGTGCGCCTTGCCGAACAGCGACTTGCAGATCACCGCCGTACGGGCGCCCCGCTCGCGTGCCTCGATCGCGGCGCGCAGCCCGGCGCCTCCGGCACCGACCACGACGACGTCCCACTCCTGCCGGTCGACCACGGACATCAATCAGTCCCTCACTGGAGTCACTAGAAGAAGCGCGGATCGTCGAAGACGCCGGACGCGACGAGATAGACGTAGAAGTCGGCGAGCGCCACGCTCACCAGGGACGACCAGGCCAGCAGCATGTGATGGGCGTTCAGCCGCCCGACGAACCGCCATGCGCGGTAGCGCACGGGGTGCCGGGAGAAGTGCTTGAGCTTGCCGCCGACGATGTGCCGGCAGGAGTGGCAGGAGATCGTGTACGCCCAGATCAGCACGATGTTGGCCAGGAAGACCAGGGTGCCGAGGCCCATGTGGCCCCAGCGGTAGTGCGTGTCCCGGAAGGACAGCACGGTGTCGTAGGTCAGCACGCCCGCGACCAGCAGGGCGGCGTAGAAGAAGTAGCGGTGGACGTTCTGCAGGATCAGCGGGAAGCGGGTCTCGCCGGTGTATCCGCGGTGCGGCTCGGCCACCGCGCAGGCGGGCGGGGACGCCCAGAAGCTGCGGTAGTACGCCTTGCGGTAGTAGTAGCAGGTGAGGCGGAAGCCGAGCGGGAAGATCAGGATGATGATCGCGGGGGAGACGCCCCACCAGCTCCCGAAGAGATCCGCGTTCGGCCCGGCGCGCATGGTGCGGCAGTTCTCCGCCAGGCAGGGCGAGTAGAACGGGGAGACGTACGGCGCCGCGTAGTAGTGCGTGTTCGCGAACGCCCGCCAGGTCGAGTAGACGACGAAGGCGAGCAGACCGGCCGCGGTGACGGCGGGCGCCAGCCACCAGCGGTCGGTCCGCAGGTGCGGTGCGGCGATCGCGGCGCGCGTGGCGCCGCGTACGCCGCCGCTGTCCGGTTGGGATTCCGTACCAGTAGCCAAGACGGGACTCCGGTCGGTTCGGGGTTCAGGGAGCGTGCCGGTCGCGGGCGCCCAGACCCTCGTCGTCCGAGTCCGTCCACAGGCTGATGTCGTACGGCGTGTCGGAGATGGTGACGAGATCGGGCCGGTTCGGGGCGGCCGCGTGGTTCGCCGCCTCGCGCAGCAGCCGCAGGCTGTCGCGCAGATGGTCGGCGTCCATCCGGACCCGGCGCATCTCCAGGCCACCGCTGCCGAGCTGCTGCTCCAGGCGTCCGATCGACCGGTGCAGGTCGTCCAGGCAGCGCTGGACGGATGTCAGTTCGTCGTGCACGGACATGACTTGCCCTCACTTCCGCGGGTCTGCGGGCCTTGAGCGGCGACGTTCATGCGCCTTGGAGTGTTGCGCGTCACACCTGGTGCTGTGAAGAGATGTGCACCGATTGGCCGAGGCGTACGGATGCACTTTCGGTGTGTTGCGCCGCACGGGTGGGGTTCGTGTCCGTTGCCGCCGTGTCGCTCGCTGTTGCCGGATCCTTTCCTCTTCAGTGGGTGCATAGATCTGATCAGCTCCATATACCGCCAAAAGTGATCATAACGCCCGCGGCTTCCCGGAGGTAGCAGAGATGTCCCACCACGGCGTCGGCCTGCGCGCGGTCCTGCGCCCGGCCGCCATCCTCACCGCGGGCGCCCTAGCGGTGCCGCTCCTGGCCGGCTGTGGCTCCGACGAGGAGGCGAGCCGCCCCCTGGCCGGGCAGGACATCGGCCTCGTCGCCCGCGACAAGGTCACCGAGGGCGGCACGCTGAAGTGGGCCGTGGACGCCGTTCCGGAGACCCTGAACACCTACCAGGCCGACGCCGACGCGGGCACCACCCGCGTCGCGCAGGCGGTGCTGCCGTCGATGTTCCGTTCCGACGCGAACGGCCGGCCGGTGGTGAACCCGGCCTATGTGGAGTCCGCCAAGGTCATCGAGACCGAGCCGCGCCAGGTCGTGCTGTACAAGCTGAACCAGCAGGCGGTGTGGAGCGACGGCCGGGAGATCGGTGCCGCGGACTTCGCCGCCCAGTGGCGCGCGCTGTCCGGCAAGGACAGCGCCTACTGGACCGCCCGCAACGCCGGCTACGACCGCATCGAGAAGATCGAGCGCGGCTCCGGCGACCTCCAGGTCCGGGTCACCTTCTCCCGCCCCTACGCCGACTGGAAGTCGCTGTTCTCCCCGCTGTACCCGAAGGACGTCATGGGCACCCCGGACGCCTTCAACGACGGCGCCCGCCGGAAGCTGAACGTCACCGCGGGCCCCTTCAAGGTGGAGAAGGTCGACACCGCCAAGAAGGACGTCGTCCTGACCCGCAACGCGCGCTGGTGGGGCAGCCCCGCCAAGCTGAACGAGATCGTGCTGCACGCGGTGGACCGCGACAAGCGGGTGTCGGCGCTCGCCGACGGAACCGTGCAGATCGCCGACATCGACTCCGCCGACGCCGAGCGGATCAAGGCGGCCTCCGGCTCGGGCGGCTCCCCGCTGCGGGGCGGCGGCAAGACCTCCGCGGGCAAGCTGCGGTCGTGGGCGCTCGCGCACGGCTTCGAAGCCGAGCAGGTGAAGGTCGGCAGGAAGAAGCTGCGCAAGGCGATCACCCGGTACCTGGAGCAGCAGGAGGAACTGCGCGCCTTCGGCGTCCGCAAGTCGCTGGAGCCCGCCTACACCCAGCTCGCCCTCAACGGCGCCGGGGGCATGCTCGCCGACGAGCGGGTCCGCCGGGCCGTCGCGCGGGCCCTCGACCGCGAGGAGCTGGCCAAGGTCGTGCTGACCCCGCTCGGCCTGCCCGCCGTGCCGGTCGGCAGTCACCTGGCCCTGTCCGGGCAGGACGCGTACGCCGACGGCAGCGGCGCCCTGGGCGGCCCGGACGTCAAGGAGGCGCAGGCGCTGCTCACGGACGCGGGCTGGGTGGCCGGCGGACCGGTGAAGGAGCGGAAGCCGGCCGAGAAGGCGGCCGGCGCCGAGAGCGGCAAGGGCGACAAGGAGAAGAAGTCCGACGGCGGCAAGGACGGCGAGTACATCGTCGGCGAGGACGACAAGGCCAAGGGGCACGAGTCGGCCGAGGAGCGCAGGGAGAAGGGCGACGAGGGCGGCAAGCACCTCGCGCAGGACGGCAGGCAGTACTCCGGCAAGGACCTGAAGCAGGGCGGCGCGCCGGGCGCCTACGCCCCGCGGGGCACCGCCGCCCCGGCCGGCGCCGTGACCGCGCCGCTGGCCAAGGACGGCAAGGCGCTCGACCTGCGCTTCGTGCTCCCCTCGGGGCCGGGGTCCGAGACGCTGGACACCGTCGCCGCCCGGATCTCGGCGATGCTGACGAAGGTCGGCATCCGCACGACGATCACCAAGGTCTCGGACGAGAGCTACTTCAAGGACCACATCGCCTCCGGCGACTACGACCTCGCCCTGTACTCGTGGCCGTCCTCCGCCTTCCCCGCCACCGACGCCCGGCCGATCTACGGCAAGCCGATCCCGGCCGCCGACGGTTCGGTGAACATCGAGCAGAACTACACCCGGGTCGGCACCGACCAGGTCGACCAGCTCTTCGACCAGGCCGCGGCGACGCTGGACGAGGACGAGGCGCGCGACCTGATCCGCAAGGCGGACTCCCGTATCTGGGCCGCGGCCGCCTCCATCCCGCTCTACCAGCGGCCCGAGCTGGTCGGCGTGCGCAAGGACGTGGTCAACGCGGGCGCGTTCGGCTTCCGGACGCCGGTCTACGAGGACATGGGCTTCCTGAAGAAGGGCGCGAAGATCGCGCCCGGCCCGACCGCCACGAAGTGAGACCCGGCCCGTCCGGCCGGTGAACCGGAACCCGTCCGGAAAGTGGACCTGAGCACGTCCGGAGCGTGAACACGGGCCGTCCGGCACCCGACCCCGTGGCCCTGCGGAGGCCTTCACCCGCAGGGCCACGTACCATGGGGTGAGGCCGTGGCGTGTCCAGCCCGGCAGGGCCCGCGCATCAGAAGACGTCCGCGCAGGGCAATCCTCATACTCCGGGAGTACGCCGCAATATGGCCACGCGCCACGACATCCGTAACGTCGCCATCGTCGCCCACGTCGACCACGGCAAGACCACCATCGTCGACGGCATGCTGAAGCAGGCCGGCGCGTTCGCCGCCCACCAGCTCGACCAGGTGGACGACCGGGTCATGGACTCGAACGACCTGGAGCGTGAGAAGGGCATCACGATCCTCGCCAAGAACACGGCGGTGAAGTACCACCCGAAGGACGGTGGGGAACCGATCACGATCAACATCATCGACACCCCCGGCCACGCCGACTTCGGTGGTGAGGTCGAGCGCGGTCTGTCGATGGTGGACGGCGTGGTGCTGCTGGTGGACGCCTCCGAGGGCCCGCTTCCGCAGACCCGCTTCGTGCTGCGCAAGGCCCTCCAGCAGCGCCTGCCCGTCATCCTGTGCATCAACAAGACGGACCGCCCCGACTCCCGGATCGACGAGGTCGTCAACGAGACGTACGACCTCTTCCTGGACCTCGACGCGGACGAGGACCAGATCGAGTTCCCGATCGTCTACGCCTGCGGCCGTGACGGCGTCGCCTCGCTGACCAAGCCGGACGACGGCACGGTCCCGTCCGACAGCGACAGCCTGGAGCCGTTCTTCTCCACCATCCTGGAGCACATCCCGGCCCCCACCTTCGACGAGGAGGCCCCGCTCCAGGCCCACGTCACCAACCTCGACGCCGACAACTTCCTCGGCCGTATCGCGCTGCTCCGCGTTGAGCAGGGCGAGCTGCGCAAGGGCCAGACGGTCGCCTGGATCAAGCGCGACGGTTCCATCAGCAACGTCCGCATCACCGAGCTGATGATGACCGAGGCGCTCACCCGCAAGCCCGCCGAGAAGGCCGGCCCGGGTGACATCTGCGCGGTCGCCGGTATCCCGGAGATCATGATCGGCGAGACCCTCGCCGACACGGAGAACCCGATCCCGCTTCCGCTGATCACGGTCGACGAGCCGGCCATCTCCATGGTCATCGGCACCAACACCTCCCCGCTGGTCGGCCGCGGCGGCACCGGCAAGGGCGCCGACGCGAAGGCGGCGGTCAAGGACCGCAAGGTCACCGCCCGCCAGGTCAAGGACCGCCTCGACCGCGAGCTGATCGGCAACGTCTCGCTGCGCGTCCTGGACACCGAGCGTCCGGACGCCTGGGAGGTCCAGGGCCGTGGTGAGCTGGCGCTCGCCATCCTGGTCGAGCAGATGCGCCGCGAGGGCTTCGAGCTGACCATCGGCAAGCCGCAGGTCGTCACCAAGGACGTCGACGGCAAGACCTACGAGCCGGTCGAGCGCATGACGATCGACGTGCCCGAGGAGCACATGGGTGCCGTCACCCAGCTCATGGGCGTCCGCAAGGGCCGGATGGACAACATGTCCAACCACGGCTCGGGCTGGGTCCGCATGGAGTTCGTGGTGCCCTCCCGCGGCCTCATCGGCTTCCGGACCGAGTTCCTGACCCAGACCCGCGGTACGGGTATCGGACACTCCATCCACGAGGGCTTCGAGCCCTGGTTCGGCCCCCTGCAGACCCGTAACAACGGCTCGCTGGTCGCCGACCGCTCCGGTGCCGTCACCGCCTTCGCGATGACGAACCTCCAGGAGCGCGGCGTGCTGTTCACGGAGCCGGGCACCGAGGTGTACGAGGGCATGATCGTCGGTGAGAACTCGCGCTCCGACGACATGGACGTGAACATCACCAAGGAGAAGAAGCTCACGAACATGCGGTCCTCGTCGGCCGACTCGTTCGAGGCGATCGTGCCGCCGCGCAAGCTGTCGCTGGAGCAGTCCCTGGAGTTCTGCCGCGACGACGAGTGCGTCGAGGTGACCCCGGAGGCGGTTCGCATCCGCAAGGTGAACCTGGACGCCCGCGAGCGCGCCCGCGCCGCGAGCCGCGCCAAGCACGGCTGACGCCGGCGCCCCAGCCCGCAGAACCCGGCCCTCCGCCGTCAGGAGGGCCGGGCTTTCGGCATGTATGTCCTGACCCCGCACGGGTAGCGACTCCCTGAGCGGTTCGCCCGGACAGCCGCCGGTACCGAGTGTTCGGATAGCGGGGACAAGCGCGTCAAGTTTCGGACATGTAACGAAAAAAAAGTCACAACCTGTCCGATTTGCCGAGAACCCTTTGGGCATGTCAAGCGCGCACAGGTGTCGATCTCTGCAATTTTTGCTCAAAATAATGACGGTAGGGAGATCCCTATGTCTTCCGCCCTTGACGCGCGTTGAACGCATTGGCGAAAGTTCCCCCAAACCGCAGAACTCTCCGGTATCTGCGCTGCGCTCAGCTCTCCAACCCCCCGGGGGAAGAACTCACATGTCCAGTCCTGCCAAGGCTGAAGGCTCCGGGCCGTCGGTTGCCCTGGAGCCCGAACTCGAGCCGGCTCCTGCGCCCGCCAAGGGCGAGACCAAGCTCGAGGGTCGCTCTCCCGGCCAGTTGATGTGGCAGCGCTTCAAGCGTGACCGTACCGGTGTCATCTGTGCGGTGATAGTGATTTTGTACTTCGTCATCGCTCTGGCGGCGCCGCTGCTGACGAAGCTCAGCGGGACGGACCCGTACACGCTGTACGGCCAGGACCCGACCTACCAGGACTCCCCGGTCCTCGACGAGTTCGGTCTGCCGCTCGGCTACTTCGGCGGTCTGTCCGGGTCGCACTGGTTCGGCGTCGAGCCGCAGTACGGCCGCGACGTGTTCGCGATGCTGGTCTACGGCATGCGCACCTCGCTGTACATGGCGGTGGGCATCACGGTCCTGATGATGGTGACGGGTATCGTCCTCGGTCTGATCGGCGGCTACTTCGGCGGCAGGACCGACTACTGGATCGGCCGCGTCACCGACTTCTTCCTCGCCTTCCCGCAGCAGCTGTTCTTCATCGCCTTCATGCCCGTGGTGACCGCGTTCTTCGTGGACCCGCGCGAGGCGACCCCCACGTACCTCCGTGCCGTGGCGATGCTGATCGTGCTCTGGCTGCTCGGCTGGATGGGCATGGCGCGCCTGGTGCGCTCGACCGTGCTGTCCCTGCGTGAGCGGGAGTTCGTGGAGGCCGCCAAGGTCTCCGGCGCCTCGCCCTGGCGGATCGTCCGCAAGGAGATCCTCCCGAACGTGGTGACGCCCATCCTGGTGCAGTTCACGTACACGCTGCCCAGCACCATCCTCACCATCGCGTTCCTGTCCTTCGCCGGAGTCGGCTTCGTCGAGCCGACCCCGGACTGGGGAAAGCTGTTCGCCAACGGTGCCAAGTACACCGAGCAGGACCCGGCGTTCCTCTTCTTCCCCGGTCTCGCCCTGGTGATCTTCGTCCTGGCCTTCAACCTCCTCGGAGACTCGGTGCGGGACGCGTTCGACCCCAAGTCCGGACGGTAGTTCGTCCAACCGGTGGGGGATGACTGCCACCCCCGAGTCGGCCTACCAGCCGCTTCAGGCAGTACTCAGGAAATATCAACCGACAGGTAGGTGCATTCGCCTCATGAAGTCGTTCAGCTCGCGCAGAGCGCAGGCCATCGTCGTCGCCTTCGCGGCCGGCTCCCTCGTGCTCACCGGGTGCTCCGAGAACAAGGGGGGCAACGGCGGTCAGGACTCCAAGAAGGACCAGCAGCAGGCCTCCGTCCAGTCGAAGGCGGTCACCTACGCCGACGCCGCCGGCTCCACCGGTCCGGCCGAGGACGTCCCCGGTGCCCAGAGCGGCGGCACCATCACGGTCTACCAGGAGGCGGGCCTCTCGCACCTGGACCCGGGCCAGACCTACGTCTCCGACGCCGGCCAGGTCGCCAACCTGCTGTTCCGTCGCCTGACCCAGTTCAAGGAGGACGGCAAGGGCGGCGTCTCGGTCGTGGGTGACCTCGCGACCGACGCGGGCAAGATGTCCGACGGCGGCAAGACCTGGACGTTCACCCTCAAGGACGGCATCAAGGACGCCAAGGGCAACGCCATCACGTCCGGCGACGTCCGCCACACCGTCGAGCGCCAGTTCGCCAAGTTCATCTTCGACGGCCCGCCCTACCTGCACGACTGGCTGGCCGGCAAGAAGTACACGGGCAAGTACCGCGAGCTGCTGCCCGGCGGCGGCTTCGACGGCAAGCACCTGCCGAAGTCCATCCTGGACACCCCGGACGACAAGACCGTCGTCTTCCACTTCGACCAGGCCCGCCCGGACCTGCCGCAGACGCTGGCCATGGCCGGCTACGGCATCGTCCCCAAGAAGGACGACACGAAGGAGAAGTACGACACGGCCCCGGTCGCCACCGGCCCGTACAAGATCCAGTCGTACAAGAACGGCAAGTCCCTGGTGCTCGTCAAGAACACCAACTGGGACCCGAAGACCGACTCCGTGCGCCACCAGTACGTGGACGGCTGGAACTTCCAGTTCGGTGTGACCGAGTCGACCCAGACCAAGCGTCTGATCGCCGACCAGGGCAACGACAAGAACGCCATCCAGCTCACCGGCGGTGTCGAGGCCACGCAGATCCAGGACGTCATCAAGAACCCGGCCGTCAGCAAGCGCACGGTCAAGGGCTACCAGCCCTACGTGATGCAGCTGTCGTTCAACCTGGACCACGTGAAGAACCTGAAGGTCCGCCAGGCCATCACCTACGCCGTCAACTCCAAGTCGCTCATCGCCGGTGAGGGCGGTGTCTACGGCGGCGACGTGGCGCCGAACTACTTCGCCCCGACCCTGCCGGGCTACGAGGCCAAGTACGACCCCTACGGCCGTCTGAAGACGCCGCAGGGCAACATCGAGAAGGCCAAGGAGCTCCTCAAGGGCGTCCCGGCGGCCGAGAAGAAGGTCGTCTTCGCCTACGGCAACAGCGAGAACGGTCAGAAGCGCAAGGTCGCCATCGAGGACGCCCTCTCCAAGGTCGGCTTCAACGTCGTCTCCAAGGAGGTCGACGCGGCGAGCTACTACGAGCAGATCGGCAAGCTCGACAACCCGTACGACATGTACGTCACGGGCTGGGGCCAGGACTGGCCGAGCGCCTCGACCGTCGTCACCCCGGTCTACGACGGCACGCAGGTCGCCGACGGCTCGCCGAACTACTCGCACGTGAAGGACGCGAAGCTCGACGGCCTCATCCAGAAGGCTCTGTCCCAGAAGCCGACCGAGGCCGCGGCCACGTGGAAGGAAGCCCAGCACTACATGCTGGAGAAGGTCGTCCCGGCCGCTCCGCTGTGGTACACGAAGCAGTTCCAGCTCTCGGGCTCCAACGTGGGCGGCGCCCGCTACGGCTCGGTGTCGAGCCTCATCGACATCAACCAGCTGTACCTGAAGAAGTCGTAACTCTCTACGGCTGAACGCGGGGACGCGCACCAGGCGGAGCGCGTCCCCGCACCTCCGTGAAACCTCCCTTTCGTCTCCGCAGAGAGCAGCCCTCCCGCCATGCTTCAGTTCATCCTCCGGCGCACGGTCGGTGCCGTCGTCACTCTGTTCCTCATCGGTGCCGTCACCTTCTTCCTGTTCGTGGCCGCGCCCTCCGACTACGCCTCCCTGGCCTGTGGCAAGGACTGCTCTCCTCAGCGGCTGGAGGACATCCGCCAGGCCCTCGGTCTCAACCTCCCCATCACCCAGCAGTTCTGGGACTTCATGTCCGGCATCTTCGTCGGCCGTGACTTCCCGACCGGTCACTGCAGCGCTCCGTGCCTCGGCCAGTCGTTCTACTCGGGCGAGATGGTCTGGTCGACGATCATGGACCGCTTCCCGACCACGCTGACGCTCACCGCCGGCGGTGCGGTCGTCTTCCTCGTGGTCGGTGTGGGAGCCGGCATGATCGCCGCTTACAAGCGCGGCTCCTTCGTCGACAAGGCCGCCACCGGCGCCTCGATGGTGCTCAGCTCGTTCCAGATCTACCTCCTCGGCCCGATCGTCCTGTGGATCTTCGTCTACAGCACCGGCTGGATGGAGAACCCCGCCTACGTCCCCATCACCCAGGACCCCTGGGGCTGGTTCGTCGGCATGCTGCTGCCGACCCTGGTGATGGCCTCGATCTTCACCGCGCAGTACACCCGTATGGCGCGCTCCTCGATGATCGAGCAGCTCGCCGAGGAGCACGTGCGCACCGCCCGCGCCAAGGGCATGTCGCGCAAGTACGTCTTCTTCCGCTACGCCTGGCGTGGCGCGCTCATCCCGATCGTCACCGTCCTCGGTATCGACCTGAGCAGCATGCTCGGCGGTGCCGTCGTCACCGAGCTGACCTTCTCCCTGCAGGGCATCGGTCGCCTCGCCGTGGACGGCGCGATCCACAAGGACCTCCCCCAGACCATGGGCGTCATGCTGTTCGGTGCCTTCTTCATCCTGATCTTCAACATCCTCACCGACATCGCGTACGCCTGGATCGACCCGCGCGTCCGGCTCTCCTAGGAAGAACGAACCACCGTGACCACACTGACCAAGACCGAGGACGCGTCGGCCCCGACCGGTCCGGAGAGCTTCCTCTCGGTGCGCGATCTGAAGGTGCAGTTCTCCACCGAGGACGGCATCGTCAAGGCGGTCGACGGCCTCTCCTTCGACGTCGAGCGCGGCAAGACCCTGGGCATCGTCGGCGAGTCCGGCTCCGGCAAGTCCGTCACCAACCTGACGGTCCTGGGCCTGCACAACCCGCAGACCTCCACCATCGACGGCGAGATCCTCCTCGACGGCAAGGAACTCGTCACCGCCGGCGAGCGGGAGCTCGAGCGGCTCCGCGGCAACAAGATGGCGATGATCTTCCAGGACCCGCTGACCGCGCTGTCGCCGTTCTACACGGTGGGCCGCCAGCTGTCCGAGCCGTTCATGAAGCACCGCGGCGCCTCCAAGAAGGAGGCCAAGGACCGGGCCATCCAGATGCTGGAGAAGGTCGGCATCCCGCAGCCCAAGGTCCGCTTCGACGACTACCCGCACCAGTTCTCCGGCGGCATGCGCCAGCGCGCGATGATCGCCATGGCGCTGATGTGCGACCCCGAGCTGCTGATCGCCGACGAGCCGACCACCGCGCTGGACGTGACGGTGCAGGCGCAGATCCTCGACCTGCTCAAGGACCTCCAGCAGGAGTTCGGCTCCGCGATCATCTTCATCACCCACGACCTCGGCGTCATCTCCCACATGGCGGACGACCTGCTGGTGATGTACGCGGGCCGGGCCGTGGAGCGCGGCAGCGTCCGCGAGGTGCTGCACGAGCCGAAGCACCCCTACACCTGGGGCCTGCTCAGCTCGATGCCGCGTCTGGACAGCGACCTCGACCAGCACCTGACGCCGATCCCCGGCAGCCCGCCCTCGCTGCTCAACCCGCCCGCCGGGTGCCGCTTCCACCCGCGCTGCGCGTTCAAGGAAGAGGTGCAGGGCAACCTCTGCTCGGAGGTGCGCCCGCCGCTCGCCGACGGTCGCTCGGCCGCGTGCCACCTCACGGCCGAGCAGAAGCAGACCATCTTCATCGACAAGATCCAGCCCCGGCTGCGCTAGGGAGAACTGAGACATGAGCGACAACCTCACCCTCCCCGCACAGCAGGACACCTCCGGCGCGCCGGCGGAGACGCTGCTCGAGGTCAAGGGCCTCACGAAGCACTTCCCGATCTACGGCGGCTTCCCGATCAAGCGTCGGGTCGGCGCGGTGCAGGCCGTCGACGGCATCGACCTCACGGTCGGCGTCGGCGAGAGCGTCGGCCTGGTCGGCGAGTCCGGCTGCGGCAAGTCGACCACGGGCCGGCTCATCACCCGGCTGCTGGAGCCGACCGCCGGCTCGATCACCTACGCGGGGCAGGACATCACCCACGCCTCGCGCCGGCAGATCGCGCCCGTGCGGTCCGAGATCCAGATGATCTTCCAGGACCCGTACTCCTCGCTGAACCCGCGCCAGACCGTCGGCTCGATCATCAAGTCGCCGATGGAGGTCAACGGGATCGAGCCGGATGGCGGCCGGGAGAAGAAGGTCCGAGAGCTGCTCGAGCTCGTCGGCCTGAACCCGGAGCACTACAACCGCTTCCCGCACGAGTTCTCCGGCGGTCAGCGTCAGCGCATCGGGGTCGCCCGCGCGCTGGCCCTGAACCCGAAGCTGATCGTGGCGGACGAGCCGGTCTCCGCGCTGGACGTCTCCATCCAGGCGCAGGTGGTGAACCTGCTCCAGGAGGTCCAGCGGGAACTGGGCATCGCCTTCCTGTTCATCGCCCACGACCTCGCCGTGGTCCGGCACTTCTCGCAGCGCGTCGCGGTGATGTACCTCGGCAAGATCGTCGAGGTCGGCGACCGCGAGTCGATCTACAACCGGCCGCGCCACCCCTACACGCACGCCCTGCTGTCGGCCGTGCCGGAGGTCGGCGTCGACACGGAGACCGCGGACCGGGAGCGCATCCGGCTCTCCGGCGACGTCCCGTCGCCGATCCACCCGCCGTCCGGCTGCCGCTTCCGCACCCGCTGCTGGAAGGCGCAGGACAAGTGCGCGACGGAGGAGCCGCCGCTGGTGCAGATCTCCGGCAACCGCGGCGGTCACCTGACGGCCTGCCACTTCCCGGAGGACCCGACGACCGAGGCCCGTGACGAGGACATCGTCATGGACCCGGCGCTGGTGGCGCTGGAGGAGAGCGAGACCCCGGAGGCCTAGGTCGCGTCCGCGAAGTCACGCCTGCGTCGCGACGTCCGGCACGCACTCTCGCCGCACCGGCCGGAAGCCCGAGTACACCCGGTACGAGGACATCCGGCCGGCACGCCGAGAGCACGCACCGGACGCCGCAACGCCCGCCCTGCGGGCGAACGACGCGACATTGCGGACACGGCCTAGGAAGCCGCCCGGGCCACGGTGATGATCTCGGGGCCGGCGGGGGTCAGTGGTCCCCGCCGCCAGTCCCCGTAGCGCTCGGCGACGGCCAGTCCGGCCTCGCCGAGGAAGCCGTCCAGGGCGTCGGTGCCGAGGAACCGCAGGGTGCTGCGGCACACCAGCGGCCGGTCCCACCGGGCGCCCGCATAGGTCTCAGTGAATCCGAGCCGGTCCCCGACGGGGGCCGGCTCGGCGTCGTGCCACACCTTCACGAGGCCGCCGTCCCCGTCGGGGATCTCGTACACCTTCTCCGGCGTCCAGCGCTCCCAGGCGCGGGCCGCCGGATTGCGCGTCTCGAAGACGAACCGGCCGCCCTCGGCGAGGGCCCGCCGGACCCCGCGCAGACAACCGCGCACGTCCTCGTCGCCGAGCAGTTCCTGGAAGGCGTGACCGGTCATCACAACCAGGTCGAACGCCCCCTCCCAGCGGTGCGTCGCGAAGTCCCCGAGCACCCATTCGACCGCCGGCTCGGCCCGACGCGCCTGTACGAGCATGGCGGCGGCCGGATCCATGCCGGTGAGCCGGCCCCGGTGCCCCGCGTCCCGGGCGCCGCGCAGCAGCCGGCCGGTCCCGCATCCGACGTCCAGGACCGTCTCCGCCTCCATGACGAGCCCCAGGTAGAAGTCGTCGGAGGGGCCCCAGGTGTTCAACCTGTCGTACAGCGAGGCGAGTTCCATGTCGGCGAATACGCGATCGACCATGCCGTGAGTCTGCCTGCTGATCCGCCGATCAGTAAGGGGATCGCGGAATCCACCGCGCGGCGTGAGTTTTATATGCCTTTTCATGTGATATGTCTGATTGCGTATCAGGAGGAGGTGCCGATGCGCGGAGCCGGGCACGCCCGACGGGCCGCGGGCGCGGTGGTGCTGGCCCTCGTCGCGACGGCCTGCGGGGGCGGCGCCGGCGGCGCGGGCGGCGCCGGGGTGCTGACCTCCTCCTGGGGCGACCCGCAGAACCCGCTGGAGCCCGCCAACACCAACGAGGTGCAGGGCGGCAAGGTGCTCGACATGATCTTCCGCGGCCTGAAGCGGTACGACCCGAGGACCGGCCAGGCGAAGGACATGCTCGCCGAGAGCATCGAAACCACGGACTCCACGAACTTCCGTGTCAGGGTCAGGGACGGCTGGACCTTCTCCAACGGTGAGAAGGTGACCGCCAGGTCCTTCGTGGACGCCTGGAACTACGGGGCGAGCCTGCGGAACAACCAGAAGAACGCGTACTTCTTCGGCTACATCCAGGGCTACGACAAGGTCCACCCCGACAGCGGCGGACAGACCGCGGACACCCTGTCGGGGCTCCGGGTCACCGGCCCCCTGACCTTCACCGTCCGGCTCAACCAGAAGTTCTCCAGCTTCCCCGACACCCTCGGCTACGTCGCCTTCGCCCCGCTGCCGAGGACGTTCTTCACCGACCACGCGGCCTGGGTGGGCAAGCCGGTCGGCAACGGGCCGTACCGGGTCCGGTCGTACACCAAGGGCGCCGCGATGGCCCTGGAGAAGTGGGACGCCTATCCGGGCCGGGACCGCGCGCTCAACGAGGGCGTGAGCCTGCTGGTCTACACGGACAACAACACCGCCTACACCGACGTGCTGGCCGGCAACCTCGACCTGGTCGACGACGTGCCCGCGACCCAGCTCAAGAACGTGCGGACCGACCTCGACGGCCGCTACATCAACACCCCGGCCGGCATCCTGCAGACCCTCGCCTTCCCGTTCTACGACCCCAGGTGGAACACCGACGGAGCCCGGAAGGTGCGCACCGGCCTGTCCATGGCGATCAACCGCGCGCAGATCACCCGGACCCTCTTCCGCGGCACCCGCACCCCGGCCACCGACTGGACCTCCCCGGTCCTCGGCGCGAAGGGCGGCTACCAGTCCGGCCTGTGCGGCCACGCCTGCGACTACGACCCCGGCGGCGCCAGGAAGCTGGTCCAGGAGGGCGGCGGGATCCCCGGCGGGCAGCTGAAGATCACCTACAACGCGGACTCGGGCTCGCACAAGCAGTGGGTGGACGCCGTGTGCAACTCCATCAACAACGCCCTCGGCAACGACCGGGCCTGCGTCGGCAACCCGATCGGTACCTTCGCCGACTTCCGCAACCAGATCTCCCGGCACAAGATGCCCGGTCCCTTCCGGGCCGGCTGGCAGATGGACTACCCGTTGATCCAGAACTTCCTGCAGCCGCTGTACTACACGGGAGCCTCGTCCAACGACGGCACGTGGTCGAACAAGCAGTTCGACCGCCTCGTCGACCAGGCCAACGCCGAGACCGACACCGCCCGCTCGGTCGCGCTC
The DNA here is from genome assembly GCF_053593175.1 of Streptomyces sp. NPDC002386. Classification (NCBI taxonomy): domain Bacteria; kingdom Bacillati; phylum Actinomycetota; class Actinomycetes; order Kitasatosporales; family Streptomycetaceae; genus Streptomyces; species Streptomyces sp. NPDC002386. The sequence goes on from NZ_JBSFBX010000006.1 coordinate 46,947, forward strand.
TTCCAGCAGGCCGAGGGCGTGGTGCGGGACAACATGGCCGCCATCCCGCTGTGGTACCAGAACGGCAGCGCCGGCTACTCCGCGCGCCTGTCCCGCGTCGCGCTCAACCCCTTCAGCGTCCCGGTCTACAACGAGATCAAGGTCGGCTGAGCCGTCGTGGGGCGCTATGTGGTCAGGCGGCTGCTGCAGATGGTCCCGGTGTTCATCGGGGCCACCCTGCTGATCTTCCTGATGGTGAACGTCATGGGCGACCCCGTCGCCGGCCTGTGCGGCGAGCGGACCTGCGACCCGGCGACGGCGGCCCAGCTCAAGAAGGAGTTCGGCCTCGACAAGCCCCTGTGGCAGCAGTACGTGACCTACATGGGGAACGTCTTCACCGGGGACTTCGGGACGGCGTTCAACGGCCAGCCGGTCACCGAGCTGATGGCGACGGCGTTCCCGGTCACCGTCCGGCTGACGATCGTCGCGATCCTCTTCGAGATCGTCGTCGGCATCACCCTGGGCGTGGTCACGGGGCTACGGCGCGGCCGGCCCGTCGACACCTCGGTGCTCGTCGTCACCCTCGTGGTCATCGCCGTGCCCACCTTCGTCACCGGTCTGCTGCTCCAGCTCCTGCTGGGCGTCGAGTGGGGCTGGATCAAACCCTCCGTCTCCCCGGCCGCGGCCTTCGACGAGCTGATCGTGCCCGGCCTGGTCCTCGCCTTCGTCTCCCTCGCCTACGTCACCCGGCTGACCCGCACCTCCATCGCCGAGAACAAGCGGGCCGACTACGTGCGCACCGCCGTAGCCAAGGGCCTGCCCCGGCACCGGGTGATCACCCGGCACCTGCTGCGCAACTCCCTCATCCCCGTGGTCACCTTCATCGGCACCGACATCGGCGCGCTGATGGGCGGCGCCATCGTCACCGAGCGGATCTTCAACATCCACGGCGTCGGCTACCAGCTCTACCAGGGCATCCTGCGGCAGAACACCCAGACGGTCGTCGGCTTCGTGACCGTGCTCGTGCTGGTCTTCCTGGTCGCCAACCTGCTCGTGGACCTGCTGTACGCCGTACTCGACCCGAGGATCCGCTATGCCTGAACGGCGACCGGAGCAGGACGGCGCGATCGCCGGAACCGGCATGGGAGGCGCCATGGATCTCGCCACCAGCGAGGCGACCACGCTCGAGGAGCCCCCGGGCGGCCGCGGCGGCGCGTCGGACACCGGCAGGCCGCGCTCGCTGTGGTCCGACGCCTGGCGGGACCTGCGCCGCAACCCGGTCTTCCTGGTCTCCGCCCTCGTCATCGTCTTCCTGGTCTTCATCTCCCTGTGGCCCTCGGCGATCGCCCCCGGCAGCCCCCTGAGCTGCGACCTGGCCAAGGCCCAGGACGGCCCCGCACCCGGCGCCCCCTTCGGGTACGACGGCCAGGGCTGCAACGTCTACACCCGGACCGTGTACGGCGCCCGCACGTCCGTCACGGTCGGCGTCTGCGCCACACTCGGGGTCGCGCTGCTCGGGTCGGTGCTGGGCGCCCTGGCCGGGTTCTTCGGCGGGGTGTGGGACTCGGTGCTCTCCCGGGGCACCGACATCTTCTTCGCCATCCCGGTCGTCCTCGGCGGTCTCGTCCTGCTCTCCGTGGTCACCAGCAACACGGTCTGGCCGGTCATCGGGTTCATGGTGCTGCTCGGCTGGCCGCAGATCTCCCGGATCGCGCGCGGCTCGGTCATCACCGTCCAGCAGAACGACTACGTCCAGGCGGCCCGCGCCCTCGGCGCCTCCCACTCCCGGATCCTGCTGCGGCACATCGCCCCGAACGCCGTCGCCCCGGTGATCGTCGTCGCGACCATCGCGCTCGGCACGTACATCGCGCTGGAGGCGACCCTGTCCTACCTCGGCGTCGGCCTCAAGCCGCCCGCCGTCTCCTGGGGCATCGACATCTCCGCCGCCTCGCCCTACGTCCGCAACGCCCCCTACGCGCTGCTGTGGCCCGCGGGTGCCCTCGCCGTCACGGTCCTGGCCTTCATCATGCTCGGCGACGCGGTGCGCGACGCCCTCGACCCGAAGCTGAGGTGACGGCGGGCATGCTGCTCGAAGTGCGCGACCTGCACGTGGAGTTCCGGACCCGGGAAGGGGTCGCCAAGGCCGTCAACGGAGTGTCGTACGCCGTCGACGCGGGAGAGACCCTGGCGGTGCTCGGCGAGTCCGGCTCGGGCAAGTCGGTGACCGCGCAGGCCGTGATGGGCATCCTCGACACGCCCCCGGGCCGGATCACGGGCGGGGAGATCCTCTTCCAGGGCCGGGACCTGCTGCGGCTGAAGGAGGAGGAGCGGCGCGGGGTCCGGGGCTCCGGGATGGCGATGATCTTCCAGGACGCGCTGTCCGCCCTCAACCCCGTGCTGTGCGTCGGCGACCAGCTCGGCGAGATGTTCGTGGTGCACCGGGGCATGTCGAAGAAGGACGCCCGGGCCAGAGCGGTCGAGCTGATGGACCGGGTGCGCATCCCGGCCGCGGCGCAGCGGGTACGGGACTACCCGCACCAGTTCTCCGGCGGTATGCGCCAGCGCATCATGATCGCCATGGCGCTGGCCCTCGAGCCCGCGCTCATCATCGCCGACGAGCCCACCACCGCCCTGGACGTCACCGTGCAGGCCCAGGTCATGGAGCTGCTGGCCGAGCTGCGGCGCGAGTACCGGATGGGCCTGATCCTCATCACCCACGACCTCGGGGTGGTCGCGGACGTGGCCGACCGCATCGCGGTGATGTACGCGGGGCGGATCGTGGAGTCGGCCCCCGTGCGCGACATCTACAAGGCGCCCGCGCACCCCTACACCCGGGGCCTGCTGGACTCCATCCCGCGCCTGGACCTGAAGGGCCGGGAGCTGTACGCCATCAAGGGCCTGCCGCCGAGCCTGACCCACATCCCGTCCGGCTGCGCCTTCCATCCCCGCTGCCCGATGGCCCGGGACGTCTGCCGGACCGACGTACCCCCGTTGTACCCGGTCTCCGGTGAGCGCGGCAGCGCCTGCCACTTCTGGAGGGAGTGCCTGGATGACCGCGACCACTGAGCCCGTCCTGGAGGTCGACGGCCTCGTCAAGCACTACCCGCTGACCCGGGGCATCGTCTTCCGGAAGCAGATCGGCGCGGTGAAGGCGGTCGACGGCGTCGACTTCCACCTGGGCCGGGGCGAGACCCTGGGCATCGTCGGGGAGTCGGGCTGCGGCAAGTCGACGGTCGCGAAGATGCTGTGCAACCTGGAACGGCCGACGGCGGGCTCGATCCGGTTCAAGGGCGAGGACATCACCGCGCTGTCGGGCCGGGCCCTGAAGGCCGTCCGCCGCAACATCCAGATGGTCTTCCAGGACCCGTACACCTCGCTCAACCCCCGTATGACGGTGGGGGACATCATCGGGGAGCCGTACGAGATCCACCCGGAGGCGGCCCCCAAGGGCGACCGCCGGCGCAGGGTCCGGGAACTGCTGGACGTCGTGGGTCTCAACCCGGAGCACATCAACCGCTACCCGCACCAGTTCTCCGGCGGGCAGCGCCAGCGCATCGGCATCGCGCGGGGCCTGGCGCTGCGTCCGGAGGTGATCGTCGCCGACGAACCGGTCTCCGCCCTGGACGTCTCCGTGCAGGCCCAGGTGATCAACCTCCTGGACCGCCTCCAGTCCGAGTTCGACCTCTCCTACGTGTTCATCGCGCACGACCTGTCGATCGTCCGGCACATCTCGGACCGGGTCGGGGTGATGTACCTCGGGCGCATCGTGGAGACCGGCACGGACACCGAGATCTACGACCACCCCACCCACCCGTACACCCAGGCGCTGCTCTCGGCGGTCCCGGTGCCCGACCCGGAGACCAGGGAGCACCGCGAACGGATCATCCTGTCCGGCGACGTGCCGTCGCCCACGGACATCCCCTCCGGCTGCCGCTTCCGCACCCGCTGCTGGAAGGCCCGGGAGCGGTGCGCCCGGGAGGTCCCGGCGCTGGCCGTGCCGGAGGCGTTCCGCCCGGGCACCGGCCCGGCCGCGCACGACTCGGCCTGCCACTTCGCCGAGACGCTGCCCGTGAAGGGCTCCGGCACCGGCGGGGCGCGGGAGGCCGGGCAGCCCGCCGGCAACGGCAGCGGGCCGGGATGACATGGCGCATCCCGGCCCGCACACGGCACCCGCACGGCCGTACGCTGTCCAGCCTCACGCGTTCAGATATCGGTACCGCTTCCGTGAAGTTGCCTGTTCGTTAAGGCGGTTCACGCGGATTCGCCCGGCTGGGGCAGCGAACGGCGCAGGAAGTCGAGCTGCAGGCGGAGCAGGTTCTCCGCGACGGTCTCCTGCGGGGTCATGTGGGTCACCCCGGACAGCGGCAGGACCTCGTGCGGACGGCCCGCGGCCAGCAGGGCGGAGGACAGGCGCAGCGAGTGGGCGACGACCACGTTGTCGTCGGCCAGGCCGTGGATCACCATCATCGGCCGGTGCGGCTCGGCCGCGTCGACCAGGCCGGCGTCGTCGATCAGCGAGTTGCGGCGGTAGACGTCCGGCTGCTCGTCGGGCAGGCCGAGGTAGCGCTCCTGGTAGTGGGTGTCGTACAGCCGCAGATCGGTGACGGGAGCGCCCACCACCGCGGCGTGGAAGACGTCGGGGCGGCGCAGGACCGCCAGCGCCGCCAGATAGCCGCCGAAGGACCAGCCCCGGACGGCCACCCGGCCGAGGTCGAGCGGGAAGTCCCCGGCGAGAGCGTGCAGCGCGTCGACCTGGTCCTGCAGCACGACGGCCGCGAGGTCGTCCCGGATCTCCTTCTCCCACGCCGGCGAGCGGCCCGGGGTGCCCCGACCGTCGGCCACGATCACCGCGAACCCCTGATCGGCGAACCACTGCGAGGTCAGGTACGCGTTGTGCGCGGCGACCACCCGCTGGCCGTGCGGGCCACCGTAGGGGTCCATGAGTACGGGGAGGGGCGTGTCACCGGGGTAGTCCGTAGGCATAAGCACGGCGCACGGAATTCGGCGTGCGCCCCCCTGGACGAGCGTCACGCGGGGGGACAAACCAGGATCTTCGGCGTAAGAGGTGACAGTCGCCGTCCGTTTTCCGTCACGCAGCACCTGGACACGGGTGCCCGGACTGTCCAGCGTCGCGGAGACCAGCACCGTCACGTCCCCGGCCCGCACCGCCGTGTGCACGCCGGGCTCCTGCGACACGCGCTCCACGCCCAGCTCGTTCACCCGGTACACATGGATCTCGCCGATCTCCGGCGACGCGGCCTCCTCGCCCGCCGAGGCCGTGACCAGCACGTCGTCGGCCGTCACATCGAGGACCGAACGGACGTGCAACTGCGGTCCGGTCAGTGGCCGTTCGCCCACGGTCAGCACCCGCGCGCCGCCCTCGTCCGCGATCCGGACAAGCTGACCGGACGGGCTCCAGCAGGGCACTCCGGGGAACAGTTCCAGCCATGTTGGATCTTCGTCGGCGTGCACCATCCGGGTCGAACCGGTGTCCGGGTCCACCGCCAGGAAGAGCTGGCTGCGCTGGTCCCGGGCCTGCACCAGGATCAGGGGCGCCCCCGCCTCCGACCAGTGCACCCGTGCCAGGTACGGATAGCGCGCCCGGTCCCACGCGACCTCCGTGCGCCCCCCGTCGAGGCCGAGGACGAACAGCCGTACGTCCGCGTTGGGAGTTCCCGCAGCCGGGTACGCGACGTGGTTCGGGTCACGCTCCGGGTGGGCCGGGTCGGCGATCCACCAGCGCCGCACCGGCGTGTCGTCCACCCGCGCCACCAGCAGCCGGTCCGAGCCCGGAGCCCACCAGAAGCCCCGGTCACGGCTCATCTCCTCGGCCGCGATGAACTCCGCGAGCCCGTAGGTCACCTGCTCGGTCTCCGGCTCCGCCAGCGCCCGGTCACCCTCACCCTCGGCGCCCGTCACCCGCAGCGCGCCCCGCGCCACGTACGCGACGTGCCGTCCGTCCGGCGACGGACGCGGGTCGATCACGGGTCCCGGGACCCGGAGTTCGCGTGCCGTGCCGGCCCGCAGCTCGGCCGTGAAAAGCCGCCCTGACAAGGCGAAAGCCGCCAACTCCACGGCCGCGTCGGTGGCGTGGCCGACGATGCCGGCCCCGCCCTCCCGGCTGCGCTCCCGGCGCGCCCGCTCCTCGGGCGGGAGCTCCTCCGAGGCGCCCTGCAGCAGGGCGGCCGGATCGGCCGCGAGGCGTTCCGAGCCGTCCGCCGGGTCCAGGACCCAGAGCGAGTTGGCCCGGTCGGTACCGGAGTTGGAACGCAGGAACGCGACACGCGAACCGTCGGGTGCCACCGCGAACGCACGCGGCGCGCCGAGCGTGAACCGCTGCGTGCGGGCGTGCCGACGGGGGAAGGAGTGAGCCTCGGTCGTCATACCCCGACCATATTGGCCATGCGCCCCCTTGTGCGGCCGTGCGCCGAGCGATGCGCGAGCACGGATAGTTATGATCACTACCGCTGAGTGGGTATGAACCCGCTGGCGTTCGCATGGACTTGCCGTACGGATCGACGCCCGGCATACGACCGGGTCACAACCCCCATAGTCCGACCCCCCCGCGTCCCTGGGATTTTTGGAGGTGAGCCGCCGTGGCACTCTCGATTTCGGCGGTGGTGCTGCTGGCGATCATCGTCTTCTTGCTGATCAAGAAGTCGGGGCTGAAGGGCGGTCATGCGGTCATCTGCATGCTGCTCGGGTTCTATCTCGCCTCCTCCACCGTGGCCCCCACGATCAGCGAGCTGACGACCAACGTCGCCAGCATGATCGGCAGCATCAAGTTCTGACGGCGCCCGCGACCGGGCGGCGGCGGCAGTCCGTCCCTGCCGCTCGCCGGATCCCGCACCCTCTTCGGTACCGGAGCCTCTTCGCGGCCCGCTTCACCGCCGCGACGAGGCCCCGGGTGCGTGAACCGGGGAGATCAGGAGACCGCAGGCGGGGGAGCGGGCTTCCGGACGCCGCCGCGCGTGGCCTCGTAGGGTGGTCCCATGACGGAACTGCCCGACCGGCGTCTGCTGCTGGTGCACGCGCACCCGGACGACGAGTCGATCAACAACGGCGCGACCATGGCCCGCTACGCGGCCGAGGGCGCCCATGTGACCCTGGTCACCTGCACCCTCGGTGAGCGGGGCGAGGTCATCCCGCCCGAGCTGCGGCATCTGACCGGTGCGGCACTGGGCGCGCACCGCCGCGGCGAGCTGGCCGCGGCCCTGCGCGAGCTGGGCGTGACGGACTTCCGGCTGCTCGGCGGTGCCGGCCGCTACGGGGACTCCGGGATGATGGGCATCCCCGACAACGAGGACCCCGGCTGCTTCTGGCAGGCCGACCTGGACACCGCCGCCGGGTCGCTCGTGGAGGTGATCCTGGAGGTCCGCCCGCAGGTCCTCGTCACCTACGACGACGACGGCGGCTACGGCCACCCGGACCACATCCAGGCCCACCGGGTCGCCATGCGTGCCGTCGAACTGGCGGACGAACAGGGGCACCGGATCGAGAAGGTCTACTGGAACCGCGTGCCGCGCTCCGTCGCCGAGGCCGCCTTCGCCCGCCTCCAGGACGAACTGGCCGCGCTGCCGTTCGCCAAGGGCGCCTCCCTCGCCGACGTGCCCGGAGTGGTCGACGACGAGCGGATCACCACCGCTGTCGACGGCTCCGCCCACGCTCCGGCCAAGGCGGCGGCGATGCGTGCCCACGCCACCCAGATCGAGGTGGCCGAGCCCTACTTCGCGCTCTCCAACGAGCTGGCGCAGCCGCTGTTCACCACCGAGTACTACGAGTTGGTGCGCGGTACCGCCGGGCCCGGGGAGACCGACCTGTTCGCCGGAGTCGCCGGCGGCGCCGAGGAGGCGTCATGAGCACCGCCGGACGCGGGTCGGCGCTGGCCCAGCCGTTGCGGCGCCCCTCGGCCGGGCGGATCGCCGCCTACGCGGGGCTGTTCGTGCTCGGCGCTGTCGTCGCCCTCGCCGGGGCCCTGGTCCAGGGTGCCTGGTTCCCCGGGGGGCTGCTGCTCGCCCTCGCGGGCGCGGCCGGGCTCTTCCTCGGCGGCGCCTACGCGCTGCGCGGCCGGGGCGGGGCGGTGGCGCCGGTGGCCGGCTGGATCATCACCGTCATCCTGCTCACCGCCAGCCGTCCGGAAGGCGACTTCCTGTTCAGCGCCGGACTGGGCTCCTATCTGTTCCTGTTCGGCGGCATGGCGGTGGCTGTGATCTGCGCCACCCTTGGTCCGGGACGGCAACCCGGCGGCGGCGCCGCCCGACTTGGCAAGTGACGTACCACTTCGCCGTACGTTGCGCGTGCGAGTCCGGTGTGCATTTCCTCAGCGGTCATGGGATACGCGCCAGAAGTGGCCAGTATGGTGGTGCGCGCCGCCGAACTGCCCGCTGAGGTCGTAACGGGCGGTGGAGCCAACCGGGAGAACCTGCCTTGAGTCGTGAAACTGACACTCCGTCCTCCGGGCCCAACGGGCGCGGCGGAGCCGCATATCCCTCCGGGACGCCTCCGTACGGAACCCCCGTCGCCTCCGAAGCCGGTGCGGACGCGGGCCGTTCGGCCGCGCAGCCGGAGGAACGCAAGACCGAGACCACGCTGACCACCCGGATCCGGATCAACATCCCCGGGTCGCGGCCCATCCCGCCGGTCGTGGTGCGCAAGCCCGTCGCGGACGCCGAGGGCGCCAAGGGCGACGCGGGTTCCGACCCGCGGCCGGCCCCGGCCGCCCCGGCACCCGCGGCCGCCGAGACGCCCGCCGAGCCCGCGCCGCAGGCCGAGGAGAAGACCAGCGACTGGTTCGCGCCCCGGAAGTCGTCCGCCCCCAAGGGCGGTCCGGGCGGCGGCGGAACGAACGGCGCCGGGCAGCCCGGCGGTTCGGCGGCGGCACCGTCCGCACCCGCCGCACCCTCCCCGCGGCCGGGTGCCGCCGGCGCCCGTCCCGCCGGCGGCCGCCCCGGCGGCGTGGTCGGCGCCATGGGCGCACCGGGCGGCTCCCGCCCCGGCGGCACCAACGGCTCCGGCCTGCCCGGCGCCACCGGTGGCCCCGTGGCCCCGGGCCACGGCGGCGGCACCGGCTCCTTCGACGTGACCGAGGCGCTGGCCGCGGGCCCGCGCGGCGGCGCCCGTGCCGGCGGCGACGAGCCGAGCCGCGACGACCTGCCGTTCTTCTCCGAGGGCGGACCGAGCGGGTTCGACGGCCCCGGCGGACCCGGCGGCGGTACCGGCGGACTCGGCGGCCCGGGCGGACCCAGCGGCTTCAACGGGCCGAACGGCCCGGGCGGCCGCGGCCCCAAGGGCCCCGCGGGCCCGACGAGCGGACCGGTCACCGGCGACGGGCCGAGGATCCCGCCCGCCGCCCCCAGGAGCTCGCTCAGCGACCTGGACCGGGATCTGGGCGGTGAGTCCTTCGGCGGCTACGGCGACACCGGCAGCCACCCGCGCCCCGGCGACACCGGCAGCCACTCGCTGCCCGGCGGCACGAACGGCCAGGGCCGCCAGGGCGGCCCGCTGGCCCCCGGTGCCTTCGCCGGCCCCGGCGGCGGCCTCAGCGACGACACCGCGATCCTCACCCCGCAGAAGCCGGCCCCCGAACCGGGCACGCCCGGATACCGCGCCGGCAACGTCTCCGGGCAGACCGTCACCAGCGGCATCCCGGTCGTCCCGTCCGCCGGGAACTCCCCGTTCGGCCCCGGCGCCCCCGCCGACGGACCGGTGCCGCATCAGGCGCCGAAGCTGCCCGACCCGGCCCCGCAGCCCAAGGCGGCGGCCCGGCCGAAGAAGAAGGGCCGCAGCAAGCTGGTGCTGCTCGCCGTCGGCGTGGTCGTCGTCGCGGCCGGCGCCTACGGCGCCGGGCTGCTGATGAACCACACCGACGTGCCCAAGGGCACCACGGTGCTCGGCGTCGACATCGGCGGCGGCACCCGCGACGAGGCCGTCAAGAAGCTCGACGACGCCTTCGGCGGGCGGGTGAACAAGCCGCTGAAGCTGGCCGTGGGCGGCAAGACCGTCTCCGTCGAGCCGGACAACGCGGGCCTGCAGTTCGACTTCGCGGCCACGGTGAGCGGCGCCGCGCAGAGCGACTACAACCCGGTCTCCGTGATCGGCTCCCTCTTCGGGCAGAAGCGCGAGGTCGAGCCGGTCATGCCGGTGGACGAGGAGAAGCTGCAGGCGGCCCTCCAGCAGGCCGGCGGCGGCTCGGGCTCCGGCTCCGTGGTCGAGGGCGGTGTCGAGTTCCGCGCCGGCAAGGCCGTCGCCGTCTACGGCAAGGAGGGCAAGGCCATCGACGCGGCCGGCTCCACCCGGGCCGTCGAGCAGGCCTACCGCACGCTCGTGGAGACCGACTCCGCCACCGCCGTCGCGGTCCCGACCGCCACCAGGCAGCCGACGGTGTCCAAGGCCGAGGTCGACCGCGAGATGAAGGAGTTCGCGGAGCCGGCGATGTCGGCCAACGTGACGGTGCGGACCGACGCCGCGCACTCGATCGAGATGAGCCCGCAGAAATCGCTGTGGAAGTTCCTGCGGGTCGCGGCCACGCCCGACGGCAAGCTCACCGACAAGCCGGACCTGGACGCCCTGAAGCAGCTCTACGGCCAGACCTTCGACGGCGTGCTCATCACCCGGGGCAACGGCAAGAAGACGGCGGTCACGCCCCAGGACGTGTACGTCGCCCTGCGCCAGGCCCTGACGAGCGGAACGAACCGGGTCGCGGTCATCGACACGAACCCGAGCTAGCGCGGCCGGGAAGGGGGGCGTCCGCGGGCCGGACGCCCCCCTTCGCGTGTCACCGGAACCGCATGACATCTGTCATCCGGCACTGAGGACCGCCGACACTGCCGGACCCCCGCCCCGCCCGGCCAGCATGGGGACATGACAACGACAGCGGCACCGGCCACCACCACCCCGGTGGTCGGGTTCGACCAGGTGACCAAGACGTACGGGAGCGTGCGGGCCGTCGACGGCCTCTCGCTCCGGCTGTACCCGGGGGAGACCGTCGCCCTTCTCGGCCCGAACGGCGCCGGCAAGTCCACCACGCTCGACCTCCTGCTCGGGCTCAAGCACCCCGACAGCGGCACGGTCGGCCTGTTCGGCACCAGCCCGCGCGAGGCCATCGTCGCCGGACGGGTCGGGGCCATGCTGCAGAGCGGCGGGCTGATGGACGAGGTCACCGTCGCCGAGCTGGTGAAGCTGGCCTGCTCCCTGCACCCGAAGCCGTACAAGGCCGCGGACGTCCTCGCCCGCGCGGGCATCACGCAGATCGCCGACCGCAAGGTCAACAAGCTCTCCGGCGGCCAGGCCCAGCGCGTCCGCTTCGCCCTCGCCACCGCCGGGGACAGCGACCTGATCGTCCTGGACGAGCCCACCACCGGCATGGACGTCTCCGCCCGCCAGGCCTTCTGGGCCACCATGCGCGAGCAGGCCGACCAGGGCCGTACGGTCCTCTTCGCCACCCACTACCTCGAAGAGGCCGACGCCATCGCCGACCGGGTCCTGGTGCTGCACCGGGGCCGGCTCCTCGCCGACGGCACCGCTGCCGAGATCAAGGCGCGTGCCGGAGCCCGCCGGATCTCCTTCGACCTGGAGGGGAACATCGACGAGGCGGCGCTGCGCGGCCTGCCCTTCCTCACCTCGCTCGACGTCTCCGGGCAGACCGTCCGCATCCAGTCCTCCGACGCCGACGCGACCGTCCACGGCCTGTACGGCCTCGGTGTCTACCCCCGCAACCTCGAGGTCGCCGGGCTCGGCCTGGAGCAGGCCTTCGTCGCCATCACGGAGGCCGAGGAGGCCAAGCAGTCATGAACTCCCTCATCAAGCTGGAACTGACCCGCTCCCTGCGGAACAAGAAGTTCCTGTTCTTCTCGGTGCTCTACCCCTCGTTCATCTACCTGATCTTCTCCAGCAGCGCGGGCTCGGGCGAACGGGTCGACGAGACCGGCCTGACCGTCGCCACCTACCTGATGGTCTCCATGGCGTCCTTCGGCGCCCTGACCGCCGTCCTCATGGGCAACAGCGAGCGCATCGCCAAGGAGCGCGAGAGCGGCTGGGTGCGGCAGCTCCGGCTGACCCCGCTGCCGGGACGCGGCTACGTCCTCGCCAAGACCGCGAGCGCGGCCGTGGTGAGCCTGCCGTCGATCATCGTGGTGTTCGTCGTCGCCGCCGTCTTCAAGGACGTGCGCCTGGACACCTGGCAGTGGCTCGCCCTCACCGGGGTCATCTGGGCGGGCAGCCTGGTCTTCGCCGCGCTCGGCGTCGCCATCGGCTACGTCGCCTCCGGGGACGCGGTCCGCCCGATCACGATGATCGTCTACTTCGGTCTGTCGATCCTCGGCGGTCTGTGGATGCCGTCCACCACCTTCCCGCGGATCCTGCAGGACATCGCCGAGTGGCTCCCGACGCACGCGTACGCTGCACTGGGGCGGGCGATCGAGCAGAGCCAGGCCCCGCACACCACGGACATCGCCATCCTCGCCGTCTACTTCGTCCTCTTCGCGGGCGGTGCGGCCTGGCTGTACCGGAAGGACACGCTGAAGGCGTGAGCACCATGACGACCGAGGACCGGCCGAGCGGCCCGGAGCGGCCGACGGGCCTGGGCCGGCCGCCCCGCAACCGCCGGGAGCTGCTGCGCAAGCTCGTCTGGATCGGCGTCTGGCTGGTCTTCATGAGCTCGCCGGTCCACGACCTGGCCGCCGGCCACCACACGCCCTCCGGGACGGCGGCCGGCTGGCTGGGCCTGACGGTGTTCGCCGGGGTCTACCTGCTGCTGGTCTTCCGCAACATGGGGCGGCCCATGCGCCGGCCCCTGGTCGCCGGCCTCATCGTCGCCCTCTGCCTGCTGGCCGTCGCGCTGTGCCTCACGTTCGGCGCCGCCTGGCTCGGCCTGTTCTGCTACGTCTCCGTCGCCTGCGGAGCGGCCCTGCCGCTCAGGGCGGCCTACTGGGCCGTCCCCGCGACCGGCGTGGTGATGATGCTGGCCGGCCTGGCCACGGACGTGACGACGGCGTGGAACCTGGTGCTGGTGGTGGTGCTCATCGGATTCGCGATGACGGGCGTCGTCCAGCTCATCCGCACCACGGTCGAACTGCGCGAGGCCCGGGCCACCGTCGCCCACCTCGCCGCCAACGAGGAGCGGCTGCGCCTCGCCCGGGACCTGCACGACCTCCTCGGCCACTCGCTCTCCCTGATCACGCTGAAGAGCGAGCTGGCCGGGCGGATGCTGCCCGGGCACCCCGACAAGGCGGCCCAGCAGGTCGCCGACATCGAACGGGTCAGCCGCCAGGCCCTGGTGGACGTCCGGGAGGCCGTCACCGGGTACCGGCGCCCCCGCCTGTCCGCCGAGCTGGCCGGCGCCCAGGTCGCGCTGACCGCGGCCGGGGTGAGCGCCGAACTGCCCGCCGAGCCGGACCTCGCCGGCGCCGGGGAGGACAGCGAGGCGGCGCTCGCCTGGGCGCTGCGCGAGGCGGTCACCAACGTCGTCCGGCACAGCGGCGCCCGCCGCTGCGTCGTCCAGCTCCTGCACCGCCAGACCCTGGACGGCCCGATGCTCGAACTCTGCGTGGAGGACGACGGGTCCGGCGGCTCCGGCGGCGCCCACGGCAACGGTCTCACCGGCCTCACGGAGCGGCTGGAGAAGGCCGGCGGCACGCTGGAGGCCGGTCGGGCCGGGCAGGGTTTCCGGCTGGTCGCCCGCGTCCCGCTGACGCCCTGAGGCCACGTAGGATCCGGGCATGAGCAGCCCGATCAAGGTCCTCCTCGCCGAGGACCAGTCGATGGTCCGTGAGGCGCTGGCCGCCCTGCTCGGCCTGGAGGACGACATCGAGGTCGTCGCCCAGGTGGCGCGCGGCGACGAGGTGCAGGCGGCCGTCGGCGCGCACGGCGTGGACGTGGCCCTCCTCGACATCGAGATGCCCGGCTGCACCGGCATCGAGGCGGCGGCCCGGGTGCGCCGGGAGTTCCCCGACGTGAAGCTCGTCGTGCTCACCACCTTCGGCCGCCCCGGCTATCTGCGCAGCGCGATGGAGGCCGGCGCCGACGCCTTCCTGGTCAAGGACGCACCGGCCGCCCAACTCGCGGCCGCGGTGCGCAAGGTGCTCGCCGGGGAACGGGTCATCGACCCCACCCTGGCCGCGGCGGCCCTCGCGGAGGGCGCCAACCCCCTCACCGACCGGGAGCGCGAGATCCTGCGGGCGGCGGCCGACGGCTCCACCAACGCGGAGCTGGCGGCGGCCCTGCACCTGTCCCAGGGGACGGTCCGCAACTACCTCTCCACGGCCATCCAGAAACTCGCGGTCCGCAACCGGGCGGAGGCGGTCCGCATCGCCCGCGAGAAGGGCTGGCTCTGAGTCCCCGGCCGGGCCCTAGTTGAGCATCGCCCGGGCCGTCCGGGCCTGCCGGCGCACCCGGTCGGCGGCCGGTTCGTCGACCACCTCGATCAGATGCGCGTAGGCGTCCAGCTCCGTGGCGCCGTCCTCGAACTCGCCCCGCTGCACCAGCAGTTGCCCGCGCTCGTAGCGCAGCCGGGCCGGATGGCCGGGCAGCAGCAGGCTCAGCTCCACGGCCCACAGCGCGACGTCCGACCGCTCGGGACGGGCGGAGGCCCACGCCCGGACGTTGTTGAGGATGCGCTGCACGACCTCCAGCGGGGTCGCGGGCTCCAGCATCGACGGCTGCAACGGCGCCCCGGTGGCCCCGGCCACGAGCAGCTCGGCATCCGTGCCGGTCAGCACCCGCCCGCCGTCGAACGGATCGGCGAGCACCTGCTCCCGCGCCGCCCCGAACCCGACCACGAAGTGCCCCGGCAGCGCCACCCCGTACACCGGCGCCCCCGCCCGCCGGGCGACCTCCAGCCACACCACCGACAGCAGGATCGGCAGCCCGCGCCGCCGCCGCAGCACCTCGTGCAGCAGCGAGGACTCCAGCCGCTGGTAGTCGGCGGGGGAGCCGTGGAAGGACTCGCCCTCGCCCAGGAGCCGGCACACCGCCGCCGCCCACGCCTGCGGCCCGCCCGGCCGGTACGGCAGCCGCCCGGCCAGCCCGTCCAGCTCGAGCTGGGCCGCGTCGATGCCGTCCTCGTCCAGCGAGCCGTCCGCCTCCGCGCCGATCAGCAGGCACAGCGCCGACAGGTCCGGCCGCTCGGACCGGGCCTCGGCGCCGAACCGCCGCCGCAGCTCCGCGGACCGCTCCGGCGGAGGCGGGTACGGGGGCGGGAGTCGGGGATGCCGCATGTCTGGGTCATGCCCTCCCACGGCGATCGCTACGACCCTCCGGAGCCACCGGTGTCCGGCCGGCGGTAGTGGTGGTACGCGTGGTGGGGTGCGAGGCCCAGCCGGGCGTACAGTCCCCGGGCCGCCTCGTTGTCGCTCTCCACCTGCAGCCAGGCCGCCGAGGCGCCCTCGTCCAGGGCCCGCCGGGCCAGCGCGGCCATCACCTCGCCGGCGAGCCCCCGCCTGCGGCGGGCGGGGTCGACCTCCACGGCGGCGAACCCGGCCCAGCGCCCGTCCACCACGCACCGCCCGATCGCCGCCGGAGCCTCGCCTGCGGCACCCGGCACGGTCGCGAACCACACCGAGGGGCCGCTGCCCAGCACCCGCAGGGCCACCTCGCTCATCCCCTTGCGCCGGTACCGGGCGAGCCACGCCTCGTCCGTCTCCCGGGACAGCGCCACACCGGCGCCCTCGGCGGCGTCCGCGACCGGTGCCAGCGCCCCGGTCCACAGCTCGGCGGTCACCTCGCGCACCCAGCCGCGCCGCTCCAGCTCGGCGCACAGCAGCTCCTGCGTGCCCTCGGCGCCCGTCGCGGTCTGCACGTAGGCGGGCAGGCCCCGCTCGCCGTACCAGCGCCGTACGGCCTCCAGGGCGGCGTCGAGACCGACCCCCGGATCGCCGAGCGGCAGCACGCTGTTGGCGCGCCGGGTGAACCCCTCCGCCGCGCGCAGCTCCCACTCGCCCAGCCACTCGCTCTCCACCGGCCGCCACGCCCGCGCGGAGACGCGGGCCAGCTCCGCGTAGGTGGCGGCGGGGCCCCTGCGGCGGGCCGGCGCGGCCGGGATCACCTTCCCCGCGACCAGCGCGGACCGAGCGATCCGGACACTCCGTCCGTCGCGCGATGTGATCATGAGCACGTCGTCGTCCCATGATGTGAGAACACCGACCGTGTCGGTGAACTTCTCCGGTCCCGCCCCGGGGTCGCTCAAGCGCCGCACGGAGACGCGTTTGCCCACGTCAGCAGCGGTGATGCGAACCTCGAGGCGTCCGTGCGCCGAGATTTCCACTGGTCAGTTCACCCCTCCTGTTCGGATCTTGCCCCAGAACGGAGATACTAGGGGCGGGCATCGACGACGCCGCGCTCCCGCGCGCCAGGCGGCGGAGCCTACGGAGGCCCGCCAGCGCCCTATCGAGGAGGAACGACAGCGTGACCTACGTCATCGCGCAGCCTTGTGTCGACGTGAAGGACAAGGCGTGCATCGAGGAGTGCCCGGTCGACTGCATCTACGAGGGCCAGCGGTCCTTGTACATCCACCCGGACGAATGCGTCGACTGTGGTGCCTGTGAGCCGGTCTGCCCGGTCGAGGCGATCTTCTACGAGGACGACACTCCGGAGGAGTGGAAGGACTACTACAAGGCGAACGTCGAGTTCTTCGACGAGCTGGGTTCCCCCGGCGGGGCCAGCAAGCTGGGCCTGATCGAGCGGGACCACCCCTTCATCGCCGCGCTGCCGCCGCAGGCCTAGTGACGCCGCTGGGCGTCGGCCCAGCGGCCCGCAGCGCGCCGCCCCGGTCCCGTACGGCCGATCGCCCTCGATCAGCGCCGTACGGGACCGTGGCGTTCGCCGAAGCAGAAAGTGAGCCAGCACCCGTGTCCGCAGTCTCCGACCGGCTTCCGGCCTTCCCCTGGGACAAGCTGGAGCCGTACAAGAAGACGGCCGCGGCCCACCCCGGCGGCATCGTCGACCTCTCCGTCGGCACCCCGGTCGACCCGGTTCCCGAACTGATCCAGAAGGCGCTGGTCGACGCGGCCGACTCGCCGGGCTACCCGACGGTCTGGGGCACCCCGGCGCTGCGCGACGCGATCACCGGCTGGCTGGAGCGGCGGCTGGGCGCCCGGGGCGTCACCCACCGGCACGTCCTGCCGATCGTCGGCTCCAAGGAACTGGTGGCCTGGCTCCCCACCCAGCTCGGTCTCGGCCCCGGCGACAGGGTCGCGTACCCGCGCCTGGCCTACCCGACGTACGAGGTCGGCGCCCGCCTGGCCCGCGCCGGGTACGAGGTCTACGACGACCCGCGCGACCTGGACCCGGCGAACCTCAGGCTCCTGTGGCTCAACTCCCCGTCGAACCCGACCGGCAAGGTCCTCTCCCGGGACGAGCTGAAGGGGATCGTCGCCTGGGCCCGCGCCCACGGCGTGCTCCTCGTGTCCGACGAGTGCTACCTCGAACTGGGCTGGGAGGCCGACCCGGTGTCGGTCCTGCACCCGGACGTCAACGGCGGTTCCCTCGACGGCATCGTGGCCGTCCACTCGCTCTCCAAGCGGTCCAACCTGGCCGGCTACCGCGCCGCCTTCGTCGCGGGCGACCCGGCCGTCCTGGGCCCGCTGCTGGAGATCCGCAAGCACGGCGGCATGATGACCTCGGCGCCGACCCAGGCGGCGGTGGTGGCGGCCCTGGGCGACGACGAGCACGTCCGCGTCCAGCGCGAGCGCTACGCGGCCCGCCGCGCGCTGCTGCGCGAGGCCCTGCTCGGCCACGGCTTCCGCATCGAGCACAGCGAGGCCAGCCTCTACCTGTGGGCCACCCGCGACGAGTCCTGCTGGGACACCGTCGCCCACCTGGCCGGCCTGGGCATCCTGGTCGCGCCCGGCGACTTCTACGGCGAGGCCGGCGACCGGTTCGTGCGCGTGGCCCTCACCGCGACCGACGAGCGGGTGCGCGCGGCGGTGGAGCGCCTGGCCGCGTAGCGGCTCAGGAGACGTGAACGGGGTCCGGGGAGCGTTCCCCGGACCCCGTCGGCCGTTCGCCGGTGACGGCGGAGCTCAGCCGCCGAGCGGGAGCTGGGCGGCCGGCAGGGACGACGTCGGCAGGCCGCCCTGGGTGAGCGAGCCCGTGCTCAGGCCGCCCGCCGCGCCGGTCGCGGTGCGCCCGATGACACCGCCGGCCGCACGGGCCGCGTTGCCGGCCGCGTTCTTCGCCGCGGGCGCCGCCTTCTTCACGGCACCGGCGCCGGTCCCGGCCACCGACGGGGTCGCCTTCTTGACCGCCTTGCCGCCCGTGTTGCCGGCGACACCGGTGACGTGCTGGGTCGCACCGTCGACGGTGCTGCCGACGCCGGCCGCGCTGTCCAGCGCGGTCAGGCCGCCCAGCTCCGGCGTGGCCACCGGCTGGTTCGTGGCCGCGCCGGCCGAACCGGCCGCACCGACCCCGGCGGCCGCTCCCGCTGCGACGAGCAGTGCGGCACGGGCGATACGGCGGGTCAGGGGGAGGGACATGGTGCTCCATTCGACGGGGAGGAACGGTGGTGTGTCCGGGCCCGGACGCCGTGCTTACCGCTCGAGGCCGATGAAGGTTGCGGACGCCGAAGGTAAAGAATGGGCAACGCATCGCATTATCGGTTGTGGATAAAAACGGGCAAAGGGAGTCCGTGAGGGGCCGTGCAGAATCCTTACGTCCCTTGATTCACAAGGGCTGTCGAAGCGTCGTCGGTCTCCCGCCGGAATCGCGCCCGCGTCGCGGCCGCACAACCCGGCCGGGGGAGTCCCCGTACTACTGTCCGGCCACGATCCGGACCGACCCCGCGGACTTCTCCGCACCGCCTGCACCGTCCGCGCCGACCCGGTGCCAGGCACCGCCGCCGTCCCTCGCGGTCCACTCCCGGTCCGCGTAGTACACCCGCTGGATGTGCAGCGCCGAGGAGTTGGCCACCGCCCAGTGCGCCAGCTGCCAGCCCCGCTCGCGCTCCCGCTCGGCCGTCGCGCCCGCGTCCCGCCGCGCGCCCCCGGACACCGGCACGGTCACCGTCCGGCCGTGCGCGGTCGTGGTCACACTCGGCGACGGCGAGGGCGAGGGCACCGGGGTACCGCCCACCACGGCGTTCGTCTCCCGCAGCGCGTCCCGCCCGAAGTCCCGCACCAGCGCCGTCCGTACCGCGTCCGGGCCCGTCGCGGTCGCGGTGCGCTCCGGGCGCCCGGCGCAGGTCAGGGTGGCCGCGGTGCGGCCGGTCAGCGCGGCCGCCAGCAGCTCGGCGTCCGGCTCGTGCTTGGCGTACGCCTCCGGGTAGCCGCTGCGCTGCACCCGCTGCGCGGCCACCGTCAGCGGCAGGCCGGCGTAGTCCGGCACCTTCGCCAGGTGGGCGTAGAAGATGCCCGCCGCGTACGCCGGGTCCATGATCTGCCGCTCGGTGCCCCAGCCCTGCGAGGGCCGCTGCTGGAACAGGCCGATGGAGTCCCGGTCGCCGTGCTCGAGGTTGCGCAGCCCCGACTCCTGAAGGGCGGTCGCCAGCGCGATCGTTATCGCGCGCTCGGGCATGTTCCGCCCGGTGCCCACGGCGGCGATCGTCGCGGCGTTCACCGCCTGCTCGGGCGTGAACTCGTAGGACGCCCCGTCACCGTCGGCGGCGACCACCTTGCAGCCGCGCGCACCCGGGCCGCCGGTGACGTACTGCACGACGAGATAGGCGGCGACGCCGCACAGGACCAACAGCGCCGCCCCGAAACGCAGGAGGCGGCCGCGACGCTTGGGGCGGATGGGGGACGGCTCTGGCACGCGTACAAGGTACTGGAGGGCCTCCCGCACCGGGCGGCGGGCCCGCGCAGCGCGGCGCGGATCCGCCACGACCCCATGGCCTAGGGTCGGGACCATGGCCGACACCTCTCTTGACCTCACGCTGGACGCCGCCGAGCTCACCGCACGGCTCGTGGACTTCCCCTCCGAGAGCGGCACCGAGAAGCCCCTCGCGGACGCGATCGAGGCCGCCCTGCGCGCCCTGCCGCACCTGACGGTCGACCGCCACGGCAACAACGTGATCGCCCGCACCGACCTGGGCCGCGCGGAACGGGTCGTGCTGGCCGGCCACATCGACACCGTCCCGATCGCCGGCAACGTTCCGTCCCGGCTGGACGAGGACGGTGTGCTGTGGGGCTGCGGCACCTGCGACATGAAGTCGGGCGTGGCGGTGCAGCTCCGCATCGCGGCGACGGTCCCCGCCCCCAACCGCGATCTGACCTTCGTCTTCTACGACAACGAGGAGGTCGCCGCCGAGCTCAACGGTCTCCGGCACGTCGCCGAGGCCCACCCGGACTGGCTGCGCGGTGACTTCGCGGTCCTGCTGGAGCCCTCCGACGCCCAGGTCGAGGGCGGCTGCCAGGGGACCCTGCGGGTACTGCTGAAGACCCGGGGCGAGCGGGCGCACTCGGCGCGCGGCTGGATGGGCTCCAACGCCATCCACACGGCCGCCCCGATCCTGGCCCGGCTCGCCGCCTACGAGCCCAGGTGGCCGGTCATCGACGGCCTGGAGTACCGCGAGGGCCTGAACGCCGTGGGGATCTCCGGAGGGGTGGCGGGCAACGTCATCCCCGACGAGTGCGTGGTGACGGTGAACTTCCGCTACGCCCCCGACCGCACCGAGGAGGAGGCGATCGCGCACGTCCGTGAGGTGTTCGCGGACTGCGGGGTAGAGGAGTTCGTGATCGACGACCACAGCCCCGGCGCGCTGCCCGGCCTCTCCCATCCGGCCGCCGCGGCCTTCATCGAGGCGGTGGGCGGCACCCCGCAGCCCAAGTACGGCTGGACGGACGTCTCCCGCTTCTCCGCGCTCGGCGTGCCCGCCGTCAACTACGGTCCCGGTAACCCGCACCTGGCACACAAGCGGGACGAGCGGGTAGAAGTGGCCAAGATCCTCGCGGGCGAGGAGCGGCTGCGTTCCTGGCTCACCGCGTAGCGGGGGCCACCGGGCGCCGCACGCCGGACATGCTCACGTCCCCCGTCCGAAACCCGCGCGGATCTAGGCTGAGGCGGTACTACCCGCAAGTGGAGGGAGCGCACATGGCGACCGGCAACCCCCTGGGGAAGAAGCAGCCGCCGGACGAGCAGCGGCTCGGACCGGTCCTCCGGCGGCGGGACAAGGTGACGGCCAGCACGACCGACCAGCGGCTGCTGGACGAGCGCGCCCCCTCGGACTGGGTCCACACCGACCCCTGGCGGGTCCTGCGGATCCAGTCGGAGTTCATCGAGGGTTTCGGCACGCTGGCCGAACTCCCACCCGCCATCAGCGTGTTCGGCTCGGCCCGGACGCAGGCGGGCTCACCGGAGTACGAGGCGGGCGTGCGGCTGGGCCGCGGGCTGGTCGAGGCCGGCTGGGCCGTGATCACCGGCGGTGGCCCGGGAGCCATGGAGGCGGCCAACAAGGGCGCGTGCGAGGCCGGCGGCACGTCGGTCGGGCTCGGCATCGAGCTGCCCTTCGAGCAGGGGCTGAACCCCTACGTCGACATCGGCCTCAACTTCCGCTACTTCTTCGTCCGCAAGATGATGTTCGTCAAGTACGCGCAGGGGTTCGTGGTGCTGCCCGGCGGCCTCGGCACCCTGGACGAGTTCTTCGAGGCCCTCACCCTGGTCCAGACCCAGAAGGTGACCCGCTTCCCGATCGTGCTGTTCGGCACCGAGTACTGGGGCGGTCTCCTGTCCTGGCTGAAGAACACGCTGGTGGCCCAGGGGAAGGCGACGGAGAAGGACCTGCTGCTGTTCCACGTGACCGACGAGGTCGAGGAAGCGGTGGCACTGGTGTCCAAGGAGGCGGCGCGCTAGACGCCCGGAACCGGGCGCCGTGCCCGGGTGGGGGCCAGGCGGGGCCCGGGGCTGCGCCCCGGCCCCTTTCCCGGCCCCCCGCCTGCCTCGGGGGTCCGTCGGGGCCTTTCGCCGGCCCCTCCCACGCCACGTCCTCGGCTACGCAAGGCCCCGGCGGGCGACCGCAGGGGGGCGGTGGCCGGCGATGGAGGCGACCATGTCCAGGACCTGGCGGGTCTCGGCGACCTCGTGCACGCGGTACACCTGCGCCCCCAGCCACGCCGACACCGCGGTCGTCGCCAGCGTGCCGATCAGCCGTTCCTTCACCGGACGGTCCAGCGTCTCGCCCACGAAGTCCTTGTTGGACAGCGACACCAGCACGGGCCACCCCGTGGCGACCATCTCGTCCAGCCGCCGCGTCGCCTCCAGGCTGTGCCGGGTGTTCTTGCCGAAGTCGTGCCCAGGATCGATCAGCACCGACTCCCGGGGCACCCCCAGGGCGACGGCGCGCTCCGCGAGCCCCAGGGTCACCTCCAGGATGTCGGCGACGACGTCGTCGTAGGTCACCCGGTGCGGGCGGGTCCGGGGCTCGGCCCCGCCCGCGTGCGTGCACACCAGCCCCGCGCCGTGACGCGCGGCGACCTCCGCGAGGGCGGGGTCGACACCTCCCCAGGCGTCGTTCAGCAGGTCCGCGCCCGCCTCGCACACCGCCTCGCCGACCTCGGCCCGCCAGGTGTCCACGCTGATGATCACATCGGGGAAGCGGCGGCGTACCTCGGCGACGAACCCCACCGTCCGCCGTGCCTCCTCCTCGGCCGTGACCTCCTCGCCGGGCCCCGCCTTCACCCCGCCGATGTCGACGATCGCGGCGCCCTCGGCCACCGCCCGCTCCACGCGCGCGAGGGCCGCCTCGTCGTGGAAGGTGGCTCCCTGGTCGTAGAAGGAGTCCGGGGTCCGGTTCACGATCGCCATGATCACGGGCTCGTGCGTCCCGAATTCCCGCTTGCCCAGCCTGAGCATCCGCTGTGACCTCTCCTAGTGATCCCTCGGTACAGCCGCCTGCGACCCTAACCGCCCGGTTCGCATGGCACGATCGGAGCCTGACAGATTCGTCTTCCGGCAGCGTCCGGTACGAGCGTGGGGACCCCTGGCGATGGTGATGTTCTTGTTCCTGGTCGTCGCCCTGGCCGTCGTGGTGGCCGCGGTGACACTCGCCGTGGTCAGCGGCGGTGAGCGCGGCCCGCTGCCGGAGGCCGCCCCGGAGCGGCTGCGGGACCCCCTGCCCCCGGACCGCCCGGTCGGCGGCCAGGACGTGGAGAACCTGCGCTTCCCGCTCGCGCCGCGCGGCTACCGCATGTCCGACGTGGACGACGCACTCGGGCGGATCGCCGCCGAACTCGCCGAGCGGGACGCCCGTATCGCCGACCTGGAGTCCGCGCTGGCCGGCGCCCGCGCCGCCGCGCACGCCCGGCTGGACAAGCCCGGCCAGGAGGACCAGCGGTGAGCGCCGGAGCCGCCCTCGCCGGGCCCGACGGCAGGGCGCGCTGCCCGTGGGCCCTGTCCACCGAGGACTACGTCTCGTACCACGACGAGGAGTGGGGGCGGCCGGTCCACGGCGACGACGCCCTCTTCGAGCGGGTCAGCCTGGAGGCCTTCCAGTCGGGCCTGTCCTGGATCACGATCCTGCGCCGCCGCCCGGGCTTCCGCGCCGCGTTCGCCGGCTTCCACATCGAGAAGGTCGCCGCGTTCACGGACGCGGACCGCGAGCGGCTGCTGGCCGACGCTGGCATCATCCGCAACCGCGCGAAGATCGACGCGACGCTCTCCAACGCGCGCGTGCTCGCCGGCTGGGCCGAGGGCGAGCTCGACGAGCTGATCTGGTCGCACGCCCCCGACCCGGCGGGCCGCCCGGTGCCGCGGACCCTCGCCGACGTCGCCGCCGTCACCCCCGAGTCGACGGCCCTGTCCAAGGCGCTGAAGAAGCGGGGCCTGAAGTTCGTCGGCCCCACCACGGCGTACGCGCTGATGCAGGCCTGCGGGCTGGTCGACGACCACCTGGAGGGGTGCGTGAGCCGCACCGCTCCGGTGGTCCGGCCGCCCGGCTAGCCGCCCCTCAGCGGCCGAGGTACTTCGGCTTCTCCTTGTTCACGAAGGCCTGGACCGCGATCGCGTGGTCCTCGGAGCTGCCCGCGCGGGTCTGCAGCTCGTCCTCCTTGTCCAGGGTCTCGGCGAGCGAGTGCGTCAGGCCGTAGGCCACCGCTTCCTTGATCGCCGAGTAGGCCACCGTCGGTCCCTCGGCCAGGGCGCGGGCCACCTTCTCGGCCTCGGTCCGCAGCTCGGCCGCGGGTACGAGCCGGTTGGCGATGCCCAGCTCCAGGGCGTCCTGCGCGCTGATGTTGCGCGGGAAGAGCAGCAGGTCGGCGGCGCGGCCCGGGCCGACCACCCGGGGCAGCGTCCAGGAGATGCCGGAGTCGGCGGTGAGGGCGACGCCCGCGAACGAGGTGTTGAAGGCCGCCGTGTCGGCGACCACCCGGTAGTCGGCGGCCAGCGCGAAGCCGAACCCGGCCCCGGCGGCGACCCCGTTCACCGCCGCGACCACGGGCTTCGCCGCTCCGGTCAGTGCCCGCACGATCGGGTTGTAGTGCTCCCGGACCGTGGTCATGGTCTGCCTGGACCCGGTCTCGCGGTCCGCCACCAGCAGCCCGATGTGCTCCTTGAGGTCCTGGCCCACGCAGAACGCCCGGTCCCCGGCCGCGGTCAGCAGGATCGCCCGTACGGCGCTGTCCCCGGCCGCGGATTCCGCCGCCTCCCGGAGGGCGACCTTGGTCGCGACGTTCAGCGCGTTCATCGCCTCCGGGCGGTTCAGCGTGATCGTCGCGAGTCCGTCGGTCACCTCGTAGAGAACGGTGTCGGCCATGGGGCATCCCCTCCGGTCAGATGTGGTGACGTACCGCTCGGTACGCCACGGTCCGAAGGACAGCATGGCGGACATCGCCGCCCGGGGGCCGGAGCGGAGGTGTGACCTGCGTCAAACAAAAACGGAGCGGAGCCGCTCGCCGCGCGTCCGTGCGGTGGCGCAGTATCGCAGCCACATCGCCGAATTGGGTGGTTTTGCTCGCGCGCGTTGCGCAAGCGATGCCGACTGATGTTGGTCATCGGGTCCTGCGATGCGGGATAATGGCCTGGAAGCAATGTGTTCGATGCCGGTGTCGCGTGTCCGGTACTAGGACCGCGGGGTGCCCTTCGTGGGGCTTCGGCAGACGATGAGCCTGGTTTCAGGAAGGGGAACGAGCATGGCGGCCATGAAGCCGCGGACGGGTGATGGCCCGCTCGAGGTGACCAAGGAGGGGCGGGGCATCGTCATGCGCGTTCCGCTCGAAGGCGGCGGTCGACTCGTCGTCGAGCTGACCCCTGACGAGGCCGAGGCGCTCGGCGACGCCCTCAAGAAGGTCGTCGTCTGACGAGCCGGCGATCCTGTCCTTCCGTCCGCCCCGGCAGCGTACGCGGTGCCGGGGCGGACGTGTGTCCGGACCTCCCGGGCGCCCGTCTCACCGTTTGACGGCGCACAGCAGTCCGTCGCCCACCGGCAGCAGCGACGTCACCAGCTCCTGGCTCTCGCGCACCGTGCGCAGCAGCTCACGCAGCCGCAGCACCTCCGAGGGCTGCGGTCCCGAGTCGACCGTACGGCCGTTGGCGAAGACGCCCTCGAAGACCACCAGGCCGCCCGGGCGCAGCAGGCGCAACGATTCAGCTAGATAGTCCGAATACTCCTGCCGGTCCCCGTCGCAGAAGACCAGGTCGTAGCCGGCGTCCGCGAGACGGGGCAGCACGTCCAGGGCGCGGCCCGGGATGAACCGGGCCCGGTTGCTGGCGAAGCCGCAGGCCCGGAAGGCCTGCCGGGCGAACTGCTGGTGCTCCGGCTCCGGGTCGACCGTGGTGAGCACCCCGTCCGGGCGCATGCCGTGCAGCAGATGGATTCCGGACACCCCGCAGCCGGTGCCGATCTCCGCGACCGCCTTCGCGTCCACGGAGGCGGCGAGCAGGCGGAGCGCGGCACCCGTGCCGGGCGACACCGAGCGCAGCCCTGCCTCGCGGGCCCGGTCGCGGGCCCAGCGCAGCGCTTCGTCCTCGGCGACATAGGCGTCGGCGAACGCCCAGCTAGTCTGCCGGTTGCCGGTAATGACGCTCTCCTGTCCCCGTGGGTGCCTGGGCGTGACTGTATCCGTTGGCGTCGGGAACCCGCAGATGGGACCGCGCGTTTACAGGGTTGAGACGAAGGGCCCGGACGCGATGGGGGGCGAGCGGTGGATCGGGACGCCGAGCACATGCTGACGCAGCCGTATGAGCCGTATCAGCCCAGATCAATTTCTCGTAAAACCGCTTATCCGGTCCTAACGGGCGAGGTGGCTATGGTAGGGGCTCCACTGGACACCACCAGAGCTGACAGGGGAGGTGCGGCTGCGCCTGTGGACCGGAGAGGGATGCTCAGGCGTCTTCTCGGGTCGTCGGGGAAGCCGAAATCCGTGACCGACACTGCTGCTGACCACAGCCGGACCGCCGGCGCCGCCGGCGACGCCCAGACCGCGACCTTCTCCACCGACGCGGACGGGCAGGCGTGGACTCCGCCCACCTGGGAGGAGATCGTCAGCACGCACAGCGGCCGGGTCTACCGCCTGGCCTACCGCCTCACGGGCAACCAGCACGACGCCGAGGACCTCACCCAGGAGGTCTTCGTCCGTGTCTTCCGTTCCTTGTCGACGTACTCGCCGGGCACCTTCGAGGGCTGGCTGCACCGCATCACCACCAACCTGTTCCTGGACATGGTCCGGCGCAAGCAGCGCATCCGCTTCGACGCCCTGGGCGACGACGCGGCCGAGCGCCTGCCCAGCAAGGAGCCGACCCCGCAGCAGGTCTTCAACGACGCGCACTTCGACGCCGACGTGCAGCAGGCGCTGGACACCCTCGCGCCCGAGTTCCGCGCCGCCGTCGTGCTCTGCGACATCGAGGGACTGTCGTACGAGGAGATCGCCGCGACCCTCGGCGTGAAGCTCGGCACCGTCCGCTCCCGCATCCACCGCGGCCGTTCCCAGCTGCGCAAGGCCCTCGCCCACCGGTCGCCCGAGGCCCGCAGGGCCGAGCGGCGCTCCTTCGTGGCCCGTGTCCCCGCTCTGGGGGGAGGGGGCGCGACCGCGTGAACGGATCCCGTCCGAAACCCGCTCAGCCGCACCTCGCCGAGCAGCACCTGGGAGACCGGCTCTCCGCGCTCGTGGACGGGGAGCTGGGTCATGAGTCGCGCGAGCGCGTCCTCGCCCACCTGGCCACCTGCGCCCGGTGCAAGGCGGAGGCGGACGCCCAGCGCCGGCTGAAGAACGTGTTCGCCGAGGCGGCCCCGCCGCCCCCCTCCGAGAGCTTCCTGGCCCGCCTCCAGGGCCTTCCCGGCGGAGGCGACCCCGACGGCGGCGGCACGCCGGCGCCCGGGGGCGACTTCCTCGGACGGGGCTCCGACACCGGGGTCTTCGGTGTGCGGCGCGAAGAGCGCTTCGAGTTCGGCTACGTACCCGCCGCCTCCGCCCACGCCTCCGGGCAGCGCGGTTTCCGCATCCATCCCGTCGCCCGCCCGGACGCCGACCGCTCCGCCTCGCGCGGACTGCGCTTCGCGGCGGCCGCCGCCGGGGCGGTGTCGCTGGCCGCGGTCGCCCTCGGCGGCGTCACCACCGCCATCCCCGGCGACCTGGCCGCGGACGCCCGCGGCGGCTCCGGGACCGGCAACGTGGTCCCGGCCCGCTCGGCCGGCACGGGCACGGCCCCGGGGGCGGCGACGCCGGACACGCAGCGCCGCCGTGCGGTGGGACCGCTGCTCGCCCAGGGCAGCAGCCTGCTCGGCCCGAGCCCGGCGGCGCCGACCTCCCTGTCGGCCCCGCTGCTGCCCGGCGCCCAGCCGCCCCTCACCGGGCAGGTCCAGGACGTCATGCGCGACCTGACGACGCCGGTGATGGCCGGCGCGGCCGCGGTCTCCCCGCTGATACGCCCGCTGGACGACGTCGCACCGCTGCCGCTGACCTCCTGGCCCGCCACTCCCCGGCTGAACGGGGCGGACACGCTGTCCGCCCCCGTGCCCGACACGCCCTCGGCCTCCGGCATTTCCCCGGCCGCTCCTCCGGGCCCGTCCGGACGGAACTGACGCAAGTCTCACCAACGGGCGGTACCCGACCGACAGGCGGGCCGGGTACCGTTGAGCGACCGAGGATCGCAAGGAGCGTCAGGTGTTCAATGACATAGGACCACTCGAGCTGGTGACCATCATTGTTCTCGCCGTGCTCGTCTTCGGTCCGGACAAGCTCCCCAAGGTCATCCAGGACGTCACGCGGACGATCCGGAAGATCCGCGAGTTCTCGGAGAGCGCCAAGCAGGACATCCGCACCGAGCTCGGCCCGGAGTTCAGGGACTTCGAGTTCGAGGACCTCAACCCCAAGACCTTCATCCGCAAGCAGCTGGACAACGAGGACCTGGGGCTGAAGGAGATCCGCAACGGCTTCGACCTGAAGAAGGAGATGGCCGAGGTCACGGACGCGGTGCACAGCCGCGACGGCCAGGCCCCGTCCTCCTCGCCGGGCGGGCGCGTCGACATGTCCAAGAAGCCCGAGGAGCCCGGCAAGGGCGCCCCTCCGCCGTTCGACGCGGACGCCACCTGAACCGGAGCGGGCTGGAGTGACGCACTTCACAGCCCGTTCGCGTCGTACGAGCCCCCGGCGGGCCGTCCGCGCGACCCACGCGGCGGGCGGTTTCCCTGCTGTCCTCACCGGTGTGGATATGCTGCCGAGTTGTTGTGCGGACCGGACGAGTACGCCCGAAGGGGGGCGGGCCTCCCGGTCCGACGAGAGCGAGGAGGCGTCCGGGCAGATGGAGACGACAAGTCGGGTGGGCGCACAGACGCCGGCCGCGGAGGGCGGGCAACCGGCCCCCTCCGCCCCGCGCGCCATCGACGGGTACCTGCGGGCGCCCTTCCCCTGGTACGGCCTCGACGAGGCCTTCACGGGGCCGCGTTGGCTGATGCAGGTCGGTACGGCGGCCGACGGCGCCGTCGAGCACGGTTCGATCGGGCACGGTGACGAGCCCTCCGTGCGCAACGAGCACACGGCCGCGGCCGCGGACGAGCCGCGGGAGAAGTTCGCGGTCGTCGTCACCGTGGCCGCGAACCCGTCCCGGCGCAGCGCCGACGGCACGGGCCTGCTGGAGGCGACCTCGGTCTCCTCGGCGGCCTGGCTGGCGGGCGTGGGGCTGCTGTCCTTCACCTGGCCCGGCCAGATGGACCACAGCCTGCGCGACGACTGGCTGGACCAGCAGACCGAGACCGCCTGGGCGCTGGCCGACGACCTCGAGGGACCGGAGTGGTCCGGACTCTCGCTGCCGGTGGACGGGGTGCCCATGCCCTTCTACTACCGGGAGTCCGAGTTCGGCTGGGTGCTGGCCGGCTCCACCGGGTCCGGCGTGCACGTCGGCGCCTACGGCCGGGGGATGAGCGCGTACGGGCTCGGCTTCGCGATCGTCAAGGACGTCGCCGCGTACGCCTGAGGATCCCGGCGGCGTACGCACGGGGAACCGCCGGGTACGCCCGACGGACCCCCGTGGGCAAGAGAGAGGGGCGCCAGTACCTCCCGGCGCCCCTTCGTCCCGGGCCGTGCGGCCGCGAGAGCCCTCAGAACTTGTTCCTGGGGGTCAGCCCCAGCGACAGGCCCGACAGGCCGCGCTGACGGCCGCCCAGCTTCCCCGCGATGGCCCGCAGGGCCGAACCCGCCGGGGAGTCCGGGTCGGTCAGGACGACCGGCTTGCCCTCGTCGCCGCCCTCGCGCAGCCGGACGTCGATCGGGATGCTGCCGAGCACCGGGACCGTCGCGCCCGTGGTGCGGGTGAGGCCGTCCGCCACCATCTGGCCGCCGCCGGTGCCGAAGACGTCGACCATCTCGCCGCAGTGCGGGCAGGGCAGGCCGGACATGTTCTCCACCACGCCGACGATCTTCTGGTGGGTCTGCACGGCGATGGAGCCGGCCCGCTCGGCCACCTCGGCCGCCGCCTGCTGAGGCGTCGTCACGACGAGGATCTCGGCGTTCGGGACGAGCTGCGCGACCGAGATCGCGATGTCACCGGTGCCGGGCGGCAGGTCCAGCAGCAGCACGTCCAGGTCGCCCCAGTACACGTCCGCGAGGAACTGCTGCAGCGCGCGGTGCAGCATCGGGCCGCGCCAGACCACCGGCGCGTTGCCCGGGGTGAACATGCCGATGGAGATGACCTTCACGCCGTTCGCCGACGGCGGCATGATCATGTTCTCGACCTGGGTCGGACGGCCGTCCGCGCCCAGCATGCGCGGCACGCTGTGGCCGTAGATGTCGGCGTCCACGACACCGACCTTCAGACCGTCGGCCGCCATGGCCGCCGCAAGGTTCACCGTCACCGAGGACTTGCCGACGCCGCCCTTGCCGGAGGCGACCGCGTAGACCCGGGTCAGGCTGCCCGGCTTGGCGAACGGGACCTCGCGCTCGGCCTGGCCGCCGCGCAGGGCGTTCGCCAGCTCCTTGCGCTGCTCGTCGCTCATCACGTCCAGCGTGACGTCGACGCGGGTGACGCCCTCGACCCGGGAGACCGCCTCGGTCACCCGCTGGGTGATCGTCTCGCGCATCGGGCAGCCGGAGACCGTCAGGTACACGGTGACCGCGACCGCGCCGTCCTCCCCGATCTCCACCGATTTGACCATCCCCAGCTCGGTGATGGGTCGGTTGATCTCGGGGTCGTCCACCGTCGCCAGTGCCTCGCGCACCGCGTCTTCCGTAGCCATAGTGACGATGGTACGGCGCCCCGAGGGGCCCGCGGGTAGCCCCTCAGCGGTCGTCTGCGTCACGTCCGGGCGATCGTTCCGCCCGCTCTGCCGGGAATACGACGTGCCCGTCGTGGCGCCGCCGTTCCTCCAGTTCCTTCACCAGGTCCTGCAGCTCCGACCGGATCCAGTCGCGGGTGGCCACCTCGCCGAGGCCGGTGCGCAGCGCGGCGACCTCCCGGGTCAGGTACTCGGTGTCGGCGATGGACCGCTCGTTCTGCTTGCGGTCCTGCTCCAGGTTGACCCGGTCGCGGTCGTC
The DNA here is from genome assembly GCF_053593175.1 of Streptomyces sp. NPDC002386. NCBI lineage: Bacteria > Bacillati > Actinomycetota > Actinomycetes > Kitasatosporales > Streptomycetaceae > Streptomyces > Streptomyces sp. NPDC002386. Next base: position 77,810 of record NZ_JBSFBX010000006.1, read on the forward strand.
CTGCCTGTTCTGCGCCAGCAGGATCAGCGGGGCCGCGTACGAGGCCTGCAGCGACAGCATCAGGGTCAGGAAGATGAAGGGGTACTGGTCGAAGCGCAGCCCCGCCGGCGCGGCGATGTTCCACAGCACCCACAGGATGATGACGATCGTCATCCAGACGATGAAGCGTCCCGTGCCGAGGAAGCGGGCGATCCGCTCCGACAGCCGGCCGAACGCCTCCGGGTCCCACTCGGGCAGGACCCGGCGCCTCGGCGGGCGCGGCTGGTCCAGACGCGGGGCACGGGGCCGGGTGGCGGCCGTGGCGCCCACCGGGTTGCGCTCGCGGGTAGCGGTGTCGCGCTCAGGAGCCATGAGTGGCCGCCTCCTCTCCCTCGTCCAGGTGGAACTCCGTCTCCCGCCAGTCGTCGGGGAGCATGTGGTCGAGGACGTCGTCCACGGTCACCGCGCCGAGCAGCGAGCCGGACTCGTCTACGACCGGGGCGGCCACCATGTCGTACGCGGCGAAGAACCCGGCGACGACCGGCAGCGCGGCGTCGGGGTCCAGGGTCTGCAGGTCGTCGTCGACCATCGAGCTGACCAGAGTGTACGGAGGGTCGCGCAGCAGCCGCTGGAAGTGGACGGTGCCCAGGTACTTGCCGGTCGGGGTCTCGTCGGGCGGGCGGCACACGTAGACCTGGGCGGCGAGCGCGGGGGAGAGGTCCTGGTTGCGGACCCGGGCGAGCGCGTCGGCGACGGTGGCGTCCGGGCGCAGCACGATCGGCTCGGTGGTCATCAGACCGCCCGCGGTGTGCTCCTCGTACGACATCAGGCGCCGCATGTCGGCCGCGTCGGCGGGCTTCATCAGGCTCAGCAGCCGTTCCTTGTCCGCCTCGGGCAGCTCGGCCAGCAGGTCGGCCGCGTCGTCCGGGTCCATGGCCTCCAGGACGTCCGCCGCGCGCTCCTCGGCCAGCTTGCCGAGGATCTCGATCTGGTCGTCCTCGGGCAGCTCCTCCAGGACGTCGGCGAGGCGGTCGTCGTCCAGGGCCGCGGCGACCTCGGCGCGGCGCTTGGCGGACAGGTGGTGCAGCACGTTGGCGAGGTCCGCGGGTCGGAGCTGCTCGAACGTGGCGAGCAGGTTCTCGGCGCCCTGTCCGTGCTCCTCCAGGGAGAAGCCGGTGACGGACGACCACTCGACGGTCAGGGTCTCGCCCTTGGCCCGGCGGAAGGCACCGCCCTTCTTCCCCCTGCGGACGAAGACGCGGTCGATCTCCCAGTCCCGGCGGGCGGGCAGCTGCTGCACGGACAGGTCGAGGACGGTGACCTCCTCGTCGCTCTCCACCAGTCGCACCCGCCGGTCCAGCAGCTCGCCGAAGACCAGCCGCTCGGTGGGCCGCTGCTCGAACCGGCGCACGTTGAGCACACCCGTGGTGATGACCTGGCCGGACTCGACACCGGTCACCCGGGTCATGGGCAGGAAGATCCGGCGCCGGGTGGACAGCTCGACGACCAGCCCGAGGACGCGCGGGGGCCGCCGCCCGACGCGCAGCATGACCACCAGGTCGCGTACGCGACCCACCTGGTCGCCGGTCGGATCGAAGACGGGGACCCCGGCGAGGTGCGAGACGAAGATCCGGGGGGCGCCGGCTGCCATGGCTGTGCTTCCTTTGCTCGCCTTGCGTGGGATTGCTGTTCTGTGCCCGCTCGCGTGCGCTTCAGGCTAGCCCGTACCGATCCGGTACGCCCTGGTGGGCGGTGCGGACGGACTGGCTCCGCCGGGCGGGCGGGGCCCCGGTACGCTGCCGTACGCCGCTCAACCGTCAGAAAGGCAGCCCCACCTGTGACTGCGATGCCCCTGGGCCGTGTTCGCCGGGCCGCGCTGGTGACCGCGACATGCGCGCTGGCCGTGACGGGAGCGACGGTGCTGACGGGGTGCGCCGACGATCCGGACGCCGGGACCAACGGGGTGGGCAAGCTGCCCGCCGGCCGGATCCAGGCGAAGACCCGTGCCGCCGCCGACGCCGCCCCCGCGGTGCGGCTGGCCGGCACCGTGGTCACCAGCGGCCGTACGTACCGGCTGGACATGCGGCTGAAGGACGACGGCGGCACCGGCTCGGTCACCTCCCGGGGCGCCACCTTCGGGCTGCTGCGGATCGGTACGCAGCTGTATCTGAAGGCCGACGCGGAGTTCTGGAACGGCGGCGACAAGTCCGCGGCGGGCAAGCTCGACGGCAAGTACGTGAAGGTGCCGCAAGGAGACCCCGCGTACAAGAAGTTCAGCGGCTTCACGGACAAGGACCTCCTCCTCGACGGTCTGCTGACCCTGCATGGTTCGCTGGCGACCGACGGCCACCACGAGGCGGCGGGCACCCGCACCATCCGGATCACCGGCGACGGCGGCGACGGCGGCACCCTGGAGGTCTCCCTGGAGGGCAAGCCGTACCCGCTCCGCCTGGAGCGCGCCGGTTCCGCGGGCACGCTCACCTTCTCCGACTGGGGCGAGGACTTCACCGTCACCCGGCCGGCGAAGGGCGAGACGGTCGACTACGGCCAGCAGCTCCCGGCGTCGTAGCCCGCCGGGGCCGCGGGGCTACTTCTTCTTCCGGCGCCCGGCCAGCAGCCGCGGCAGAGCGGCCGGCACCGGCCTGCGCGTCGTCGCCGGGGAGGGCACCGGACGCTCGGCCAGACTCCCGTCGGGCAGCGTGAGCGGGGAGCCGGCCGGCACCAGACGGAGCACCCTGCACTCACGGGCCCAGCGCGCGGGCATCTCCTCACCGTCGGGGGCGTTCAGCCGCTTGCCCTTCAGCTCGGCCACCGCGGCCTCCCACTCCGGTGAGCCGGGGGCCGCCTCGGACACGGAGGCCGGCCAGGTCACCAGCCGGCCGCCCTTGTCCTTGCTGCGCACGGTCACCTCGGCCGCGCCGCCGTCGGCGAGGCCGGTCAGCGGCTGCTCCCCGGGACCGTCGCCGACCAGGCACACCGCGCCCTCGTGCCACACGTGCCACAGCGCACGCGCCGCCGGGGCGTCGGCGCCCCTGACCCAGATGAGGCCGGACTTCTTGGTGGCCTCCTCGACGAGGGCCTGGTCGAGCAGCTCGCTTGTCATGCGCCCAGCCTAACCAGCGGCGCTCAGAGCCAGCCGTTGCGCTTCAGGGTGCGGTGGATGCCCAGACACAGGACGACCGTGATGCCCATGATCACCGGGTAGCCGTACCGCCAGTGCAGCTCGGGCATGTACTTGAAGTTCATGCCGTACACCCCGCACACCATCGTCGGTACGGCGATGATCGCGGCCCAGGCGGTGATCTTGCGCATGTCCTCGTTCTGCGCGACGGACGCCTGCGCCAGGTTGGCCTGGAGGATGGAGTTGAGCAGTTCGTCGAAGCCCAGCACCTGCTCCTGGACCCGGGCGAGGTGGTCGGCGACGTCCCGGAAGTACTTCTGGATGTCCGGGTCGACCAGCCGCATCGGCCGCTCGCTCAGCAGCTGCATGGGCCGCAGCAGCGGCGCCACCGCTCGCTTGAACTCCAGCACCTCGCGCTTGAGCTGGTAGATCCGCGCCGAGTCCACACCACGCGAGACACCGCCCCGGCGGCCCGGCGAGAAGACCTCGGTCTCCACCTCGTCGATGTCGACCTGCACGGCGTCGGCGACGGCGATGTAGCCGTCCACCACGTGGTCGGCGATGGCGTGCAGCACGGCCGAGGGGCCCTTGGCGAGCAGCTCGGCGTCGTCCTGCAGCCGGTGCCGCAGCGCCCGCAGCGAGCCCTGGCCGCCGTGCCGGACGGTGATGAAGAAGTCCCGGCCGGTGAAGCACATGACCTCGCCGGTCTCCACCACCTCGCTGGTCGCGGTGAGCCGGTCGTGCTCGACGTAGTGGATGGTCTTGAAGACGGTGAACAGCGAGTCGTCGTACCGCTCCAGCTTGGGCCGCTGGTGGGCCTGCACCGCGTCCTCCACGGCCAGCGGGTGCAGCCCGAACTCCCGGGCGATACCGGCGAATTCCGCCTCGGTCGGCTCGTGCAGGCCCATCCACACGAACCCGCCGTCGCGGCGCACCAGCCGCATCGCCTCCTGCGGGCTCAGCGGCTCCGCGCTGCGCACCCGGGCACCGTCGCGGTAGACGGCGCAGTCGACGACGGCCGAGGGCGTCGCGGGGTCGCGCGTGGTGTCGTACGGCGCGCTCTGCTCCTTGCGCAGCGTGACGCGGGACGACGGGCGGACGGCGGCGCGCAGGTCACGGATCATCGACATGGGCGGGCTCCTTCGCGGGCGGGCAGCGAGAGCGCGTGCCGACGGGTGGAACTACCCGGAATGGGGACGTCCGGCGGAAATCTTCCCGGCCCGGAGCGGGGAGGGATGTTTGGCACGTCCACAAAGCGGGGAGCACCGCACCGTCGCGGTGGCGACTTCGCTACTGATGCAGAACTGATTCAGGTCAGGCAGATCAGGCAAAGCGAGACGAAGTGCTCTTCCGAACGACGATGCGAAAGGGAAGGCGGCGGCCAGCCGGTAACTGGATCAGCAGCCGGAAGAGCGAGTGGTACTGCACGGTCGACTTCGATCCATGACAGCCCCACCTCCTCCGGCCGGTCCCTCGTAAGGGAGTCTCAGCGTCGGGGCTTGATAGCGACGCTTCTGCGTGCTGCCCCGAACCACCGGCTCAGCGTAGCAGCAGCGTGTGGTGTCAAGGCGCCGCTTTGCCCGGTGCTGACGAGTTCTATGCTCACCGCATGGTTGATGTTCTTCCTCTGGTCGAGGCACGGTTGAGCACCGCGCTGGGCGAACCGGACGCGCGCGCCGCGGTCACCTTCCTCGGTACCGACCGCATCGAGGTGCTCCGGTTCCACGAGGGGGACGTGGTCCGTTACGCCTCGCTCGGCATGTCCGCGCACCCCATGACCGATCCCACGGCGATGCTGGCCGACCCCGTGAAGGGCCCGCGCGCCGAGCTGGTCCTGTCGGTCCGCGCCGGCCTCGCCGACACCGACAAGGTGCTCCGCGCGCTCGCCGTGCTCGCCGCGTCCCCGCAGGTGGAGGGTGTCGTCGTGGCGCCGGGCGCGTCCCTGGACGTCGGTGAACCGCTGTGGCCCGGCGCTCCGTTCAGCTCCGTGCTGGTGGGCGAGCCGGGCGGACTCGTCGAGGACCTGGCGCTGGACGACCCGATGGACCCGGTGCGCTTCCTGCCGCTGCTGCCGATGACCCCCAACGAGGCCGCCTGGAAGCGGGTGCACGGCGCCCCGGCCCTCCAGGAACGCTGGCTGGCGAACGGGACGGACCTGAGGGATCCCGCCCGCAGGTCCGTCCCGCTGGATGCCGCGCCCGAGTGAGCAAGGTCACCAAGGCCCGTTCCTGAACGGTCAGTTGGCGAAGACGCCGACGCCGTCCTCGGTGGCGTGCCGCGGCGCGAGTTCCTCGGCCTCGTGCGTGAGGGCCTCGCGCCGTACGAGGACCACGACCGCGCCGAGCACGGCGGTGACCGCCGCGACCACGAACGGGACGTGGATGTCGGTCCACTCCTCGATCTTCGGCGCGAAGTAGGGCGCGGCGGCGGCCGCGAACCAGCGGACGAAGTTGTAGCCCGCGCTCGCCACCGGGCGCGGCGCGTCCGACACACCGAGGGCCAGTTCGGTGTAGACCGTGTTGTTCACGCCGATGAAGGCGCCGGACAGGATCGTGCAGACGACGGCCGTGGTGTGGTCGCCGTAGCCGAGCACGAGCACGTCCGCCGCGAGCAGCACCAGCGAGCCGCCGAGCACCTTCAGGGAACCGAACCGCTTCTGCATGCGCGGGGCCACGATCACCGAGAAGACCGCGAGCAGCAGGCCCCAGGCGAAGAACACCGCGCCGGAGCGGTACGGGGTCATGTCCAGCACGAACGGCGTGAAGGCCAGCACGGTGAAGAACGTGTAGTTGTAGAAGAAGGCCGAGACGGCCGCCGAGGCCAGGCCGCCGTGACCGAGCGCCTTGAGCGGGTCCAGTATCGACGTCTTCCGGGCGGGCCTCGGCTGCTCCTTCAGGAACGCCGTGATGCACAGGAAGCCGATCGCCATCAGCGAGGCCGTGCCGAAGAAGGGGTAGCGCCAGCTCGCGTTGCCGAGGAGCGCGCCGAGCAGCGGGCCGCAGGCCATGCCGAGGCCGAGCGCGGACTCGTAGAGCAGGATCGCCGCCGCGCTGCCCCCGGCCGCCGCGCCCACGATCACCGCGAGGGCGGTGGAGACGAAGAGCGCGTTGCCGAGGCCCCAGCCCGCGCGGAAGCCGACGAGCTGGCCGACCGATCCCGAGGTGCCGGCCAGGCCCGCGAAGACGACCACGAAGGCGAGGCCGAGCAGCAGGGTCCTGCGGCCGCCGATGCGGCTGGAGACGAAGCCGGTCAGCAGCATCGCCACCGCGGTGATCAGGAAGTACGAGGTGAAGAGCAGGGACACCTGGCTGGGTGTGGCGCGCAGGCCCTGCGCGATGGACGGCAGGATCGGGTCGACCAGGCCGATGCCCATGAAGGCGACGACGGAGGCGCCGGCCGTGGCCCACACCGCCTTGGGCTGTCGCAGGATGCCGCCGGCTCCCGCGTCGAAGGAGTCCATGTGCCTCTCCCGTCCCGACTGGATAGTTGGTTTATGCACATAGTAAGTTAGCGGAGCTAATTAATGCAAGATGCATCTAGTTTTCCCTGGTGGGGCCCGGCCGCGCGGCGTCCGCCCGGACGGGTGATCGTCCTTGACGCGGGCCGGTCGGGGTAGGACCGTGGAGCCCTATGAGGGGCGAACCCAGTTGCCCGAAGTGTGGTGGCCGGGTCAGGGCTCCCGGCCTCTTCGCCGATTCCTGGCAGTGCGACGCGCACGGGACGGTGTATCCGCTGCAGCCCGTGATCCCGCCCAGCGTCGAGGCGCTCAACGTGGTCGTGCACCGCACGCAGGTCCCGGTGTGGATGCCGTGGCCGCTGCCGGTCGGGTGGCTGTTCACGGGCGTGACCTACGCGGGTGACGACCGCAGCGGCGGCCGTGCCGCCGCCGTGGCCTGCTCGGGTCCCGGCCCCCTGGGCGGCATGGGCGAGCTGATCCTCGTCGCCGAGGAGCTGGGCGTCGGGCTCGGCGCGTACTACGCGGGCATCGACGGCCCGGACCCGGGGCCGTACATGAACGTCGAGAAGCCGCCCCAGGCCAAGGTCCTGGCCGCCGGGCGCCCCACCCCGCTCTGGCACGTCTCCGGCGGTCCCGACGACCGCGCGGTCTTCGCCGGCGAGGCGCTGGGGCTGTGGCTGTGGGCGGTGGTGTGGCCCGAGCAGTCGGGCCTGCTCATGTACGACGAGCTGGTGCTGGCCGATCTGCGGGACGCGGGCGCCGAGATAGACCTGGTGCCGTGCGGCGCGCTGTCGCCGAGGCTGTTGAAACCCTGAGCGGTGGCTGTAGGGGGCGCTCAGCGGTTGCGGGTGTGACAGGGCATCCGGTTCGGGCCGCTATCCTTAGGTGTCCTCACCGTCCCGTCACCAGTCTGGAGCAGCCGTGCGCATCGACCTGCACTGTCACTCCACGGCCTCCGACGGTACGGACACCCCGGCCGAGCTGGTGCGGGGTGCCGCCGCGGCCGGTCTGGACGTCGTCGCGCTGACCGATCACGACACCACCCGCGGGTACGCCGAGGCGATCGCCGCGCTGCCCGAGGGTCTGACCCTGGTCACCGGTGCCGAGCTGTCCTGCCGCGTCGACGGCATCTCCATGCACATGCTGGCCTACCTCTTCGACCCCGAGGAGCCCGGTCTGCTCGCCGAGCGCGAGCTGGTCCGGGACGACCGGGTGCCGCGGGCCCGGGGCATGGTCGCCAAGCTCAACGAGCTCGGTGTGCCGGTCACCTGGGAGCAGGTGGAGCGGATCGCCGCCGGCGGTTCCGTGGGGCGGCCGCACGTCGCCACCGCGCTGGTCGAGCTGGGCGTCGTGCCGACCGTGGGTGACGCGTTCACCGAGGAGTGGCTCGCCGACGGCGGCCGGGCCTACGTGGAGAAGCACGAGACCGACCCCTTCGAGGCGATCCGGCTGGTCAAGGGTGCGGGCGGGGTGGCCGTCTTCGCGCACCCGGCCGCCGCCAAGCGCGGCCGCACGGTGCCGGAGTCCGTGATCGCCGAACTGGCGGCCGCCGGTCTGGACGGCCTCGAGGTCGACCACATGGACCACGACGCGGACGCGCGGGTCCGGCTGCGCGGTCTCGCCGACGAGCTGGGACTGCTGGTCACGGGGTCCTCCGACTACCACGGCAGCCGCAAGACCGTCTCGCTGGGCGCGTACACGACCGACCCCGAGGTCTACGGCGAGATCACCCGGCGGGCCACCGGGGCGTTCCCGGTGCCGGGGACCGGCGGAGCCTGAGGCGGCCGGCCCGCCTCGCCCGAACGCCCTCGTACCTCCCTCTCAGCAAGGCCTGTAGCACCACCATGTTCGACCTCGCCGTCTTCGGCTCCCTTTTCCTGACCCTCTTCGTCATCATGGATCCCCCGGGGATCACCCCGATCTTCCTCGCCCTGACCGCGGGCCGTCCGGCCAAGGTGCAGAAGCGCATGGCCTTCCAGGCCGTGTGCGTGGCGGGCGGTGTCATCGCCACCTTCGGCGTCCTCGGCCACCAGATCCTCGACTACCTGCACGTCTCCGTACCCGCACTGATGATCGCGGGCGGTCTGCTGCTCCTGCTGATCGCGCTGGACCTGCTCACCGGCAAGACCGACGAGCCGAAGCAGACCAAGGACGTGAACGTCGCCCTCGTGCCGCTGGGCATGCCGCTGCTGGCGGGGCCCGGTGCCATCGTGTCCGTGATCCTCGCCGTGCAGAAGGCCGGCAGTGTGGCCACCCAGGTCTCGGTGTGGGCCGCGATCCTGGCGATCCACGTCGTGCTGTGGCTGGTGATGCGTTACTCGCTGCTGATCATCCGGGTCATCAAGGACGGCGGCGTGGTCCTGGTGACGCGGCTCGCGGGCATGATGCTCTCCGCGATCGCCGTGCAGCAGATCATCAACGGGGTCACTCAGGTGATCCGGGGGAGCTGAGAAGCGGGCCTCGGCTCCCCCGGAAAGCTTGAGTGAGCGCCGGGTGTTACGAGGCCGCGCTCTCGGCCGGGCGGATCCAGAGGCGCTGTCCTATGGCTGCGGCCTGCTGAACGATCCGGTTGACGGAGGCGGCGTCCACGACGGTGCTGTCCACGGTGGTGCCGTCGACCTCGTCGAGTCGCATGATTTCGAAGCGCATGGGCTTCTCCCTTCGTCTGGTCATCCTCCTGCGGAGAACTACTGGTGTGACGTGCTGTCGTAGGTATCCAACGAGCTGCGTGTTACAAACATTCCCTACGCTAAATAAATTTTTCGAACGTCTAATTACTGACCGGTAAGCGGCGTCCGCGGGACTGACCGAGAGCGGTTGTGTTCGCAGCGTGATCGCCGGGACAATGAAGGCGATGAACGACGACCTGGCGGCCCTCGCCGCCCGCATCGACCACACCAACGAGCTGCTGCAGCGCATGCTCGCCGAGGTGGCGAAGACGCCCTCGACCCACGCGATCTTCGTCGACGCGGGATACCTCTACGCCGCCGCGGGCCGGCTCGTCGCCGGGACGGAGGACCGGCGCGCCTTCGACCTCGACGCCGAGGGCCTGATCGACGCCCTCATCGACAAGGCCCGCACGATCTTCGCCGACAGCCGGCTGCTGCGCGTCTACTGGTACGACGGCGCCCGCCGCCGCATCCACACCGCCGAGCAGCAGACCATCGCCGAACTGCCCGACGTCAAGGTCCGCCTGGGCAACCTCAACGCCAACAACCAGCAGAAGGGCGTCGATTCGCTCATCCGCAGCGACCTGGAGTCACTGGCCCGGCACCGCGCCATCAGCGACGCGGCCCTGCTCGGCGGCGACGAGGACCTGGTGTCCGCGGTGGAGGCGGCCCAGGGCTACGGCGCCCGCGTCCACCTCTGGGGCATCGAGGCGTCCGAAGGCCGCAACCAGGCCGAGCCGCTGCTCTGGGAGGTCGACAGCCAGCGCACCCTCGACCTGGACTTCTTCAAGCCCTACGTCTCGCGCCGCACGGCGGCCGCCTTCGAGCCCGCCGCCGGGAACCGGCCCACCCGCGAGGACGTCCGCTTCGTCGGCGCCCGGATCGCCGCCAAGTGGCTCTCCGCCCGTGGCCGCGAGGCCCTGGTCGAGCTGCTGCCCGGCCACCCCTACCTCCCCGGTTCCGTCGACCAGGACCTCCTGGTCGAGGCCGAGGGCATGCTCCAGTACTCCCTGCGTGGCCAGGCCGACCTCCGCCGCGCCCTGCGGGACGGCTTCTGGGAGCACCTGCAGACGCAGTACTAGGGGGCGTCTCCCCGATCTTCGCGGGTCCGCGACGCCCGGCACGGCACCTCGCCGCACGCCCGAACCGCCCACGTACACCCGGTACGAGGGCGACTCGACCGCACGCCGAGGCGCCGCACCGGACGCCGCGGCCTGATCCACGAAGACCGGGGAGACGCCCCCCAGAACCGGCCGGGCGGGCCGCCGGTCAGAGCGCGGAGTCGGTCCGGGCGTCCCAGAAGTCGGCGAGGGACCGGGCCGTGGCGAGGGGCCGGTCGGTGTTGGGGGAGTGCTCGGCGCCCTCGACGACCGTCCGCCGGGCCCCCAGCCGCGCCGCCATGTCGTCGAGCAGCGCCAGCGGCCAGGTGTCGTCCAGCGCGCCCGACAGCACGTGGAACGGCAGCGGCACGGCGGCCAGTTCGGCGACGCGGTCCGGCTCGGAGCACAACTGGCGCCCGGTGGCGAGGAGCTGGGCGGGCTTGTTGCCCATCCAGCGGCGCCGCAGGTCGGCCCGGTTGTCGAGGCCGCCGTCCAGCCCGCCGGTGGCGGTCTCCTCCGGCGCCTCCATCGCCTGGATCGCGTCCCACACCTCGGCCATCGTCATCACCGCGAGCGCGTCCCGCAGCAGCTTCACGCGCTCCTGCTGGGAGGCGGAGATCTGCGCGGGACCCGAGGCCATCAGGGTGAGCGACGCGAAGGGGGAGTGGTCGAGCAGTACGGCCGCGCGCGAGACCTGCCCGCCCAGCGAGTGCCCCATCAGATGGACCGGCGCCGTGCCGAGGGCCGCCGCCTGCGCCAGCACGTCCCTGGCCAACTCCTCCTGCGCGTAGGCGGATTCGTCGTGCTCGGGACCGTCCGTCTCGAACTGGCCGCGCCCGTCCACGGCCACGGTCCGGTACCCGCGCTCGGCCAGCGGCACGTGCAGCGGGTTGAAGTCCTCCTTGCTGCCGGTGAACCCCGGCAGCAGCAGCGCGACCCCTCGGGGCTCGACCCCGTCGGCGACGGGCGCGTCGACCACTGCGAACTCACCGCGCGCGGTCCGCAGGGAGTACGCACGGGCACCGGCGGGCGGGACGAAGGTGGCAGGCCTGCTCATGGGAAAAGGCTATCGGGCGTCGCGGTGCGGCGGGCGACGGGCCGTGTGCCGGGCGGAGACGGGGAGGGAACGCCGATGGCCCGGCCCACCGAGGTGGACCGGGCCATCAGGTCGATGCCGTCGTGCCGTCCGGCTGAGGAGCCGACGGGCCGATCAGGCTTCGGGCGCCTCCGCGGCGGCAGCCGCCTTCCGGGTACGGCGCGCCTTCGGAGCCGTCTCGGCGGACTCGGCGGCGGGCGCCGTCGCCTTGCGGGTGGTCCGGCGGCGCGGCTTGGCCTCCGGCTCCTCGGTGGCCTGCGCCGGGATCTCCGGAACGGCCGCCTCGGCCACGGCCTTGCGGGTCCGCCGGGCCTTGGGCGCGGCCACCTCGGCGCCGTCCACGGCGGTCTCGGCGGCGGCCGTGGTCTTGCGGGTGCGGCGCGGCTTGGCCTCGGCCTCGGCCTCGGGCGCCTGGGGTGCCTCGGTGGTCTCCGGTGCGGCGACCGCCTTCTTGCGGGTGCGGCGGGGCTTGGCCTCGGTGGCTTCCGC
>NZ_JBSFBX010000006.1:89817-408706 GCF_053593175.1 Streptomyces sp. NPDC002386
CGGTCTTGCGGGTGCGACGCGGCTTGGCCTCGGCCTCGGGCGCCTGGGGTGCCTCGGTGGTCTCCGGTGCGGCGACCGCCTTCTTGCGGGTGCGGCGGGGCTTGGCCTCGGTGGCTTCCGCGGTGTCCACGGCGGTCTCGGCGGCGGCCGCGGTCTTGCGGGTGCGACGCGGCTTGGCCTCGGCCTCGGGCGCCTGGGGTGCCTCGGTGGTCTCCGGTGCGGCGACCGCCTTCTTGCGGGTGCGGCGCGGTTTGGTCTCCGTGGCTTCCGCGGTGTCCACGGCGGCCTCGGCGACCGGTTCGGCGGCCTTGCGGGTCCGGCGGCGCGGCTTCGGCTCGACGGCCTCGACCACGGCCTCGGCCGCTGCCTCCACCGGGGCGGACTCGGCCACGGGCGCCTCGGCCACCGGTGCCTCGGCCACGGCGCTCTCGGCCGGCTGGGCGGCCTTCCGCGTGCGGCGACGGCGCGGCTTCTCCGGAGCGTCCAGGACGGCCGGGCCCTCAGCCGTGTCCACCGACTCGACGGCGGGCGACTCAACGGCGGGCGTCTCGACGGCGGGCGTCTCGACGGTCGCGGCGGCGGCCGTCACCGGCTCGGCCCCGTTCCCGCCGCGCGTGCGGCGACGGCGGCGCGGGGTGCGGGTGCCCGCGGTCTCCTCGGCGGTGCTGGACTCGGTGGCCGGCGCCGGGGCCGCGGCGGCGTCCGTCGGGGCCCCGCCGCGCGTGCGGCGACGGCGGCGCGGAGTGCGGGGTGCGCGCTCACGCTCGGCCGCGGGGGCGGCACCGGACTCGGCGCGGCCGCCACGGCCGCCCCGGCTCCGGCCGCGCGCTCCGCGGCCACCGGTCTCGCCCAGGTCCTCGAGCTCCTCCGCGTCGAGCCCGGCGCGGGTCCGCTCCGAACGCGGCAGTATGCCCTTCGTGCCCTCGGGGATGCCGAGGTCGGAGAACAGGTGCGGGGAGCTCGAGTACGTCTCCGCCGGGTCGTTGAAGTCCAGCTCCAGCGCCTTGTTGATGAGCTGCCAGCGCGGGATGTCGTCCCAGTCGACGAACGTGATCGCCGTACCCTTGGCGCCCGCGCGGCCGGTGCGGCCGATGCGGTGCAGGTACGTCTTCTCGTCCTCGGGGGACTGGTAGTTGATGACGTGGGTCACGCCCTCGACGTCGATGCCGCGCGCGGCGACGTCGGTGCAGACGAGGACGTCGACCTTGCCGTTGCGGAAGGCCCGCAGGGCCTGCTCGCGGGCGCCCTGGCCCAGGTCGCCGTGGACCGCGCCGGAGGCGAAGCCGCGCCGTTCGAGCTGCTCGGCGATGTCGGCGGCGGTGCGCTTGGTGCGGCAGAAGATCATCGCGAGCCCGCGGCCGTCGGCCTGCAGGATGCGGGCGGCCATCTCCGGCTTGTCCATCGAGTGCGCGCGGTAGACGAACTGCTTGATGTTCGCGACCGTCGCGCCCTCGTCGTCCGGCGAGGTGGCGCGGATGTGGGTCGGCTGCGACATGTAGCGGCGCGCGAGGCCGATGACCGCGCCCGGCATGGTCGCGGAGAACAGCATGGTCTGGCGCCTGGCCGGAAGCATGTTGATGATCTTCTCGACGTCGGGCAGGAAGCCCAGGTCGAGCATCTCGTCGGCCTCGTCGAGGACCAGGCTCTTGATGTGGTTCAGGTTCAGCTTCTTCTGGCCCGCCAGGTCCAGGAGCCGGCCCGGGGTGCCGACGACCACGTCGACGCCCTTCTTCAGGGCCTCGACCTGGGGCTCGTAGGCCCGGCCGCCGTAGATCGCGAGGACGCGCACGTTGCGCACCTTGCCCGCGGTCAGGAGGTCGTTGGTGACCTGCTGGCACAGCTCGCGCGTCGGGACGACGACGAGCGCCTGCGGGGCGTCGGTCAGGGCCTCGGGGGCGGCGCGTCCGGCCTCCACGTCGGCGGGGACCGTCACGCGCTCCAGGAGCGGGAGGCCGAAGCCCAGCGTCTTGCCGGTGCCGGTCTTGGCCTGGCCGATGACGTCCGTGCCGGAAAGGGCGACGGGGAGCGTCATCTCCTGGATGGGGAAGGGGGTGACGATGCCGACGGCCTCCAGGGCCTCGGCCGTCTCGGGAAGGATTCCGAGGTCTCGAAACGTCGTAGTCAGGGTGCTGCCTCTTCTGTGTGGCGCGGCGCGAGGCGAGCGCGGGGGTCTTTGACGGACCGTGCCGGGGACGTCGGCTGCCATACGGGCGAACCACTCGGGCCAGCCGTAAAGCACGGGACCTCTGCCGACGCTCTAGCGCTCGTACCGCTGAGGGTGTCCCTCCGGTCGACGTACGTAAGAGCCGTACGGCCGGGGAGGGCTGTCGGGTCGGAGCCGATCGGGCCACCGACCGGGCATCCTCATGCGTGCGGCCTGTCGGGACGCGTCGAACATCGTCGACGCACTCTGCCAGGCGCATTACCACCATACCCCGGATTCGCGCACATGCGATGGCCGATTTGCTCACGTAGTCGTGGTCACACCGGTTGGCCGGGGGCTTCCGGGGCAGGCGGAGCGGACTATTGTGCGCCTCATGACTAGCTCTGACAAGCCTGAGAACGCGCCCGCCGCCGATGCCGGACCCACCGGCGTCGCCGCCCAGGACTGGGCCCGGGCCTCCGCCGACCCGCAGTACCGCGCCGCGGTCGTGGACCTGCTCGGAGCGCTCGCGTACGGCGAGCTCGCGGCGTTCGAGCGGCTCGCGGAGGACGCCAAGCTGGCGCCGACGCTCGCGGACAAGGCGGAGCTGGCCAAGATGGCCTCGGCCGAGTTCCACCACTTCGAGCGGCTGCGCGACCGGCTGACCGAGATCGGCGAGGAGCCGACCGCCGCGATGGAGCCGTTCGTCGCGGCCCTGGACGGCTTCCACAAGCAGACGGCGCCCTCGGACTGGCTGGAGGGCCTGGTCAAGGCTTACGTCGGCGACTCGATCGCCAGCGACTTCTACCGGGAGGTCGCGGCCCGCCTGGACTCCGACTCGCGCGAGCTGGTCCTGGCCGTCCTCGACGACACCGGGCACGCCGAGTTCGCGGTGGAGAAGGTGCGTGCGGCGATCGACGCGGACCCGCGCGTGGGCGGACGGCTGGCGCTGTGGGCGCGGCGGCTGATGGGCGAGGCGCTGTCGCAGTCGCAGCGCGTGGTCGCCGACCGCGACGCGCTGTCCACGATGCTCGTGGGCGGCGTGGCCGACGGGTTCGACCTCGCCGAGGTGGGCCGGATGTTCTCCCGCATCACCGAGGCGCACACCAAGCGGATGGCCGCGCTGGGCCTCGCGGCCTGAGACCGGGCCCCGGCGTTCGGGGGGGGCGCCGCGCGCCCCCTTGCCGGCGCAGCTCGCTACGCCGGGATCGATCGTCGGCGCAGCCGGCGGCCGGCCGGGCGGAGCAGCAGGGACAGGGAGGCCGCCGAGACGACCGCGGCGCCCAGCAGGCTCAGCAGGGCGGTGCCGGGACCGAGTGCGCTGTGGGTGACGAAGTCACCGAAGAGGGCGCCGGCGACGCCCGTCGCGAAGACCAGGGCGGGGGCGGGCAGGCGGTGTGCCAGCCGCTGGGTCGCCGCCCAGGCGAGGAGCAGGCCGACCAATGCGGATCCGAGTGCTTCCAGGATCATGTCGGGGGTCCCTCCCACGGCCGGCCGGTGCTTCGCGGTCGTAGCCCGTCCTACCCGTGACCTGCGCAGTGCAACCCTCCTCCGTGAACGACATGTGCGCCATCTGTGCGCGGTCACCACGGCCGCCACGGCGGCCCGGCCCCCACGGCGGCCCAGCCCCGCCGCGGCCCGGACCTGACTGCGGCCCGGACCTGACTGCGGCACGAGCACTTCGGCGCCTCCGGCACCGGAAAGACGGAAGGGACCCGGCGGCACAGTGCCGCCGGGCCCCTTCCGCTGAACAGGACCTACAGAGTGCCGAAGCCGACCTTGCGGACGGTCGGCTCGCCGATCTCCACGTACGCCAGACGGTCCGCCGGCACCAGGATCTTGCGACCCTTCTCATCCTCGAGGCTGAGCAGCGGCGTCTTTCCGGCCAGGGCCTCGGCCACCACGCGCTCGACCTCGGCGACGCTCTGACCGCTCTCCAGAACGATCTCGCGGGGCGCGTGCTGCACGCCGATCTTGACCTCCACGGCTATGTCCCTCCGACGGTCAGTGCTGTGCGCGATCTTCCGCGCCGTACCAGCACACATTAGCCCGGTGAGGGGACGTACACGCTGCGGGCCGGAACGCCATCAGCGAACACCGCGGGGGAACAGATGACCGTCAGTGGTGATCGAGGCCGTGCAGCGGGAAGCCGGCGATGCCCCGCCAGGCCAGCGAGGTCAGCAGCTGCACCGCCTGGTCGCGCGGCACGCTGCGGTCGCTGTGCAGCCAGGAGCGCGCCACGACCTGGGCGAGACCGCCGAGGCCGGAGGCGAGCAGCATCGACTCCGCGCGCGAGAGACCGGTGTCCTCGGCGATGACGTCGCAGATGGCCTCGGCGCAGTCGTTGGTGACCTTGTCGACGCGCTCGCGCACCGCGGGCTCGTTCGTCAGGTCGGACTCGAACACCAGGCGGAAGGCGCCGCCGTCGTCCTCCACGTAGGCGAAGTAGGCGTCCATGGTGGCCCGGACGCGCTGCTTGTTGTCGGTCGTCGAGGCGAGCGCGTTGCGCACCGACTGGATCAGCGCCTCGCAGTGCTGGTCCAGCAGCGCGAGGTAGAGGTCCAGCTTGCCGGGGAAGTGCTGGTAGAGCACCGGCTTGCTGACGCCCGCCCGCTCGGCGATGTCGTCCATCGCCGCGGCGTGATAGCCCTGCGCGACGAAGACCTCCTGGGCGGCGCCCAGCAACTGGTTCCGTCGGGCTCGGCGTGGCAGCCGTGTGCCACGTGGGCGTGCCGCCTCAGTCTGCTCGATGGCTGTCACGCCGCCTCCCAAAGTCGTCCACGTGCGGTGTAGGCCGCGCGGCCATCGTACTTTTCGGTAACCGTGCTGTGCGCGGTGCGAGCGCAGAATTTCACGTACCGGACGGCGATGAAAGCGGTTGACGCCCCCCTGGCGCGGCCGAACGGGTACCGCCCGGTCGCCTCCGGGGTCAGCGGTAGTCGTCCTCGTCGAGGGAGACCACCCGCCGCTGCTCGACGAGATCGGCCTCGCTTCCGCGGGCCGGGTCCACGTCCGTCAAAGGGTCGTCGCGCTCCGGGGTGACGTCCGTGTGCTGCTCGGCGGAGTCCCCCTCGGGGGCCTCGACGTCGACCTCCGGGGCGCTGTCGTCCTCCCGGTCCTCGATCGCGTCGGGCTCGATGGGGTCCTCGATGGATTCGTGGGTCATGGTGGGCTCCCTTCCTACGAACGTCCCTGGATCCGGCAGGGGCCACATGCGGGTGCCCTCTCTATGAGCCTAGGAGACACCCGATCCCGGTGCCATGCCGTGAACGCCCGCCTTGCCGTGTGGTTGAGCGGCTCCCGCGGTGCGGCCGCCCCGTCCGCCCCGTCCGGTCCCCGCCGGGGTCCCGAACCTGTGTCCGTGACGCACCGGTGCAATCTGTGACGGCGAACACATGAGCCGCTATGTGATCGTCTCGTAACATTGCCGCATGTCTTCGACCGAGTCGCCGTCCGTACCGGCCGCAAGTGTCCTTCCCAGGGTCGCGCCCGTCCGGGTCGGAGAGGGCGAGCGGCTGAGGTCGGTGGGGCTGCCGGGGGTCACCCTGTCGCTGCGTTCGCGGCCGCCCGCGCGCGAGGGGCTGCCGCCCGCGTTCTTCGTCCACGGCCTCGGCGGTTCCTCGCAGAACTGGTCGTCGCTGATGGCGGAACTGGACGGCGTGGTCGACGGCGAGGCGGTGGACCTGCCCGGCTTCGGCGACTCCCCGCCGCCGGACGACGGTGACTACTCCGTCACCGGGCACGCGCGCGCGGTCATCCGCTGCCTGGACGCCGCCGGCCGCGGCCCGGTGCACCTCTTCGGCAACTCCCTCGGCGGCGCGGTCGCCACGCGCGTGGCCGCCGTCCGGCCGGATCTCGTCCGCACGCTCACCCTCGTCTCGCCCGCCCTGCCGGAGCTGCGGATCCAGCGGACCGCGGTGCCGACGGGGCTGCTGGGCGTCCCCGGGGTCGCCCGGCTGTTCACCCGGCTCACCCGGGAGTGGACCGCCGAGCAGCGGGTGCGCGGGGTCATGGCGCTCTGCTACGGCGACCCGGGACGTGTGTCCGCCGAGGCGTTCGGCCACGCGGTGGAGGAGCTGGAGCGCCGGCAGCAACTCCCTTACTTCTGGGACGCGATGGCGCGCTCCGCGCGCGGTATCGTCAACGCCTACACCCTGGGCGGACAGCACGGGCTGTGGCGGCAGGCCGAGCGTGTGCTCGCCCCCACCCTCCTGATCTACGGTGGCCGCGACCAACTGGTCGGCTTCCGCATGGCCCGCAAGGCCGCCCGCTCCTTCCGCGACTCGCGTCTGCTGTCGCTGCCGGAGGCGGGGCACGTCGCGATGATGGAGTACCCGGAGACGGTGGCGGGGGCCTTCCGGGAACTCCTCGCGCAGGCCGGGAGACCGGCCGCCGACACGGACACGGAGAGCTGAGGGCTGGTGGGACGCCACAGTCGCCGCGGAGCGGCCCCCAGGGCCGGCTCCGCGGACACAAAGGCACAGGGAGAGGCACGGGGCGCGGCCCCCGGGGCCGGGCGCGAGGTCCGGCTCCCCGGCCAGCGACAGGCCCCGGCGGGCGGCCCGAACGCCCCGGGGACGGCACCGCGCCCGGCGCCGGGTGTGCCCGGTTTCCCGCCCGGCACGCCCGCGCGAGGTGTGCCGGGCTTCCCGGACGGCACGCCCGCCCACGGGGTGCCGCGCCTGCCGGACGGCACGCCCGCGCGAGGTGTGCCGCGCCTTCCGCAGGGCAATCCGCTCCATGTGACACCCAGGCTTCCGGACGGCACTCCCGCACGAGGCGTGCCCGGGCTTCCGGACGGCACGCCGGCCCGTGGCGTTCCGCGACTCCCCGACGGCACGCCCGCGCGAGGGGTGCCGCGGGTCGGTGGCGGCGCCTCCCGGACCCGTGGCGGGCATCCCGAGCAGCGTGAGGCCGGGGGCGGCTGGGGCGAGTTCAAGGGGGCGGCCGGCGGCGCCAGGACGGCTCCCGGCGGCCCCGGTGCGCCCGGGGGAGAGCCGGCGGCTCCCGGTGCCGCGCGGGGCGCGGGCGGCCCCGGCACGGCCCTTCCGCGGCAGCGGCGGCGGCAGGCCGGTCCCCGGCAGGACTACCTGGACGCCTTCGACGAGGACCTCGACGTCTTCGAGCCCGGCGCCGGCCGCCGCGCCGAACCAGGCGGCGGACAGCGGCCGTACGACCCCAAGACGGACACGGCCGCCGCCGGAGCCGGTTCCGGACCGGGCGGCGACGGGGCCGGGGCCACTGTGCCCGCGCCGCGCTCCGGAGGCCGGAGCCGGGCCTTCACCGGTATAGCGGCCGCCGCCGTGACCACCGCTCTGGCGATCGTCGTCGCCGGACAGGTCGCCGACGGACACGACGGCAGCGGCGTCCAGGCCCGGTCCGCCACTGGCCGGGCGGGCGACGCACCGGCCCCCGGCGGCACCGCGCCCTCCGCCGCGCCGAGCGTGGCGGCGCTGACGTACGACCAGAAGATGGCCCGGACGTACCGGCTCGGCGCCGAGCTGAAGGGCTCCGGGAAGTTCGACGCGGTTCCCGGCCTCGACAGGGCGCCCGGCAAGGGGCAGAAGTACACGTACCGCGTGGACGTCGAGCAGGGACTCGGTCTGGACGGCGCGCTGTTCGCCGAGGCCGTGCAGAAGACGCTGAACGACGACCGCAGTTGGGCCCACGACGGCGCCCGTACCTTCGAGCGGATCTCCTCCGGCAAGCCGGACTTCGTGATCACGCTCGCCAGCCCGGGCACCACCGCCGAGTGGTGCGCCAAGTCCGGCCTGGACACCACGGAGGACAACGTCTCCTGCGACTCCGCGTCCACCGAGCGCGTGATGATCAACGCCTACCGGTGGGCGCAGGGCAGCGAGACATACGGGGACAAAATTCATGAATACCGGCAGATGCTGATCAATCACGAAGTGGGTCACCGGCTCGGACACGGTCATGTGACCTGCGACAAGGACGGCGAACTCGCCCCGGTCATGCAGCAGCAGACCAAGTTCCTCGACCACGACGGAATCCACTGCCGTCCCAACCCCTGGCCGTATCCCAGGAGTTGACGGACGGCGCTTGTGTCACATTGACATGAGTCGCATGTTCGTTCATATTTCTCAGCATGTGGTCCCGTCATACCGTCTCTCGCAGCGCCGCCATCGAGCTGGCGCTGTTCGGTGTGACCGCGCTCTGCGTGGCCGACATCCACTGTCGCTGACGCCGCCTCCCTGGCGTTCGCGTCGCGACTTCTCTCCCCTTTCTCATCCGTGACCGTGTCACGGACGTTCACGACGACCCGACGCCGGGGCCGACGTCTGTCCGCAGTCGTCTCACTCCTCGTCCATCTGTCTCACTTTTCGAGAAATTCTCGATCAGCCCCGAGAGGTCGTCATTCCGATGCGTCAACCGTCCGTCATAGCGCGCCGCGTGGCAGCGGCATCCGTCAGCCTGGTCGTGGCAGCGGGCGCCGCCGCCTGCGGCCCGAAGGACAACGATGCCAAGGGCTCAGCCGGCGACTCCGCGCCGCACAGGGGCGGCACCCTCACGGTGCTGAACTCCAACCCGCAGGCGGACTTCGACCCCGCCCGCCTGTACACCTCCGGCGGCGGCAACGTCCCCTCGCTCGTCTTCCGCACCCTCACCACCCGCAACCGCGAGAACGGCGCGGCCGGCGCCGAGGTCGTCCCCGACCTCGCCACCGACACCGGGCGCCCCAGCAAGGACGCGACCGTGTGGACGTACACCCTGCGCAAGGGCCTCAAGTACGAGGACGGCACCCCGATCACGTCCGCCGACGTCAAGTACGGCATCGAGCGCTCCTTCGCGCCCGAACTGTCGGGCGGCGCGCCCTACCTGCGGGACTGGCTGGTCGGTGCCGCCGACTACCAGGGTCCCTACAAGGACAAGAAGGGGCTGTCGGCGATCGGGACGCCGGACGAGCGGACCATCGTCTTCCATCTGAACAAGCCCGAGGGCGAGTTCCCCTACCTGGCCACCCAGACCCAGTTCACGCCCGTGCCCAAGGCCAAGGACACGGGCACGAAGTACGAGGAGCACCCGGTCTCGTCCGGCCCCTACAAGGTCGTCAGCAACGAGAACGACGGCGAGCACCTCGTCCTGAAGCGCAACACGTACTGGTCCGCGGCCGTCGACGCCGAGCGCAAGGCCTACCCGGACACCATCGACGTCCGCTCCGGCCTCGACTCCTCCGTGATCAACCAGCGGCTGTCCGCGTCCCAGGGAGCGGACGCCGCCGCGGTCACCACGGACACCAACCTCGGTCCGGCCGAACTCGCCAAGGTGACCGGTGACAAGGAGCTGGCCGCGCGCGTGGGCACCGGCCACTTCGGCTACACGGACTACATCGCCTTCAACCCGAAGGTGAAGCCGTTCGACGACCCCAAGATCCGGCAGGCGATCTCCTACGCCGTCGACCGGTCCTCGGTGGTCAACGCGGCCGGCGGCAGCGCGCTCGCCGAGCCCGCCACCACCTTCCTGCCCGACCAGAAGTCCTTCGGCTACACGCCCCACGACCCGTTCCCGGCGGGCAGGTCCGGCAACGCGGCCAAGGCCAGGGAACTGCTGGCTCAGGCCGGCCACAAGAACGGCCTCACCGTCACGCTGACCCACTCCAACAGCAAGGACCTCGAGACCAGCCCCGAGATCGCGACCGCGGTCCAGGACGCCCTCAAGAAGGCCGGCATCACGGTCAGGCTGCAGGGCCTGGAGGAGAACGACTACGCGGACAAGATCCACAGCGTGAAGACCGAGCCGGGCTTCTTCCTCGCCCACTGGGGTGCCGACTGGCCCTCCGGCGGCCCCTTCCTCGCCCCGATCTTCGACGGCCGGCAGATCGTCAAGGACGGCGCGAACTTCAACACGGGCCTGCTCGACGACAAGTCGGTCAATGACGAGATCGACGCGATCAACAAGCTGACCGACCTCGACGCGGCCGCCGAGCGGTGGGGCGCGCTGGACAAGAAGATCGGCGAGAAGGCCCTCGTGGTGCCGCTGTTCCACCCGGTCTACAAGCGCCTGTACGGCGAGGACGTCCGGAACATCGTCATCAGCGACTGGACCGGCGTTCTCGACATCTCCCAGGTCGCGGTGAAGTAAAGCCGTGAGCGAGGCACTTGTCGCCACCCAGGCCCCCGGGACGGACACCGTCGTCCCGGGGGCCTCGGGGGCCCGTCAGTTCTGGCGGCGGCTGCGGGCGCAGCGCGCCGCCCTGGTCGCCGCGGCCGTCGTCGCGCTGCTCCTCCTGGTCGCGCTCGCCGCGCCGCTGCTCACCGCCCTGGAGGGCCAGGACCCCACCACCTACCACCCGTCCCTGATCGACTCCGCGCGCGGGGGCGTGCCCATCGGCTCGTTCGGCGGCGCCGGCGGCGGCCACTGGCTGGGCGTCGAGCCGCAGACCGGGCGCGACCTGTTCGCCCGGCTGGTGTACGGGGCGCGGGTGTCGCTGGGGGTCGCGCTGGCCGCGACCGCGATCCAGGTGACCCTCGGCGTGCTGATCGGGATCGCCTCGGCGCTCGGCAGCAGGCTCATCGATCAACTGCTGAGCCGGATCACGGACATCATCATCGCCCTGCCGCTGATGATCATGGCGCTGGCGCTGCTCGCCATCGTTCCCACGAGCTTCCCCCGGCCCGTCCTGGTCACCTTCGTGATCGGCCTGATCGCCTGGGGCAACATCGCCAAGATCACGCGCGCGCAGACGCTCACCCTCAAGGGGCTCGACCATGTGGCCGCCGCGCGGCTCAGCGGCTGGGGCACCTGGCGGATCGCCCGTCGTGAGCTGCTGCCCGGGCTCGCCGCACCCGTCATCACCTACGCGGCCCTGCTCGTCCCCATCAACATCTCGGTCGAGGCGGCCCTGTCGTTCCTCGGTGTGGGCGTCAAACCGCCCACGCCCTCCTGGGGACAGATGCTCACCGCCGCCGATGTCTGGTACCAGGCGGCGCCGCAGTACCTGCTGCTGCCCGCCGGCGCCCTCTTCGTCACCGTCGTCGCGCTGACCGTCCTCGGCGACGGGGTGCGCACCGCCCTGGACCCGCGCGCGGCCTCCCGGCTGCGCGTCGGCACCGGTGCCAAGGGCGAGGGCAGGGCGGCCGTGACCGGCCCGGGCGACGGAGCGGCCACCGGGCCCGGCAAGGAGGAGAGCGCATGAACGGGTTCGGCGGTTTCGTGCTGCGCCGCACCGTCGGTGCCCTGGTCACCCTGCTCGCCATCTCGGTGATCATCTACGTCGTCTTCTACGTCACCCCCGGCAACGTCGCGCAGATCAGCTGCGGTCCGCGCTGCTCGCCGGCCCAGGTCCACCAGGTCGCCCAGCAGCTCCACCTGGACGACCCCCTGTACCTGCGCTACTGGCACTTCCTGCAAGGCGTCCTCGTCGGCCAGGACTACTCGACCGGCACCTCGGGGGCGCACTGCCCGGCGCCCTGCCTCGGGCTCTCCTACCAGAGCGACCGGCAGGTCACCGACATCATCCTGACCAAGCTCCCGGTCAGCCTGTCGCTGGTGTCCGGCGCGATGGTGATCTGGCTGGTCCTCGGCGTCGGCACCGGGGTGCTCTCCGCCTGGCGCCGCGGCCGGTTCACCGAGCGGGCGCTGACCGCGGTCACCCTCGCGGGCACGGCCACGCCCGTCTTCGTCATCGGTCTGGTGCTGATGATCGTGGTCTGCGGGGAGCTGCGGCTGCTGCCGTTCCCGCAGTACGTGAAGTTCACCGACGATCCCGAGCAGTGGGCGTGGAACCTGCTGCTGCCCTGGCTGTCGCTCGCTCTCATCGAGGCCGCCGCGTTCGCCCGGCTGACCCGGGCGGCCATGCTGGAGACGCTCGCCGAGGACCACGTACGGACGTTCCGCGCCTACGGCGTCTCCGAACGCTCGGTCGTCGGGCGGCACGCCCTGCGCGGGGCGCTCGCGCCGGTCATCGCGCTCAACGCCAACAACTTCGGCGGAGCGGTCGGCGGGGCCGTCCTCACCGAGACCCTCTTCGGTCTCCCCGGCATCGGGCAGGAACTGGTCCACGCGGTCAAGGTGGTGGACCTGCCGGTCGTCGTCGGCATGGTCCTGGTCATCGGCTTCTTCGTGGTCATCGCCAACGCCGTCGCGGACGTCCTGTACGCGGTGGCCGACCGACGGGTGGTACTCGCATGAGCCTGGTCGAAGTCACGGACCTGACCGTGGAGTTCGGGTCCCTGCGGGCCGTGGACGGACTCTCCTTCCGGCTGGCGCGGGGCGAGGCACTCGCACTGGTCGGCGAGTCCGGTTCCGGCAAGTCCACGGTCGCCGGCGCCCTGCTGGGCCTGCACCGGGGCACCGGGGCGCGGGTCGGCGGCTCGGTCCGCGTCGCGGGCACCGACGTGCGGCAGGCCTCGGACGAGGAGCTGCGCGCGCTGCGCGGCGCCAGGGCGGCCATGGTCTTCCAGGACCCGCTGTCCTCGCTCGACCCGTACTACGCGATCGGCGACCAGATCGCCGAGGTGCACCGCGTGCACACGCGCGTGTCGCGCCGCGCCGCACGCGCGCGTGCCGTCGAGGTACTGGACCGGGTCGGCATCCCGGACGCGGGGCGGCGGTCCCGTTCCCGCCCGCACGAGTTCAGCGGCGGCATGCGCCAGCGCGCACTGATCGCCATGGCGCTCGCCTGCGAACCGGACCTGCTGATCGCCGACGAGCCCACCACGGCCCTGGACGTCACCGTCCAGGCCCAGATCCTCGATCTCCTGCACACGCTGCGCGAGGAGACCGGCATGGGCCTGCTGCTCGTCACCCACGACGTCGGGGTCGCCGCCGAGAGCGTCGACGAGGTGCTCGTCATGCGGCACGGCAGGGCCGTCGAACACGGCCCGGTCGGCACGGTCCTGGCGTCACCCGGGCAGGCGTACACCCGCGAACTGCTCGACGCCGTCCCGCGCGTGGACGCGCCGCGGGCCGCCGCGCGGGCGTCCGGGGAGACCGTGCTGGAGGCCACCGGCCTGCGGCGCGAGTTCGGGCGCGGCAGGAGCGCGTTCGCGGCCGTGGACGACGTCTCGCTGACCGTCCGCCGGGGCGAGACCCTGGGCGTGGTGGGGGAGAGCGGCAGCGGCAAGACGACGCTGGGCCGCATGCTGGTCGGGCTGCTGGAGCCGACCGCCGGCGGGATCCGCTACGCGGGACGCCCGCACACCGGCGTGGACCCGGCCGTCCAGATGGTCTTCCAGGACCCGGTCTCCTCCCTGAACCCCCGCCGCAGCGTGGGCGAGTCCGTCGCGGACCCGCTCCGCGCGCGCGGCGAGCGGGACGAGCGGCGCATCCGGGCCCGGGTGGGCGAACTGCTGGAGCGCGTGGGGCTGGAGGCGGCGCACTACGGCCGCTACCCGCACGAGTTCAGCGGCGGCCAGCGTCAGCGCGTGGGCATCGCCCGGGCGCTCGCCGCCGACCCGCGCGTCATCGTCCTGGACGAGCCGGTCTCCGCGCTCGACGTCACCACCCAGGCCCAGGTGGTCGCGCTGCTCGGCGAGCTGCAGCGGGAACTCGGCCTCGCGCTCGTGTTCATCGCGCACGACCTCGCCGTGGTCCGCCAGGTCAGCGACCGGGTCGCGGTCATGCGCCGGGGACGGATCGTGGAGTCCGGTCCCGTGGACGAGGTCTACGACGCCCCGCGCGAGCCGTACACGAAGCAGCTCCTGGCCGCCGTGCCCGCGCTCGATCCGCAGCTCGCGGCCCGACGGCGGGCGGCCCGGCGGGAGTTGGCCGCGGCGTAACGTTTCACGCACGGACGATCACCTTCCGCAGTCTTAGCGCGACAGAACGCGACGCGCACCCGAAAGTCACGACCGTTCACCCCTTTTGGTGGCGCGACGGACAACCGTCCGTCGCGCCACCGCTCTGTCCGCATACGTTCGTCCCGCTGCGAGCCGCCGGGACGAAGGCGGCTTCCCACCACGGAGATCGGGGGTGCACACGTGCGCATCGGACTGCTTACGGAGGGTGGCTACCCGTATGTGGGCGGTGACGCCGGGCTCTGGTGCGACCGGCTCGTGCGCGGGCTCGCCCAGCACGAGTTCGACGTCTACGCGCTCAGCCGCGGCCGGCAGCAGGAGGACGCGGGCCGGGTCCCGCTGCCACCGCAGGTCGACCGGGTGCGCACCGCTCCGCTGTGGAGGGCCGAGGGCGACGGGGTCGCCTACGGCCGGCGCGCGCGCCGGCGCTTCACCGAGTACTACGGCGAACTGGTCGAGGCCCTGAGCGGCGGACCCGGCGCCGCCTCCGGAACCGGGCCCGCCCAGCAGGCGGACCGTTTCGGCAACGCGCTGTACGGCCTCGGCGAACTCGCCCGTGACGAGGGCGGACTGGTCGGCGCCCTCCGCTCCGACACCGCCCTGCGCACCCTGGAGCGCGCCTGCCGCGCCCCCGGCGCGCCGCGCACGGCGCGCGAGGCGCGCGTGGCCGATCTGCTCACGGTCACCGCCCACCTCGAACGCGCCCTGCGCCCCCTCTCCCTGGACTGGTACGGCGCCGACTGCCTCGGCGCCGCCGACCTCTGCCACGCCACCGCCGGCGGCACCGCCGCCCTGCCCGGACTGCTCGCCCGGCACCTGTGCGACGTGCCCCTGCTGGTGACCGAGTACGGCGTGCAGCTCCGCTCGCACTACCTGGCCCTCGGCCCCGACGCCGCCGCCCCCGCCGTACGCGCGCTGCTCGCCGCCTTCCACGGCCTGCTCGCCGCCGAGGTCTACCGGCGCGCCACCCTGCTCACCCCCGGGAACGCGCACGCCCGCCGCTGGCAGGAACGGTGCGGCGCCGAGCGCGCCCGGATCCGCACCGTGCACCCCGGCATGGACGCCTCCCCGTTCACCGAGGTCGGCGAGTCCCCGGACCGCGCCGATCCGCACACGCTCGGCTGGGTGGGGCGCGTCGAACCGGCCAAGGACCTCGTGTCCCTGCTGCACGCCTTCGCCGAGGTCCGGAAAGAGGAGCCGAAGGCCCGGCTGCGGATCGTCGGCACGCCCGTGGGCCCCGAGGGCGAGGCCTACCTGGGCCACTGCCGGGTGCTCGCCGCCCAGCTCTTCCCGGACGAGGCGGAGGGCGTGCACGCGGTCGGCGACAACCCGGTCTCCTTCGAGGAGATCGGCGACCCCGAGGTGCCGGCCCTGCCCGACGCCTACGC
Organism: Streptomyces sp. NPDC002386; assembly: GCF_053593175.1. Classification (NCBI taxonomy): domain Bacteria; kingdom Bacillati; phylum Actinomycetota; class Actinomycetes; order Kitasatosporales; family Streptomycetaceae; genus Streptomyces; species Streptomyces sp. NPDC002386. Next base: position 105,108 of record NZ_JBSFBX010000006.1, read on the forward strand.
GGGCGCCGCCGTCGTCATCCTCTCCAGCGTCGTGGAGGGCTTCCCCAACACCCTGGTGGAGGCCATGTTCAGCGGCCGCGCCACGGTGTCCACCGACGTGGGCGCCGTGGTGGAGGTGATCGGCGGGACCGGCCTCGTCGTACCGCCGCGCAACCCCCGGGCGCTCGCCGAGGCGTGCGTCGCGCTGCTGCGCGACCCCGAGCGCCGTGAGCGCCTCGGTGCCGCCGCACGCGCCCGCGCACTGGAGCTGTTCACCGTCGAGCAGAACATCGAGGCGTTCGACGGCATCTACCTGGAGATCGTCTCGCACTGCCCGGTGCGCCGCGTCGTCCTCGACGAGGACGGCGATCCGCTGCCGTTCGCCGCCCCGGCCGAGACCCATGTGCCCGTCCACTGGACCGGACCCATGGCCCGGGAACGCGTCCGGGAGGCGTCCGGCCGGCCACCGGGCGACCCGGTCCGCGCGACCTCCGGAGCGGTATCGGAGGGGACGCTGTGAGCGGCACGGAAGGCGGCGCCCCGAGAGGTTCCGGCCGGGCGGAGGGCGCAGGCGGTGACCGGGACGTCATGCGGGAGTCGCGCGGCGGGCCGGGCGGCCCGGGCCGGTCGAACGGAACGGACGCGCCGCGCGGTACGGACTCCCTGAGCGGTGCGGACCCGCTCGACGTCATGGACCGGCCGGGCGGATCCGACCGGCCCGGGATGCCGGCCGGTGGCACGGCCTGGGACGAGCGGTCGCGGGAATGGCTCACCGGCGCCGTGGCGCACCCCGGACCGGCCGCCCGGAGCCGCCCGGACGCCGGCGCCGCCGGCTCCGCGTCCCCGGCCCGGACGGGCGCGGACGCCACGCCCGCCGGAACCCGTACGACCCCGTTCCGGCGCGGCACCGCCGACCCCGTCAAAACTCTGCTGCACCGTCACCGGGAACTGTGCGAGCGGGCCGTGGACCCGCTGGAGATCGCGGCCGGACTGGAGGCGCACGGCGTCACCGACCGGACCGCCGCCCGGTTCCGCCACCGCGACGTCTTCTCGCTCGCCGAGGAGCTGTACGCGCGCGTGCCCCGCGACGGCGCACCGCACCCCCGTCCCGAACCAGGCCGGGGACCCCGCGTCCGGGCCGGCTGGGTCCTGCTGACCCTCCTGCCCGGAGCGTGCGCCGCGACCACCCTGACCGGACTGCGCCTCACCCAGGGCCAGTTCCGCCCGCTGGTGGCCGGCGTCGGCCTCCTCGCCCTCGCCGTCGTGACACGCGCCGCCCTGCGCCGCGGCCCGCTCGCCGCGGTGCGCGGCCCGGTCCCGTGGCGCACGGCTGTCGGCCTTCGCGCCTGGACCCTCTGGCTGCTCGGCTACGCCCTGCTCGGCGACGGACTCCTGCAGGCCGTCGTCGCGGGCGGCCCCGACGCCCCGCCCACCGGCGCTCCCGACGGCCCCTGGCCCATGACCGCCGCACCCGCGCTGGCACTCACCCTGGCCTGCGCCCCGGCCGCCTGGTGCGCCCACCTCCTCGCCGCCGGAGCCCGCCGCCGCCTCGCCGGCAGCCGGGGACTGGAGGACTTCACCAGCGCCGCCCGGCCGCTGCTGACCGGTGTCCTCGGCCTGTTCCTCGGCGCCCTCACCGGCCTGCTCGCCCTGTGCGGCACGGCTCTGCACGAGAGCGCGGCCTATCCGCGGGGTCTCGCCCTGGGCGCCCTCCTGCTGCTCGCCCGCCTCCTCGTCGCGCACCGCCGGCGGCACGCGGCCGTGCTCGCCCTGGGAGCCGCCGCGTTCACCGAGGCGGCGGCGCTCGCCCTGCTGCTGGCCGCCCGGCTGCCCGGCTGCGCCTTCCTCGCCGTGCCCGTCCAGTTCCCCGTGGACTCCTGGGGCCCGGCCGCCGTGCCGACGCTCGCCTGCGGCGCCGCGGCGCTCGCCCTGCTGGTCCACGCGTTGCGCACCCTGACCCGGGCCTCGGCCCACGCCCCGGCGGGAGCACCCGAGTGAGGCTTCCGCCACCGGCCCCGGCCGCGTCCGCCCCCACTCGCGCCGAGCGCGCGGCGACCGGCCACGGCCACGGCGTCCGGCCCCCCACCGCGGGCCACCGCATCACCCCTTCGAAGGAGAAGACCAGATGACCACCTCCCGACACGGAGCGCCCGGAGCGTCCGGAGCCTTGGGAGCCGCCGGAGCGCACACCCCGGGAGCTGCCCGATGAGGGTCCTGCTGATCGGAGCCAACGGATACATCGGCCGCTTCGTCGCCGACCGTCTGCTCGCCGACCCGGCCGTCCAGCTCACCGCGCTCGGCCGCGGCGACGACGCCGACGTCCGCTTCGACCTCGCCTCGGGCAGTCCCGGAGCGCTCACCCGCTTCCTGGACGCGGTCCACCCCGGCGTGGTCGTCAACTGCGCCGGGGCCACCCGGGGCGGCGCCCGAGACCTCGTCCGGCACAACACCGTCGCCGTCGCCACCGTCTGCGAGGCCCTGCGCCGCAGCGGCTGCGGAGCCCGGCTGGTGCAGGTCGGCTGCGGCTCCGAGTACGGCCCCAGCCAGCCCGGCTCCTCCACGGCCGAGGACGCCGTGCCCCGCCCCGGGGGCCCGTACGGCGTCAGCAAGCTCGCCGCCACCGAACTGGTCCTCGGCTCCGGCCTCGACGCCGTCGTGCTCCGCGTCTTCTCGCCCGCCGGACCCGGTACGCCGGCCGGCTCCCCGCTCGGCCGGCTCGCCGAGGCCATGCGCCGCGCCATGCAGTCCGGCGACGGTGAACTCAAGCTCGGCGGACTTGGCGTCCAGCGCGACTTCATCGACGTCCGCGACGTCGCACGCGCCGTGCACGCCGCCTCCCTCTCCGCCGCGCAGGGAGTCATCAACATCGGTTCCGGCCGCGCCGTCCGCCTGCGTGACGCCGCCGCCGTCCTCGCCCGGGTCGCCGGATACGGCGGCGCCCTGCACGAACTCGACGCGCCCCCCGGACCGCTGCGCAGCGCCATCGGCCACCCCCGCGCCGACTCCGAGCACGCGGCCCCGGTCGCCTACCCGTACCCGGACGGCTGCGGCAGCTGGCAGCAGGCCGACGTGCGCACCGCCCGCGACCGGCTCGGCTGGCGCCCCCGCATCAACCTCGAGGAATCCCTCGCCGACATCTGGATGGAGGCGGCATGCCGCATCTGACCAGCACCACAGCGAGCACCACCGGCACCGGCGTCCGTACCGGCCTCGGCATCCCCGGCTACGCCCATCCGCTGGTCGCCCCGGCCCAGTGGGCCGAACTCGCCCGCCCCGGCACGCCCCTCGACTGGGTGGTGCTCAACGTGGCCGCCGGGCCCGGCAGCCGTCCCGACCCGCACTGCCTGGAAGCCGCGGGCCGGCTGCGCAACGGAGGCGTGCGGGTCCTCGGCCACCTGGACCTCGCCCACGGCGTCCGCCCGTTCGGCGACCTGCTCTCCGACGCCCACCGCCACCTGGAGTGGTACCGCGTCGACGGCTTCCTGCTCGACCGGTGCCCCACCGAGCGCGGCGCGCTGCCCGAGGTCCGACGGGTCATCACCACCCTGCGGGCGATCAGTGACACCGCTCACGTCGTCCTGGGCCACGGCAGCCACCCGCACCCCGGTTACGCCGAGAACGCCGACCAGTTGGTGACGTTCTCGGGCGCCTGGTCCGACTACCGCTTCTCGCAGGCCGCCGAGTGGACCGCCGACTATCCGCCCGAGCGTTTCTGCCACTTCGTCCACGGCGTGCCGCGCGGCCACCTGGAGGAGGCGCTGCGCATCGCCCGCTGGCAGGGCGCGGGCACGATCTACCTCACCGACCGCACCGACCGCGGCGGCCGGGACGACCCCTGGGAGACGATGCCCGGCTACTGGGACGAAATCGTCTCGCGGATCGGAACAGGTGTCTCGGAATGAAGAAGCCCGTGGCAGTGTTACAGGGAGAACAACCGTAGTGATCGACCGACCAACGGAGTCCCCGTGTCGCTGCCACCCCTGGTCGAGCCAGCCTCTGAGCTCACCGTAGACGAGGTCCGCCGGTACTCCCGCCACCTGATCATCCCCGACGTGGGGATGGACGGGCAGAAGCGGCTGAAGAACGCCAAGGTGCTCTGTGTGGGCGCCGGCGGCCTGGGCTCGCCGGCGCTGATGTACCTGGCCGCCGCGGGCGTCGGCACGCTCGGCATCGTGGAGTTCGACGAGGTCGACGAGTCGAACCTGCAGCGTCAGATCATCCACAGCCAGTCCGACATCGGCCGCTCCAAGGCCGAGTCCGCGCGGGACAGCGTCAAGGGCATCAACCCGTACGTGAACGTGGTCCTTCACGAGGAGCGGCTCGAGGCCGACAACGTGATGGACATCTTCAGCCAGTACGACCTGATCGTCGACGGCACGGACAACTTCGCGACCCGCTACCTGGTCAACGACGCGTGCGTGCTGCTGAACAAGCCCTACGTGTGGGGTTCGATCTACCGCTTCGACGGCCAGGCCTCCGTCTTCTGGTCCGAGCACGGTCCCTGCTACCGCTGCCTCTACCCGGAGCCCCCGCCCCCCGGCATGGTCCCCTCCTGCGCCGAGGGCGGCGTGCTGGGCGTGCTGTGCGCGTCCATCGGCTCCATCCAGGTCAACGAGGCCATCAAGCTGCTCGCCGGCATCGGTGAGCCGCTGGTCGGCCGCCTGATGATCTACGACGCCCTGGAGATGCAGTACCGCCAGGTCAAGGTCCGCAAGGACCCGGACTGCGCGGTCTGCGGCGAGAACCCGACCGTCACCGAGCTCATCGACTACGAGGCCTTCTGCGGCGTCGTCTCCGAGGAGGCCCAGGCGGCGGCCGCCGACTCGACGATCACTCCCAAGCAGCTCAAGGAGTGGATCGACGACGGCGAGAGCATCGAGATCATCGACGTCCGCGAGCCGAACGAGTACGAGATCGTCTCCATCCCCGGCGCCCGGCTGATCCCCAAGAACGAGTTCCTCATGGGCACCGCCCTGGAGAGCCTCCCGCAGGACAAGAAGATCGTCCTGCACTGCAAGACGGGTGTCCGCAGTGCGGAAGTCCTCGCGGTCCTGAAGTCCGCGGGCTTCTCCGACGCGGTGCACGTCGGCGGCGGCGTGATCGGCTGGGTCAACCAGATCGAGCCGGACAAGCCGGTCTACTGATCAACGCTCTCACCGTCCGGTGGGACAGACGAAGCCCACGGCTCTGACCAGCTCAGAGCCGTGGGCTTCGGGTTTCTCGGGCCGTGCGGGGCGGGCGTGGCGTTCTCCCGGGCGAGTGCCACGCCCACCTGTTCAGCGGGAACGCGGGTCAGCGTTCACCGGTTCGCGGCCAGGGTCAGCGACGGTGGCCGCGGTCGCCGCGGTGGTCACGGTCGCGGTCACCGTCACGGTCACGGTCACGGTCGCGGCCCCAGGAGGCGTCGTCGACGAAGCGGCCGTAGTCGTTGCGCAGGGTCGCCGTGTCCGAGCGGTCCCAGACGGACCGGTTGCGGTCCTGGAACACGTCGCTGCGGGTGTCGTGGCCGTAGCCGGTGTGCACGCGGACGGTGGAGCGACCGGCCAGCCGGTAGTGGTGGAAGGTGTAGGTGTGGCCGTCCCTGTCGGCCAGGGTCCAGCCGTCGAGGTTCACCGGGCGGCGCGAGTTGTTGGTGACGTCGACCCACTCCCGGTTCAGGGCGCGGTTCGAGCGGTCGTCGCGTCCCGGGGCGTCGTACCGCACGCTGCTGATGTAGACGCTGTCGCGGTGGTGGTGGCGGCCGTGGTGGTGGTCGGCGGCCGAGGCCGGCAGGGCCACGGCTCCCACAGCGGCGGCCGCCACGGCGGCGACAGCGGTCATGCGGCGCACGGATGCGGAAACGGTCACGAGGATCCCCCTACAGGAGTCCATGGCACCCCCCTCGTGGAACTGCGGACGCAGGAACTCCGCAGGCCGGTGGTGGTGCGTTGTACGAGTGGCGGCCGGCTGACCGCGCACTCACACTGTGCAAGCCGTGCGCCCGGTTTGTGGGGGAGATGTGCGCGGCATTACGGGTTCAACATATTCCTGTGACTCTCTACTGCAACGTCCATGTATGACTCCAACACACCGAATTGAACGTTCGTCAGGAAAACGGCCGCTTCATTACTGGCCCGCCCGGCTCGTGAGGCCGGCCCACCGGCCCGCCGTGCCGGGCCGGTGTCACCCGAAAGTGAGTAACAGGAATCCCCCCGACCGATCGGACTAGTCCGTTGCGGCACGGCTGTGTCCCACGCCGGAGCGCCCCTGCCCGGCTCCGGTCGACTGTGGTCAGGAGCAGACCTTGCCGTCCTCCGGCACCGTTCCGTCGAGCAGGTAGGCGTTCACCGTGGAGTCGACGCAGTCGCTGCCGTTGCCGTACGCCCCGTGTCCCTCGCCCTTCCAGGTGAGCGCGACACCGACGCCCTTGCCCAGTTCGTCGGCCATCCTGCGCGCGCCCTCGTAAGGGGTGGCCGGGTCCCCCGTGTTGCCGACGAGCAGGATCGGAGCCGCGCCCGGTGCGCTCACCCGCGGGGTGTCGTACTGCCCGGCCACCGGCCAGTCGTGGCACCAGCCGGCCGTGTCCCAGCCGAGGTAGTCCCCGAAGACCGGTGATATCCGCTCGAACTCGGGCAGCAGGCTCCTCGTCCTGGCCGGCGTGGGCCGCTGCTTGTCGTCCAGGCACGAGATGGCCCGCTGCGCGTGGCCCCTGGTGCCGTAACGCCCCGAGGGGTCCCGCTCGTTGTACTGGTCCGCGAGTGCGAGGAGCTTCGAGCCGTCGCCCTGCTCGGCGGACTTCAGCGCACTGGTCAGCCGGGGCCAGCCGGCCTCGCTGTACAGGGGCAGGATGATGCCGGTGAGGGCGAGCGTCTGGGTCAGCTTCCGTCCGGACGCCGTCGGCAGGGGCTTGGCGTCGATGCCCTTCAGCAGCGCGGCTATGTGCCGCGTACCCCGCTGCGGGTCCTGGCCGGTGGACCTCAGGTAGTCCTCCAGAGCCCGCTGGAAGCCCCGTGCCTGGTTCTTCGCGTGGCCCACCGTGTCCGCGGCCGGGTCCACCACCGCGTCGAGGATCATCCGGCCGACGTGCTCGGGGAACAGGTGGGCGTAGACGCCGCCGAGTTCGGTGCCGTAGGAGATGCCGAAGTAGTGCATCGTCCGGTCACCCAGCACGTGCCGCAGCAGATCCATGTCGCGGGCGGTGTCGGTGGTCGAGACGTGCTCCAGCAGCCGGCCCGCGGCCCGTTCGCATCCCTTCCCGAAGTCGGCGGCGTCCCGGAAGTACGCCTTCTCCTCGGCCGGATCGTCCGGGGTGGCGTCCACGGCCTCGGCGGCTTCGATGTCCCGGTCGCCGCGGCAGCGCACGCCCTCGCTGGCGCCGACCCCGCGCGGATCGAAGCTCACCAGGTCGTAGCGCTCGCGCAGCGTGGGGATGGTGGCGCCGTAGTACGGCATCGTCGTCACGCCCGAGCCGCCGGGGCCGCCGAAGTTGAACAGCAGCGAGCCGATCCGGTCGTTCCCGGTCGCCCGGGCCCGGATGAGCGCGACGCCGATCGTCGGACCCTCGGGCTTCGACCAGTCCAGCGGCACCTTGAGCGTGGCGCACCGCCATGCGTCGCCCGGCGCCGCGGAGTCCTCGCCGGCCCCGCACCGGTGCCAGCCGAGCCGTTGGGAGGTGAGTGAGGACGGCAGGTTCGCCAGGGACGCCGCCGGTGCGGAGGCCGTGTCCTTCGGGCCGGCCGGGCCCGTTGCCTTGCCCTCGTCATGGCCCCCGCCCGAGCCGCCGCCACCGCACCCGGCCACCAGCAGCGCCGCGGCCACCCCGGCCGTCCACCGCAGAACCCGTAGCATGCGCACCCCCCTCGCAGGCCCCCCGCGTCGTGCCGCGGAAGGCGTCCACGTCATGGTAGGCGGCGGGGACGGGGCCCGTGACGGGCTGTGGATAACCGTCTGACCTGCATATTTACTGCAGTGGTCGGGTTTTTCAGGAACAGACCGTGCCGGCCTTCGGCACCTTCCCGTCCAGCAGGTATCCGTTCACCGCGCTCTGCACGCACTTGTTCTTGCTGTCGTACGACCCGTGCCCCTGGCCCTTGTACGTCAGCTCGACGCCGACGCCCTCGCCGAGCGCGTCCACCATCTTCTTCGCGCCCTCGTAGGGGGTGGCCGGGTCGCCGGTGTTGCCGACGACGAGGATCGGCGCCGATCCCGGTGCGCTGACGTCGGGATGGTCGGCGGCGCCCGGTACCGCCCAGTCGGTGCAGCTGAGCATGCCCCAGGCCAGGTAGTCGCCGAACAGCGGGGAGACGGCGCGGAACTGCGGCAGCCTCCGCCGGACCTCGTCCGCGGTGTAGCGCGGCTTCTCGTCGGCGCAGTTGATGGCGATGTTCGCCGCGGCGATGTTGCTGTACTCGCCGTTCTCGCTGCGCCCGTTCATCGAGTCGGAGAGCAGCATCAGGATCTTGCCGTCACCCTCGTACGCCTGCTGCAGCCCCTCGGTGAGGTACTCCCAGAAGTCCTTCGAGTACAGGGCCTGGGCGATGCCGTTGGTCGCCGCGGTCTGGGTGAGCTGCCGCGGGAAGGCACCGGGGATCGGCTTCTTCTCCAGGTCCCTGAGCAGTTTGGCGATGCGGTCCTTGACGTCCTGCGCGGTGTCGCCGATCGGGCAGTCCTCGGTCTTCGACGTGCAGTCCGCGGCGAAGTTGTCGAGCGCCAGCTGAAACCCCTGGGCCTGGCCGAGCGCGCTCTGCGCGGGGTCCTTGGTGGGGTCGACGACCGCGTCCAGGACCGCCCGGCCGACGTGCTCGGGGAACAGGTGGGCGTAGACGCCGCCGAGTTCGGTGCCGTAGGAGATGCCGAAGTAGTGCAGCTTGTCGTCGCCGAGCACCTGGCGCATCAGGTCCATGTCGCGGGCCGCGTCGGTGGTGCGGACGTGCGGCAGAATATTCTCGGAGTGCTTCTCGCAGTTGGCGTTGAACTGCTTGGTGCGGTCGATGAGCTGGGTCTGCTCGGCGCTGTCGTCGGGTGTGGCGTCCTGCTGGAAGTACTCGTCGAGCTGGGCGTCGCTCTCGCACTCCACCGGCACGCTCCGGCCCACCCCCCGCGGGTCGAAGCTCACCAGGTCGTAGCGGGTGTTCAGGGTGGCGTAGTCCTGGCCGAACGCGGGGAGCGTGGTGACGCCGCTGCCGCCGGGGCCGCCGAAGTTGAAGATCAGCGAGCCGATCCGCTTGCCCGGGTCGCCGCTCGCCCTCGCACGGATCAGCGCGATGTCGAGGGCGTCTCCCTTGGGCTTGCTCCAGTCCACGGGCGCCTTCATGGTGGCGCACTGCCACTGGGTGCCGTCCGGCAGCGGCGACGGGGAGGAGCCGCCGCCCTCCGCCGCGGACGGGGCCGGGCAGTCCTTCCAGTCCAGCTTCTGCGCCGTCAGGTCCCCGTTCCCGTTCCCGGCACCGTCGCCGCACCCGGCCAGGAGGGCGGCCAGCAGCACGGCGCTGGTGGTCAGGGCAGCGGCACGCAGCCTGGAGGGGTTCGCCATGCCTCCATCGTGCGCGCGTGCGGGCCGGGGCGCGCGGGGCACGGGCCGTACGAGCGACGCCCCGGCCCCGGTCCGCGGGAGCGCCTACAAGGCGCCCTTGCGGGTGAGCTGGTTGAAGGCGAGCCAGCCGGGCAGCACCGGCAGCCACAGCGTGAGCAGCCGGAACAGCAGGACGGCCGGTGCCGCGACCTCCTTGGGAAGGCCGACGGCGATCAGGCCGAGCGTGAGGCTCGCCTCGACCGCGCCGACACCGCCCGGGGTGGGCGCCGCGGAGCCGAGCGCGTTGCCGGCGAGGAAGACCACGGCCACGCTGGCGATGCTCAGCGAGGTCGATCCGTCGCCGAAGGCGCGGATGGAGGCGTCCAGGCACATCACGAAGCAGGCGGTCAGCAGCAGCATGCCGCCGATGCCGGTGACGAGCTTCTGCGGCCGCTGGAGCACGTCGAGCATGCGCGGCACGACACCGGCGAACAGCGACCGCACGCGCGTGACGACGAACTTCCGCAGGAACGGCACCGACGTCACCACGAGCACCAGCACCGCCACCGTCAGCAGGCCGGCGATGACCGTCCGGGACGGCGACAGCGACGGCGTCTTCTCGGTGCCCGTCAGGTAGCCGAAGGACAGCAGCATCAGGATGTGGCAGCCGAGCCCGAAGAGCTGCGAGGCACCGACGCTGGCGACGGCGAGCCCCGGGCGCACTCCGGCGCGCTGCAGGAAGCGCGTGTTGAGGGCCACGCCGCCGACGGCCGCGGGCGCCACGATCTTCACGAACGAACCCGCCACCTGGGCGCCCACGGTCCTCGGGAACGGCACCCGCTCCGGTACGAATCCCAGCAGCGCCATCGCGGCGGCCACGTAGCTGAGCGCGGAGAAGAGCACCGCCGCCAGCACCCAGCCCCACTGCGCGTTGGCGACCAGCGGACCGAACTCGATGTGGGTGAGCTGCGTCAGCAGGAAGTACGCGCCGATGGCGCCGGCGATGAAGCTGATCAGCGTGCGCGGACGCACCCGCTCCAGGCGGGCCGGCTCCACCGGGGCCTGGGGCCTGATCCGCAGCACCTCGTGCCGGATCTGGGTGAGCAGGTCCTCCTCGCGGGCCTCGTCCAGGGCCTCGTCGATGGCCCGCTTCTCGGCCCGCTGCTCGGCGCGGACCGTCTTCTTGTCGGGCTTGCCGGGGGCGGGGCCGGCCGTCGCCGAGGCTTCCTCCGCCCGGGCAAGCTTGGCCTGCCGGGAGGCCTCCAGCACCGCCTCGCGTTCCCGCTCGGCCCGCTCCCGGCCGAGGCGGCGCAGCGTCGCGCGCGTGGCGCGCGTCAGGGCGATGGGCTGCAGCATCGGCAGGCAGTCCGCGACCGCGTCCGGGCCGAGCACACCGACCGCCGAGGCCACCGCCCGCTCGGCGCCCGCCCGCAGGCCGAGCGTGGTGATGAGCTGGGCGACGTCCATGCGCAGCAGCAGGTCACCGGCCGCGATCTCGCCGCCGCGCAGCTCGGTGAGGATCACGTTGCCGGAACGATCCACCAGAATCGCGTCGCCGGCCAGCCTGCGGTGCGCGATCCGCCGGGACTGCAGTGCCTGGGCCTGCCGCCAGGTGTTGCGCAGCAGCTCGTCGGTGATCTCCTCGTCCGCCAGGGAGTCCAGCGTGCGCCCGCCGGTGTGCTCGTAGACGAGCATGACCGCGTCCGGGCCGAGCTCGGAGGTGGCGATCAGCTTGGGCGCGTTGGCGCCGGCCGCGATCGCCGCGTACGCCAGCAGCGCCTCCTGCTCCAGTGCCTGGCGCAGCGACTGCAGGCTGGAGCGGGTGGCGAAGCCGCGCAGGGTCAGATTGCGCCAGGCCCGGTAGAAGAAGCCCTGGGCCTGCTGCTCCCGGTCGACGACCGTGACGTCCAGCGGCCGGCCGTCCTCCAGGGTGACGAAGTAGCGCCGGCCGCGGTCGCCGTTCTCCGACTCCGCGGTCTCCTCGCGGGCCGCGGCGACCGGGTGGAAGCCGACGTGCCGGAGGCCCGCCATCAGCGTCCGCCCCGTGGGACGGACGTTCGGCGAGCCGACCGCGTACAGCGTGCCGTAGGCGACGGTCCAGCCGATCAGCACGGTCAGGATGATCGAGAAGGGTGTCGTGTAGCCGGTGACGAGCATCGAGAACGCGTCGAGCAGCAGCACGATCCACAGCACGGAGCGCCATCTGGGTCTGCGGGACATCCCGACGGCCGTCATGTAGGCGATGACGGGCGCGAGATAGCCGTGCACCGGGTCGGTGAGGGCGTGGATGTCGCCCGGCGAGGGCTGGGTGAGCGCCTCCTGGATGGAGCCGGGTGCGGCCCGGGCCACCCACAGGTCGGTGGCGAGGGTCACTCCGTGCGCGAGGACCGCCGCGAGCACGCCGTCGGCGATCCGCAGCCCGTCCCGTTTGATCAGCCGTTCGATCGCGAAGGCGACCGGCACCAGCAGGATCGCGATGCTGGAGGCGAGTCCCGCGATCTTGATCAGCAGGTCGGGGGCCTGCCCGGTGCCCTTGTTGATGTCCTGTTCGAGGCCCGAGGTGGTGCCGTGCGCGAACGCGGCGACCGCGAGCAGCACGACGACGGCCAGCACGCCCACGAGCAGCCGCATGAGGTCGGACGGACGGTGCACGCGCGCGGGAAGCAGCGGTTCGTCGCCCTCCACCTCCTCCGGGTGAGCCTCGTCACCGGAGCCCGCGCCCGGGCGCGGGGTGCCGGGGGGAGTCGCCTCGGCACCCCCCGCGTCGTCGTCGCGCGCGCGTGCGGCGTCGTGCTCACGCGCGTTCGTGGCGTCCTCGCGCGTGCCCTCGCCGGTCACGGCGCCGCCGTCCCGGCCCGCCGCGCCACTGCCCTCCGGGCCCGAGGCGGCGGCGTCGGGACGCGCGGACGCGTCAGGGGTGCCCGCCGCGCCTTCGGGGTGCACACCCTGCTGCTTCATCGTCTCTTCTTGGTCTCGTATCACCGGTCACCGCCCGCACGATGGTGGCATGCCCCACCGGCACTCGCGGGCATCAGGGTGCAGATGCGGGGTCGGACAGTCTGCCGGAACCGCCGCCCGAGGGCGAGGGCCCGCCCCCTGCCTTCCGCGCCGCGATGTCGGTGGGGTACGGCAGGATGGGGCGAATGAGCGAGCGGAGCCCTGCCGAGGACACCCGGGTCGGATGCGAGGACGCGCTGCCGGAGTACGCGGAGCGGGTCCTCGAGGTCGCCGAGCTGATCCCGCCCGGTCGGGTCATGACGTACGGCGATGTCGCCGAGTGGCTCGAGGAGGGCGGACCGCGCCAGGTCGGCCGGGTGATGTCCCTCTACGGGGGCAGCGTCCCGTGGTGGCGCGTGGTCCGTGCCGACGGCGTGCTGCTGCCCGGCCACGAGCTCGGCGCGCTCGCCCGATACCGGGCGGAGGGCACCCCGCTCAAGGCGGCGGGCAGGAGCGCCGAGGGCCATCTGCCGCGGCTCGACATGAGACGGGCGCGATGGGACGGCGGCACGGGCACGGACGGTCACACCTGACAGCTTCCGCCATCGGATGCCCCCGAGGGGAATCGGTGGCCCGTACGAGGGACACGGGGGACGTCCGTTGCATGACGTACGTTCGATGGTCGAGGGATACGCGTGACACCGGGGCCCCGAGGGGTCCGGGAGCCACGAGGGAAGAAGCGGAAGACCTGCTTCCGTCCGATGTGGCGGCGTAGCGTCGGCCGCACGTGTGCCCCTCACCCCGCGGCCACCGCCTCGCACGCGTGACCGCCCGCCCACCAGCACAACCACCAGGACCGGCGAACCACGTGAGCTCCTCCTCCACCACCAGCCGTCTGCCGCACCCCCCGGTGCGGCAGGGGAACCGTGGCGCCTACCGGCTGGTGCGTACCCCGCCCGCCGAGCCCGACCCCCCTCGACTGGACGCCGCCCAGCGCGCCGTGGTTGACCATCGCACCGGACCGCTGCTCGTCCTCGCCGGTCCGGGCACCGGCAAGACCACCACCCTCGTGGAGTCCGTGGCCGCGCGCGTCGCCCGCGGCGCCGACCCCGAACGCATCCTGGTGCTGACGTTCAGCCGCAGGGCCGCCGTCGACCTGCGCGACCGCATGGCCCTGCGCATCGGCGCGGCCCGCGCGCCCCGGGCGACCACCTTCCACTCGTACTGCTACGCCCTGCTCCGGGCCCACCAGGACAGCGGTCTGTTCGCGGAGCCGCTGCGCCTGCTCTCCGGACCCGAGCAGGACGTCACCGTCCGCGGGCTGCTCGCCGGGCAGCCCGACCTGGAGCGGCTCGGCCTGAACCACGTGCGCTGGCCGGACGAGCTGCGCGCCTGCCTGACCACCCGCGGCTTCGCCGACGAGGTCCGCGCCGTCCTCGCCCGCAGCCGTGAGCTGGGTCTCGGCCCCGGCGCCCTGGACGCCTTCGCCCGCCGCATCGGCCGCCCCGACTGGCGTGCCGCCGCCGCGTTCCTCGCCGAGTACCTCGACGTCCTCGACCTCCAGGGCGTCATCGACTACGCCGAACTCGTCCACCGCGCGGTGCTCCTCGCCCACCGCCCCGAGGTCGCGGCCGGGCTCGCCGCCCGGTACGACGCCGTCTACGTCGACGAGTACCAGGACACCGACCCGGCCCAGGTGCGGCTCCTGCACGCCCTGGCCGGCGGCGGCCGCACCCTGGTGGCCCTCGGCGACCCCGACCAGTCGATCTACACGTTCCGGGGCGCCGACGTGAACGGCATCCTGGACTTCCCGGCGGCCTTCCCGCGCCCGGACGGCCGGCCCGCACCCGTCGAGGTGCTGCGCGCCGCCCGCCGCTCCGGCGCCGCCCTGCTGGCCGCCACCCGCCTGATCACCCGGCGCATGCCGCTGACCCGGCTGCCCGCCGAGAAGGTGCGCGCCCACCGGGAGCCCGAGGCCGTACGCGACGGCGGCCGGGTCGAGGTGTACACCTACCCGACACCCGGCACGGAGACGGAGAACATCGCCGACATCCTGCGCCGCGCGCACCTGGAGGACGGCGTCCCCTGGAGCGACATGGCCGTCCTGGTGCGTGCAGGCGCCCGGAGCATCCCGACGCTCCGCCGCGCCCTCACCGCGGCGGGCGTCCCCCTGGACATCGACGGCGACGACCTGCCACTGCGCCACGAGCCCGCGGTGGCACCCCTGCTCACCGCCCTGCGGACGGTGGCCACGGCCGAGTCACGGCGAGCACCCGCGCGGGCGGAGACCGAGGCCGCGGCGGAGACCGAGGCCGCGGCGGAGGAAGCGGCCGGGGCGGGGGAAGCGGCCGGAGGGGAGCGCGACCTCTCCTGGCTCGACGCCGAGACCGCGCTCACCCTGCTCGCCTCCCCGCTCGCCGGCATGGACACCGCCGACCTGCGCCGCCTCGGGCGCGCCCTGCGCGAGGAGGAACGGGCCGCCGGGAACCCGCTGCCGGCGCCCTCCGACGAACTCCTCGCGCGGGCCCTCGCCGAACCCGAGCGCCTTGTCACCCACGACCCGGCCTACGCGCGCGGGGCACAGCGTCTGGGCGCGCTGCTCCGCACCGCTCGCGAGCGCCTGGCCGCCGGCGGCACCGCCGAGGAGGCGCTGTGGGACCTGTGGCAGGGCACGCCCTGGCCCGGCCGGCTGGAACGCGCCGCCCGGCGCGGCGGCGCGGCCGGCCGCAACGCCGACCGCGACCTGGACGCGGTGTGCGCGCTGTTCGCCACCGCCGCCCGCGCGGAGGAGCGCGTCGGCGGCCGCGGCGCCCTCAACTTCCTGGAGGAGATCGAGGCCCAGGACATCGCCGCCGACACCCTCACCCGGCGGGCCGTGCGCCCCGACGCCGTCCGGCTGATGACCGCGCACCGCGCCAAGGGCCTGGAGTGGCGGCTCGTCGTGGTGGCGGGCGTCCAGGAGGGGCTCTGGCCCGACCTGCGGCGCCGCGGCTCCCTGCTGGAGGCCGACCGCATCGGCCGCGACGGACTCGCCGAACCGCTCACCCCGGGCGCCCTCCTCGCCGAGGAACGCCGCCTGTTCTACGTGGCCGCCACGCGCGCGCGTGAACGTCTCGTCGTCACCGCCGTGAAGGCGCCGGCCGACGACGGCGACCAGCCCTCCCGCTTCCTGACCGAGCTGGGCGTCGAACCGCGGGACGTCACCGGCCGCCCCCGCCGGCCGCTGTCCGTGGCCGCGCTCGTCGCCGAGCTGCGCGCCACCACCGTCGACCCGGGCGCCTCCGCCGCGCTGCGGGAAGCGGCCGCACACCGCCTGGCCAGGCTCGCAGCCCTCGCCGACGAGGACGGCCGGCCCCTGGTGCCGTCCGCCCACCCCGACCGCTGGTGGGGCATGTTCGAGCCGACCGAGAGCAAGGTGCCGCTGCGCGACCGCGACCAGCCCGTCGTGCTCTCCGGCAGCGCTCTCGACCAGCTCGCCAACACCTGCGCGCTGCAGTGGTTCCTGGGCCGCGAGGTGAAGGCCGACGCGCCCGCCACCGCCGCCCAGGGCTTCGGCAACGTCGTCCACGTCCTCGCCGACGAGGTCGCCTCCGGCCGCACCCCCGCCGACCTCGACGTCCTGATGGAACGCCTGGACTCGGTGTGGAACGCGCTCGCCTTCGACGCGCCCTGGAAGTCGGCCCAGGAGAAGGACAACGCGCGCGCGGCCCTCGAACGGTTCCTGAACTGGCACGTCCTGGACCGCACCGGCCGTACTCCCGTGGCGAGCGAGCAGGACTTCGACGTCACCCTCGCCGCGGGCGACTACCAGGTCCGCATCCGCGGCCAGATGGACCGGGTCGAGGCGGACGGCGAGGGCCGCGCCTACGTCGTGGACTTCAAGACCGGCAAGCAGGCCCCCAGCGGCGCCGAGGTGGCCCGCCACCCGCAGCTCGCCGTCTATCAGCTCGCTGTCCGCGAGGGCGCCGCCGACGACGCGTTCGACGGCGAGCGCCCCGAGGCCGGCGGCGCCGAGCTGGTGCACCTGCGGCAGGGCGCGGCCGGACGCGACGGCGGGGAGACCCTGCCCAAGGTGCAGACCCAGGAGCCGCCCGCGGGGGAGTGGGTCGGCGAGCTGCTGGCCACCGCCGCCGGAAAGGTCCTCGACGAACGCTTCACCCCCACCACCGGCCAGCACTGCGCCCACTGCGCGTTCCGTGCCTCGTGCAGCGCCCGGCCGGAGGGGCGGCACGTGGTCGAGTGACCTCCCACGAGGCACCGTGACGCACAGCACCACGCGCGCTGACCTGCGGTTCTTCCGGCTCGGGCGGCCGATGCGTCCCCAGTTGTCAGTGCCCGCCGCTAGCCTCTGACGACATGCCCGCCCGTATCACCGACCCCGAGCAGCTCAAAGAGCTCCTCGGTATCCCGTTCACCCCGGAGCAGACGGCCTGCATCACCGCGCCGCCCGCCCCGCAGGTGATCGTGGCCGGAGCCGGCTCGGGCAAGACCACGGTGATGGCGGCCCGCGTCGTCTGGCTGGTCGGAACCGGCCAGGTCGCCCCCGAACAGGTGCTCGGCCTGACCTTCACCAACAAGGCCGCGGGCGAACTCGCCGAACGCGTCCGCACGGCGCTGATCAAGGCCGGCGTCACCGACCCCGACGCCCTCCCGGCGCCCGGCAGGCACCCCTCGCCGACGGCGCCGCCCGCCGATCCCGCGTGGCCCGACCCGGACAACCCGCCGGGCGAGCCGGTCATCTCGACCTACCACGCCTTCGCCGGCCGGCTGCTGACCGACCACGGCCTGCGCATCGGCCTCGAACCCAGTTCCCGGCTGCTCGCCGACGCCACCCGCTACCAGCTCGCCGCGCGCGTGCTGCGCGAGGCCCCCGGCCCCTACCCCGCGCTCACCCGTTCCTTCGCCGACCTCGTCAGCGACCTGCTCACCCTCGACTCCGAACTCGCCGAACACCTCGTCGACCCCGAGGAACTGCGCGCCTGGGACACCGGCCTGCTGCACACCCTGGCCGACGCCAAGCTGACCAACGCCGATCTGCGCAAGGTCCCCGACACCGCGGCCGCCCGCCGTGAACTGGCCGGCCTCGTCCTGCGCTACCGGGCCGCGAAACGCGAACGCGACCTGCTCGACTTCGGCGACCAGATCGCGCTGTCCGCCCGCCTCGCCGGTGTCCCCGAGGTGGGCCGCCTGCTGCGCGAGGAGTTCCGCGTCGTGCTGCTGGACGAGTACCAGGACACCTCCGTCGCCCAGCGCGTCCTGCTGTCGGGGCTGTTCGGCGGCGGCACCGGCCACCCCGTGACCGCCGTCGGCGACCCCTGCCAGGCCATCTACGGCTGGCGCGGCGCCTCCGTCGCCAACCTCGACGACTTCCCCGAGCACTTCGCCCGCCACGACGGCCATCCCGCGACCCGCCAGGCGCTCAGCGAGAACCGCCGCAGCGGCGGCCGCCTCCTCGACCTCGCCAACGGCCTCGCCGAACCGCTGCGCGCCATGCACGCGGGCGTGGAGGCCCTCCGCCCCGCCCCCGGCGCCGAGCACGACGGCACGGTCCGCTGCGCCCTGCTGCGCACCCACGCCGAGGAGACCGAATGGATCGCCGACTCCATCTCCCACCTCGTCCGCACCGGCAGGGCGCCCGGCGAGATCGCCGTGCTGTGCCGCACGGCCACCGACTTCGCCGAGATCCAGGGCGCCCTCGTCGCCCGTGACATCCCCGTCGAGGTGGTCGGACTCTCCGGGCTGCTGCACCTGCCCGAGATCGCCGACCTCGTCGCCGTGTGCGAAGTCCTCCAGGACCCGGGCGCCAACGCCGCCCTCGTCCGCCTGCTCACCGGCCCCCGCTGGCGTATCGGCGCCCGCGACCTCGCCCTCCTCGGCCGCCGCGCCCGCCTGCTCGTCGCCTCCGCGCGCGCGGACGGCACCGAGGACCCCGACCGCAGGCTCGCCGAGGCCGTCGAGGGAACCGACCCCTCCGAAGTCGTGTCGCTCGCGGACGCCCTGGACACGTTCCTGGAGTCGCCTCTGCGCGAGGACGACCGGGACGGCGACGCACTGCCGTTCTCCCCGGACGCGCGCGTGCGCTTCGCCCGCCTCGCGGCGGAACTGCGTGACCTGCGCCGCTCCCTGTCCGACCCGCTCATGGACGTCCTGCACCGCGTCCTCGCCGTCACCGGCCTGGAGGTGGAGCTGTCCGCCTCCCCGCACGCGCTCGCCGCGCGCCGCCGCGAGACCCTGTCGAACTTCCTCGACATCGCCGCCTCCTTCGCGGCCGGCGACGGCGAGGCCACCGTGCTGGCCTTCCTCGGCTACCTGCGTACCGCCGCCCAGTACGAGAAGGGCCTCGACAACGCCCTGCCCGGCGGCGAGAACACCGTCAAGGTGCTCACCGCGCACAAGTCCAAGGGCCTGGAGTGGGACGTCGTGGTGGTCCCCGGGCTGGTGAACGGCACCTTCCCCAGCGCACAGGGCCGCGAGAAGTGGACCGCGCAGGCCAAGGTGCTGCCGCACGTCCTGCGCGGCGACGCCGACACCCTGCCCGACATCGGCTCCTGGGACTCCCGGGGCATGAAGGCCTTCCACGAGGCCATGAAGGAACACCAGCACACCGAGGAACTCCGCCTCGGATACGTCACCTTCACCCGCCCCCGCTCCCTGCTCCTCGGCTCCGGCCACTGGTGGGGGCCCAGCCAGAAGAGGCCGCGCGGGCCCTCCGGCTTCCTCCAGGCCCTGCACGACCACTGCGCCGCCGGCCACGGCGAGATCGAGGCCTGGGCCGACGAGCCCGCCGAGGACGAGGAGAACCCGGCGCTGCACACGGCCGGCGCCGAACAGGCGTGGCCGCTGCCGCTGGACGACACCGCCCTGGCCCGGCGCCGCGCGGCCGCCGGGACCGTCCGCGCCCACCTGGACGCCCTGGCCGCCCGGCAGCACACCCGGCCGCCCGCCGACCACGACCCCGGCACCCTCGACGACCCGGACTGGCCGGCACCGCCGGACGACGAGGACTTCCCGTACGAGGAGGGGACCCCGTACGACACGTACGACGAGGGGACCCCGTACGACGCGTACGACGAGGGGACTCCGTACGACGAGCACCCGTACGACGACGAGACGCCCCACGAGGCCGAGTCCTCGTACGACGAGCACGCGCCCTCCCCGGAGCAGCCCGGCGGCTGGGACTCCTGGACCGCCGAGCGGCCGGCCGTGCCCCACCAGGCATCGGCCCCCGACGAGCGGACCCACCGCCGAGGACCCGCCCACCCTGCCGGAGGACCGGCGCACCCCGAGCCCGCCGCCCCGGACGAGACCCGCGTCACCCCCGAGGAGGCCCGCGCCATCGCCTCCTGGGACCGCGACCTCGACGCCCTCACCGGCGAGCTGCTGCGCGCCCGCCACGGCATCACCGACGTCCCCCTGCCGGCCACCCTCACCGCGTCCCAGCTGATGCGCCTAGCCGAGGACCCCGACGGGCTCGCACAGGAACTCGCACGCCCCATGCCGCACCCCCCGCAGCCCGCCGCCCGCCGGGGCACCCGCTTCCACGCCTGGGTCGAAGCCCGCTTCGAGGAACTCACCCTGCCCATGCTCGAACCGGACGAGCTGCCCGGCGGCGAGGCCGAGATCACCGACGAGCGCGACCTCGAAGCCCTCAAGGAGGCCTTCGAACGCACCGAGTACGCCCACCGCACCCCCTGGCGGATCGAGGCCCCCTTCCAGCTCACCCTCGCCGGCCGGGTCGTGCGCGGCCGCATCGACGCCGTCTACAGGAACGGCGACGGCGACCGGGCCACCTACGAGATCGTCGACTGGAAGACCCACCGCGCCCACACCGCCGACCCCCTCCAGCTCGCCGTCTACCGGGTCGCCTGGGCCGAGCAGCAGGGCGTACCGCCCGATTCGGTCACGGCCGCCTTCCTGTACGTGCGCACCGGCGAGGTGGTACGCCCCGAGGCGCTGCCGGACCGCGCCGCCCTGGAACGGCTGCTGACGGACGAGCGTCCCGGCCACCCGCGCGAGACGGCCGAGGGCACCCGAGTGTGACGAACGGCCTGCCCAGGGTGGCCCCACGGGCCGATAGGCTCGTGAGCATGAGCCAGACCCCGGACAGCGCCGTCCGCACGTACATCGACGAGCACCGCGCCGCCTTCCTCGACGACCTCACCGCATGGCTGCGCATCCCCTCCGTGTCGGCCCAGCCCGACCACGCGTCCGATGTACGGCGCAGCGCCGACTGGCTCGCCGCCAAGCTCGAGGAGACCGGTTTCCCGACCGTCGAGGTCTGGCCGACCCCGGGCGCCCCGGCCGTCTTCGCCGAATGGCCCTCCGGCGACCCCGAGGCGCCCACCGTCCTCGTCTACGGCCACCACGACGTGCAGCCCGCCGCCCTCGAGGACGGCTGGGACAGCGAGCCCTTCGAGCCCGTCGTCCGCGGAAACCGCCTCCACGCGCGCGGGGCCGCCGACGACAAGGGCCAGGTGTTCTTCCACACACTCGGCGTCCGCGCCCACCTCGCCGCCACCGGCCGCACCGCCCCCGCGGTCAATCTCAAGCTGCTGATCGAGGGCGAGGAGGAGTCCGGTTCCCCGCACTTCCGCACCCTCGTCGAGGAGCGCGCCGAACGGCTCGCCGCCGACGCCGTCATCGTCTCCGACACCGGCATGTGGTCCGAGGACACCCCGACCGTCTGCACCGGGATGCGCGGCCTCGCCGAGTGCGAGATCCGCCTGTACGGCCCCGACCAGGACATCCACTCCGGCTCCTTCGGCGGTGCCGTGCCCAATCCCGCCACCGTCGCGGCCCGGCTCGTCGCCGCCCTGCACGACGAGCACGCGCGCGTGGCCGTCCCCGGCTTCTACGACGGCATGGTCGAGCTGACCGACCGCGAACGCGAGCTGTTCGCCCAGCTCCCCTTCGACGAGGCGACGTGGCTGCGCACCGCCAAGTCGCGCGCCACCCACGGCGAGGCCGGACACACCACCCTGGAACGCATCTGGGCCCGCCCCACCGCCGAGGTCAACGGCATCGGCGGCGGCTACCAGGGCCCCGGCAGCAAGACGATCATCCCGTCCTCCGCCACGGTGAAGCTCTCCTTCCGCCTGGTCGCGGGCCAGGACCCCGACCACATCGAGAAGGCGGTCCGCGCCTGGGCCGCCGAGCAGCTGCCCGCCGGCATCCGGCACGAGATCGACTTCGGCTCCGCCACCCGCCCGTGCCTGACCCCCCTCGACCACCCCGCACTGCAGTCCGTGGTCCGCGCCATGAGCCGCGCCTTCCAGGGTCCGGTCCGGTACACCCGCGAGGGCGGCTCCGGCCCCGCCGCCGACCTCCAGGAGGTCCTCGGCGCCCCCGTCCTCTTCCTCGGCATCTCCGTCCCCTCCGACGGCTGGCACGCCCCGAACGAGAAGGTCGAGCTCGACCTCCTCCTCAAGGGCGTCGAGACCAGCGCCTACCTCTGGGCCGACCTCGCCGGGAACTGGCGGCACGCCCCCTGACCGGCCGGCGCCGTACGGGACGGCACCGCGCGCGGGGCACACTGGAAGAACCGCTCGCACGCCCCGCCCGCGCCCGGCCCGGTGCCCACACGCCCCACGTCCGCCGAACCACCCGCCGAAACGAACCGTTGCACCTTGCACTGGGGGAGTTGGAAGCACCCGTGACCACCTGGACCGACCAAACCGCCGACCGCCCCATCTCGCTCACCGCCCCGAGCGGCATCGACCGCGCCGCCCACCACCGGCTCGACGAAGCCTGGCTCGCGGCGGCGTGGAGCCACCCCACGACCCGCTGCTTCGTGGTCTCCGGCGGCCAGGTGCTCATCGACGAGACGCCCGACGGCCGCACCGAACTCGTCATGACCCCCTCCTTCGAGGCGCCGCTCACCGAGGCCCACCGCTACTTCCTCGGCAACGACGAGGAGGGCGTCAGCTACTTCGCACTCCAGAAGGACGCCCTGCCCGGCCGTATCGACCAGTCCGCGCGCCCGGCGGGACTCCGCGAGGCGGGGCTGCTGCTGTCGCCGCGGGACGCGGGCCTCATGGTGCACGCCGTCGGCCTGGAGAACTGGCAGCGCACCCACCGCTTCTGCTCGCGCTGCGGCGAGCGCACGGTCATCGCCGCCGCCGGCCACATCCGCCGCTGCCCGGCCTGCGGTGGCGAGCACTACCCGCGCACCGACCCTGCGGTGATCATGGCCGTGACCGACGAGGACGACCGGATCCTGCTCGGCCGGCAGGTCCACTGGCCCGAGGGCCGCTTCTCCACGCTCGCCGGGTTCGTCGAGCCCGGCGAGTCCATCGAGCAGTCCGTGCGCCGCGAGGTCTTCGAGGAGGCCGGCGTCCACGTCGGCCCGGTCGAGTACGTGGCCAGCCAGCCCTGGCCCTTCCCGTCCAGCCTCATGCTCGGCTTCATGGCCCGCGCCACCTCCACCGACATCACCGTCGACGGCGACGAGATCCACGAGGCCCGCTGGTTCTCCCGCGAGGACCTGCGCACGGCCTTCGAGACCGGCGAGGTGCTGCCGCCCTACGGCATCTCCATCGCCGCCCGCCTGATCGAGATGTGGTACGGCAAGCCGCTGCCGACGCGGAGCGTCATCTGAGACACCGCTGACATGCGACAGGGCGGCACCCGGGTGATCGGGGGCCGCCCTGTCGCACGTCTCACCGCGGAAACCCGCGGAGCGTCACGCCGCCAGCTTCTGCTTCACCTGGGCCAGCGACGGGTTCGTCAGCGTGGAGCCGTCGGCGAAGAGCACGGTCGGCACGGTCTGTAGACTTCCCTCCTGCTTGCGGCGGCCAGGGGAGGCCGCCCACGTCTTGGGGAGGGGCAAGGGTGAGTGACAAGCCCAGGGCGCTTGGCGTGGTCCGTCTGTCTGTAGGCAACGAGAACCAGACCGGCGAGGAAACGCAGCGGACCCGTATCAGCAAGCGTGCGGACGCGGAGGAAATGGAACTGGTCGACTTCGCCGTCGACATCGACGTTTCGGCTTCCATCTCGCCGTGGGTACGCCCGTCCCTGGGGGACTGGCTCAACAACAAGAAGGACCAGTTCGACCACATCATCATCCTGAAGATCGACCGCATCGCGCGGTCGGTCCGCCACCTCTCGGACATCGTCGAGTGGTGCGAGGCGAACGGTAAGGGGCTCATCTCCTGCGAGGAGGGATTCGACCTCTCGAAGCCGTGGGGCAAGACGATCGCCAAGATCCTGGCCGTGGTCGCAGAGGCCGAGTTGGACGCCATCAAGGCCCGCAACAAGGCTTCCCGGGAGACCATGCGGAAGACCGGTCGTTGGCCGGGTGGCCTTGTTCCGTTCGGACGCAGAGCGGTGAAGGGTGACGCAGGCTTCACCCTGGAACTCGACCCCGAGTACGGCCCGACGCTGATCGAGATGATCCGGCGCTTCATCGAGAAGCCGAGCTTCACGGCCGTCGCCGACTGGCTGAACGAGCAAGGCGTACCCACGGCTCAGGACATCGCTCGTATTCGCGCGGCGGCAGGCGAGAGCACGACTCGGCTGGCGGACCCGAAGCCTCGGGGAGCCAGGTGGACGCCGACCACAGTGCAAGCCGTACTGGTCAGCCGCTCTCTGCTTGGGGAGTACGTGCGAGCCAATGGCGCCGTGGTCCGCAACGACGACGGCACACCCGTCATGCGGTCTGAGCCGGTACTGAACGAGGAGGAGTGGACGAAGCTGTCGGAAGCCGTCGCCTCGGTCAAGTACAAGAAGCAGAAGGGCTCTACGTCGCCGACGGTGGGCGTGACGTTCTGCATGCTGTGCGGTAGCTCCCTCTACTTCGTGAAGGGGGACCCGGCCAAGGGCAAGCGCGAGCGGTATCGGTGTCACGGCAACAAGAGCAAGGGCATCCAGGCATGCCCGAAGCAGAGGTTCTGGGCAGAGGACTTGTATCCCTGGCTGGAGTCGGCCCTGTTGGGCGAGATCGGCCACTTGGAACGGATGGAGTCGAAGACGACCATCGACGACAGTCGTGCGGCGAAGCTCGCCGTGATCGACGGCAAGATGAACCAGCTCCTGAAGGAACTCCAGCAGAACGAGATCAGCGCCGTTGCGTACGCCTCGCAGGTCGCCAGCCTTGCCCAGGATCGGGAGAAGGTCACCAACCAGGAGGGGCCGAAGCCGGTGACCATGTGGACAGGTACGGGCGAGGGCTACGCGGAGTGGTGGGAGCGGTCGAGTGTCGACGAACGGCGTGAATGGCTGAAGAAGCACAAGGTCAAGGCGTACTTCGGACATGACGTCCTGGCCATCGATCCCGGCGACCTGATCGAGAACATCAAGCAGCAGGCCATTACGTACTGGGACGTGCCCTCCAAGTCTTCTCAGGTGCTCTCGCCGATCACGCCGATCTCGTTGCACGGAAAGCCGTACGAGAAGCCGAAGCCGCTCACGGGTGTGGAGTGGGAGATCGTCAGCCGCTGGGAGGACTTCGATGCGGAACGGGCAGCGCAGCGGGCGAAGGCTGAGGAGGAAGCCAAGGGAGTAGAGGGAACCGAGATGGTTCCGATCTCTGCCTGATGCAGGCTGAGCAACCGAGGAAGGCCCCCGACCTGGGGGCCTTCTGTCTTCCGATCAGAAGGGCGGCGGCTCGTGCCCTGCTTCTTGAAGCCGGTCGGTCAAGCCGTTGTAGTTGAAGTCACCGGCGAGGGAGCTGCCTATGGCTCTCCAAACCAGCGTCGACGGCGCTCCTCCTGCTTGACCGTCTCCACGTCTACGAAGAAGAAGGAGGGGGCCGGAGGCCCCCCAAGGGAGCCAGCCCCTTCGTCTTCCTTCTGGGGGCCGCTCCCGCGGCCCACCTTCGCCGGCTGCTTGAGCTCTTCGTCTTCTCCCTGTAGGCCCTGTGCCGGGGGCCGCTCTTCGCCTACCGGCTTGCTCTTCGCCGTTGGCTCCTCACTCCTACCGCCGTCGCTCTTGAAGGTAGGTAGGTTGTATGGCTCCTCAGCCATACACTCCTGCTTCGGCAACGTGAGCCGGTAGATCACCGGACCGTCCGGCACCTTGCCTGTCTTCGTGAGCCAGCCAGCCCTACGCAGCCTGCCAACGATCTTGTTGACCGTCTGCTCTGGAGCCTTCCCGCCGTAGCCGAGTTCCCTGGCAATCGTCCCGTTCGACGGGCATGCGTTCTCGCCCGTCTCGTAGTCCGCGTACAACGCCATCGCGACGCCGACCAACTTCTCTGAGGTCTTCATGTCAGAGCGCACCAGCGCACGACGCCACACGTGTTCCTGTGTCTCGGGTTTCCCTTCTCCGGCGACAACATCCGCCCCGCCTACGTCACGGGGGACCCGCAATGTACAGGGCGCGGAAGGGAAAAGCGCAGGTCACTGCATGTGAGGCGCCTCTCAAAATGCGGCCGTACATGGGCCCACCCCCGCTACGCTGACGCGATGAGCAATCCCGACAGCGCCCCTGACTGCGACCTTGCGTTCGCCCTTCAGGTCACTGGCTTCGAGCTGGCCACCGAACCACCGGCCCCGGACACCCCGCTCGCCCGCATCCTGGCCTACGCCGCCGAGCACGGGCACGAGAGCCTGACCGATGAGCACTTCGACATGGCGAAGCTGAGGCTCCTGTGACGGCCGACCCGAAGGAAGACGCGGCACTCGACGCATGGATCGAGGAGCAGGTGGCCAAGGCTCCGCCCCTGGGCGAGGAGCAGTTGAACACGATCCTTTCCCTGATGGGGCTTGGGCCCCTCGTGGCCCAGGAAGGCTGACGCGGGGGCGGGCCTCCGCCCTTCACCTGTTCGCTGGCGTTCCTGTGGCGCTGGCCATGATTGCCCCTGAAACCGTGGCGCAATCTTGGCCGGTGAGACACGGCGGTCGGGCAAGGCCCCTCCAGGGGGTCATCCCCCACCCCTTCCGCCGTCGCTCCCTCTCACCTGTCGCCAGCCACAGGCCGCCGACCGTGGCGCAGCGTGACCAGGAACGGGCGTCTCGAAAACCGAGGTTTGTGAGACGAGACGGCATGCGCCCCACGAGGGGGCGCAGCACTGTTCAAAACCCGTCTCGAAACTTCCGCCTCAGGCTTGACGTATTGAGACGAGTTCTGAGACAGTCCGGCCGTGACGACGAACACGATCACTGGCCAGCTCATCGGTTACGCCCGCGTCTCCACCGACGACCAGGAATGCCAGCTTCAGCGCGACGCACTGACGGCCGCAGGCTGCGCCCGCATCTTCGAGGACAAGGCCAGCGGGAAGAACGCCAACCGGTCAGAGCTCACGGCGGCACTGGACTACGCCAGACCCGGCGACACCCTGTGCGTGTGGAAGCTCGACCGCTTCGCCCGGTCGCTCATCGACCTTGTGACCATGGTCGACACCCTTCGAGAGCGCGGCATCGGGTTCAAGGTGCTCACGGGTGCGCTGGCCAACATCGACCCCGGTACGGCCGACGGCCGTCTCATGCTTCAGGTGGTCGGAGCCATGGCGGAGTTTGAGCGCAGCCTCATCAAGGAGCGCACCCGCGCAGGACTGGACGCAGCCAAGGCACAGGGGCGTACCGGCGGACGGCCGACCGTGGTTGATGAGGACGTACTCACTGTGGCCCGCGCCAGGAAGGCGAAGGGTGAGAGTGTGAGCGCCATCGCCAAGGCTCTCGGGGTGTCACGAGCCACCCTGTACCGCCACCTCGGCGAGAGCGCCTGAGGCAGGCGTATACAGGTGCATCCCGAATCAGGAAAGGCAGCGACGGCCCGCCGCCGGTGTCCGCTGCTCGCGCTCTCTGAGGCTTTCGCGACCGCAGCCCAGCTCCGGAGTGCGGTAGTCGCGAGCCGTGTCAGACCTGCGTGCAACACTGCGGTCCATGCCTCTCGCTGATCTCACTCTCGACCAGTGGCAGTCCTTCGAACTGCCTACCGCACGCCGCGTCGCCGAGGAGGCCGCTGGCTTGGTGGACGGCCGGGTGACCCTCGTCGAGACCACGGAGCACCTCGGTGCCCCGCTGCATCGCGTCCGGATCGAGCGGAACGAGCAGGAATTCGCTCTGATACCCGGAGGGCCGGTGTCCCTCGGCTTCGACCTGGACAGCTGGCAGCCGACCCTGCAGCAGACTGCCGACTCTACGCCGAGAGCCTGGAACAGGGCTTCGGCTACGGACCCGACCTGCGGGCCCATCTCGCGCAGGTGCTCAGCCCCCGCCGGAGCGTCGTTCTGGCCACTGTGCTCATGGCTGCGGAGGACGAGGACCTGACCGAGTTGCCTGCTGACATGCCGGCTGTTCTCGCGGCTCGTGGCCTGCGGATGCCGAGCTCCGACGAGTGGGAGCACGCTTGTGGAGCTGGAGCAGAGACCCTGTTCCGGTGGGGAAACGACTGTCCCCTCGACCGCATCCCCTACGAGGACCGCACAGGCCCGCAGAACCAGCTGAGCGCCTTCGGTCTACGCATCGCCTACGACACCTACCGTACGGAGCTGACGAGCGACGCCACTGCAGTCCACGGCGGGGACGGCGGCGAGTCGGTGTGCGGCGGCTACGGTCACATGCTGGCATGGCTGCCCCTGGCCACCGCCAATCGCAACCCATCCATGGCCGAGTTCGTGTATGGCCCGGACGGTGAAGACCTTTGCGAGGATTTCTCCACCCGGCCTGTGCTCACGCTCTGAACCTGCAGCTCTGCTTTCGCGCGCTGAGAGCTTCTGTTGGCGACGGCCGCCAGGCGGAGTGCTCAGTCTCTCGCGCCCCTGTGGGACACGTGCAGGAGTTCGGGTGATGACGGTCTCCTGTCGACCACGGCGGTAGCCGATACCGGGCGTGCCGAGGGCGGGCTTCCTTGTCCTGCTGCTGGGGTCCCCAGGGCACACAAAACCCCCGATCGGCGTCAGACCGGCCGGGGGTTGCGTCTCGCGAGAGTCAGGCGCTGAGTGCCTGCTTGACCTGGGCAAGGCTCGGGTTCGTCATGACGACCTCAGAGCCCCCCTGGGCGGGAACTACCAGAACCGT
Organism: Streptomyces sp. NPDC002386; assembly: GCF_053593175.1. Taxonomy (NCBI): domain Bacteria; kingdom Bacillati; phylum Actinomycetota; class Actinomycetes; order Kitasatosporales; family Streptomycetaceae; genus Streptomyces; species Streptomyces sp. NPDC002386. Next base: position 133,473 of record NZ_JBSFBX010000006.1, read on the forward strand.
CGGGACCGTCTGGTTTCCGCCGTTCGCCTTCTCCACGAAGGCGGCGGACTCCGGGTCCTGCTCGATGTTGATCTCGGTGTACGCGATGCCCTCGCGCTCCATCTGGCTCTTCAGCCGACGGCAGTAGCCACACCAAGTCGTGCTGTACATCGTCACAGTGCCCTGCATGTCTCGCGCTCCTCAGGCAGCTCGGGAAGGTCGTCCAGGGGAAGAACGTAAGGGATCCGGCGGGCATTCCCCGCCCCGGGCCGCGGGTCGCCGGGCCCCCGCGTCTGTGACGCCTGCCGCATCAGTACGACCGCGGGCCCCCGCCTGTGGACAACCGGCGCAGCGGTCCCGGGCGACCTGGCAGCATGGCCATGTGACAGCAGCAACGCACTCCACCCTCTTCCCGTGGGTCCCGGGCACGGCCGACGCGGTGCTCGAAGGGCTCGACCCCGAGCAGCGCGAGGTGGCCACCGCCCTGCACGGGCCGGTGTGCGTCCTGGCCGGAGCGGGGACCGGCAAGACCCGGGCGATCACCCACCGCATCGCCTACGGGGTCCGGGCGGGCATCCTCCAGCCGTCCAGCGTGCTCGCCGTCACCTTCACCAACCGTGCCGCGGGAGAGATGCGCGGGCGCCTGCGCCAGCTCGGCGCCCAGGGGGTCCAGGCCCGCACCTTCCACTCCGCGGCGCTGCGACAGCTCCAGTATTTCTGGCCGAAAGCGGTCGGCGGCTCCATGCCCCGGCTCGTCGACCGCAAGATCCAGCTCGTCGCCGACGCGGCCGCCGCCTGCAAGCTCCGCCTCGACCGGGGCGAGCTGCGGGACGTCACCGCCGAGATCGAATGGTCCAAGGTCACCCAGACCGTCCCCGCCGACTACGCGTACGCGGCTGCGAAGGCCGGCCGGGAGTCCCCGCGCGACCAGGCGGAGATCGCCCACGTCTACGCTGCCTACGAGGACCTCAAGCGCGACCGCGCGGTCATCGACTTCGAGGACGTCCTGCTGCTGACCGTCGCCGTCCTCCAGGACCGGCACGACATCGCCGATCAGGTGCGCAGCCAGTACCAGCACTTCGTCGTCGACGAGTACCAGGACGTCAGCCCCCTCCAGCAGCGGCTTCTGGAACTCTGGCTCGGCGACCGCGACAGCCTGTGCGTCGTCGGGGACGCCAGCCAGACGATCTACTCGTTCACCGGAGCAACGCCCGACCACCTCCTCGACTTCCGCGCCCGTCATCCGCGCGCCACCGTCGTCAAGCTGATCCGCGACTACCGCTCCACCCCGCAGGTCGTCCACCTCGCCAACGGCCTGCTCACCCAGGCCCACGGCCGTGCCGCCGAACACCGGCTGGAACTCGTCTCCCAGCGCGGGCCCGGACCCGAGCCCGTCTACAGCGAGTACACCGACGAGCCCGCCGAGGCCGAGGGCGCCGCCCGGCGTATCCGGGAGCTCATCGACGCCGGTGTCCCGGCCTCCGAGATCGCCGTCCTGTTCCGTACGAACTCCCAGTCCGAGACCTACGAGCAGGCCCTCGCCGACGCCGGGGTCCCCTACCAGCTGCGCGGCGCCGAGCGCTTCTTCGACCGGCCCGAGGTCCGCAAGGCCGGTGTGGCCCTGCGCGGCGCGGCCCGCTTCGGCGGCAACGACGCCCTGCTGGACGACGTGGTCGACCTGCCCTCGCAGGTGCGCGCCGTGCTGTCCGGGGAGGGCTGGACCAGCACGCCTCCGGCCGGCTCCGGCGCCGTCCGGGAGCGCTGGGAGTCCCTGGCCGCCCTGGTCAACCTCGCCCACGACTTCTCCGCCGCCCGCCCCGGTGCCACCCTCGGCGACTTCGTCGCCGAACTCGACGAGCGGGCGGGCGCCCAGCACGCCCCGACCGTCCAGGGCGTCACCCTGGCCTCCCTGCACGCGGCCAAGGGCCTGGAGTGGGACGCGGTCTTCCTCGTCGGCATCGCCGAGGGCATGGTGCCGATCACCTACGCCAGGACCGACGAGCAGATCGAGGAGGAGCGCCGCCTCCTCTACGTCGGCGTGACCCGCGCCAGAGAGCGGCTCCATCTCTCCTGGGCCCTGTCGCGCGCACCGGGCGGACGGGCCAACCGCAGGCCCAGCCGCTTCCTCGACGGCCTGCGCCCCGGCACCGCCGCCGTCGCAGGCCGCAGCGGCACCGGCGCCGGCGGAGGCATCGAACGCGGCGCGGCGGCCCGCGGCCCGGCCGTCCCCCGGCGCGCCCAGCGCACCGTGGCCCGCTGCCGGGTCTGCGGCCGCACCCTGACCGACGCCGGCGAGATGAAGCTGATGCGCTGCGAGGACTGCCCCTCGGACATGGACGAGGGCCTCTACGAGCGTCTGCGCGAGTGGCGTGCGGTCCAGGCGGAGCGCAGCGGGCAGCCGGACTTCTGCGTCTTCACCGACCGCACCCTGATGGCCATCGCCGAGGCACGGCCCGAGGACCCCGCGGGACTCTCCCGCATCCCTGGTGTCCGTGCCCGCAAGCTGCAGCGTTACGGGGCCGATGTTCTGGCCATCTGCGCAGGTCAGGAGATCGGGGCGGACGGCGGGCGCGACTGATGCGAACTCGTCGAAAAAATAGTTTGCGCACGCCCCGGGAATCCCCATAGGTTCTAGGCACGGAAGCGGCGGCCTTCTCCAAGGTCCTGACTCCGTGTTGTACTTGCATATCCGAATGGATCGGTTCACCCCGGTCCCCCCAGACGCCGAGAGGAGGCGAGTCCAGTGACCAGCATCGAAACCATCATCAGCACGGCCAAAATGACCGATCGCTCGACCGTCTCCACGTGCATGCTCGGCGCCTCGAACCAGGGCACCGGTCTGTCCGGCATTCGTGCCGTCCGTCCGGCGTCCTCCCCTGCTCTCGCGGTCCTTCCCGTCCGTGAGCGCAATGAGCGACCGACGAAGGCACTGGAAGCGGTAGTGGCACAGGCACATGCCTATGTCTTTGCGGCGGCCGGTGCCGGATTCCGGAAGCAGACGACGCAGCACCACCTGATGTGGGCCTTCCGTGGGCCAGAACCCTGGAGTGATCCAGCCTGATCGCCGATCAGGCCGGCGCCTTCAGGGCCGCGGAACCCCACCCGGGATCCGCGGCCCTTCTGTTTTCCCCGAACGGGGACGACGGAGCGAAGGGGCCTCGGGACAGGAAAGAACCCGGTACCAAGCCGACGCCCGGTCAACAGGCCGGAACGACAGACGAGGAAGACCGAACCGTGCAACTCGAAGCGCACGCCCCGTCCGTACCGCCTTCACGCACCATCCCCCCGCCCGGCCTCACGGAGGACTCCACCTTGATCCCCCTCACCGCGCTCACCGCGCTCGACGACGCCATCGAGAACCTCGGCGTACCCGTCCCCTGCCGTTCCTACGACCCCGAGGTCTTCTTCGCCGAGTCGCCGGCCGACGTCGAGTACGCCAAGTCCCTCTGCCGCACCTGCCCGCTGATGGAGGCGTGCCTCGCCGGGGCGAAGGAGCGGCGTGAGCCCTGGGGCGTCTGGGGTGGCGAGCTGTTCGTCCAGGGTGTCGTCGTCGCCCGGAAGCGGCCGCGTGGCCGCCCGCGCAAGAACCCGGTCACAGCATGAACGCCGCAGGAACCATCGACCGTCCCCTCACGCACGACCCCAAGAAGCAGGCCCCGATGAAGCCGTCCACCAGCGAGCCCGCAGGCTCCGCGACCTCAGACTTCACCACCACCGGCGCGAACGACTCGCGTCAGAACAGGACCCGAGAGATGCAACTCATCCCAGAAGCCCTGGCTCGTGCGCATATGCACGACATGCTGCGGGGCGCCGAGCAGGAACGCCGGGCCGCGCGCCTGGCGACCGCTCGCCGCATGCAGCGCCGGGCGGAGCGCGCCTCCATGCGTGCCCGCCGTGCGCTGGCCATGGCCGTCATGCAGTGATCCAGCACACCTGAAGCGGTGGCCTCCCGGTACAGGGAGGCGAATCCTTCACCACGGGGGTCGGTCCGTCCGAACGGACCGGCCCCCGCCGTGCGTTGTGGTCGCTACGCCTCGGCCGCCGGCTCCTCCTCGTCCAGTTCGTCCGCGGGGACGAAGCCGGGCAGCCACTCCTCCAGCTCCTCACGCAGCCGCACCGTGGCTCCGAGCTGGCAGAGCACACCGATGGTGCTCAGCGTCACCCGGTGGATCAGCAGGTAGGCCGGCGGCAGGTTGAGCTGCTTGCCCAGCTGGTAGGCGGGGGAGCGGACGTCGGCGATCCGGGCGGCCTGGCTGCGCATCCACGAGCGGGTGAAGGTGAACGCCTCGACCCGGGCCGGCTCGATGATCGGCAGCAGGTAGTCGAGGACCGCGTCGGGGTCCAGCTCTATGGACTCCTTGACGAACCCCTCCGTGCACAGCAGCTCGTAGACGGGATCCGCCTCGCCGTCCAGGGTCATCCGCAGCGTGACGCCTATCGGCTCCGGCAGGCCGCCCGGGAGCCGGTCGACGGTGCCGAAGTCCAGCACGCCCAGGCGCCACTCGCCGTCACCGTCCGGGTCGCCGGGCAGCAGACGGAAGTTGCCCGGGTGCGGGTCGGCGTGGAGCAGACCGGTGCGGGCCGGGCCGGAGAAGAGGAAGCGGGCCAGGAGCTGGCCGGCCCGGTCGCGCTGCTCCTCGGTGCCGTCGTTGATGATCTCCGACAGCGGGATCCCGTCGATCCACTCCGTGACCAGGATCTGATCGCACTGGTGCACCACCGCCGGGACCATCACGTCCGGGTCGTCCGCGAACTCCTCCGCGTGCGCCTGCTGGGCCTGCGCCTCCAGCGCGTAGTCCAGCTCCTCGGAGACCCGGTCCCGCATCTCCGCGATCAGTGGCTTGATGTCCATGCCGGGAATCAGCGGCCCCAGCAGCCGGGCGAAGCGGCTGAGTTGGGTCAGGTCGGACAGCAGGGCCTCGCCGGCGCCCGGGTACTGCACCTTGACCGCCACCTCGCGGCCGTCGTGCCACACCGCACGGTGGACCTGCCCGATGGAGGCCGCGGCCGAGGGCTTGTCCTCGAACTCGAGGAACAGCTCGCGCCACTCCGCGCCCAGCCGCTCCTCGAGCACCGCGTGGACCGTGCGGGTCGGCATCGGCGGGGCGGCGTCCTGCAGCTTCGTCAGCGCCGCGCGGTAGGGGCCGGCGATCTCCTCGGGCAGGGCGGACTCGAAGACGGACATCGCCTGCCCGAACTTCATGGCCCCGCCCTTGAGCTCGCCGAGGACCTTGAACAACTGCTCCGCGGTCCGCTGTTGCAGTTCCCGCCCGACGATCTCCGCGGACTCGCCCACGATCCTCTTGCCCAGCCCCCAGGTCGCCCGTCCGGCGAAGCCGAGCGGGAGCGCGGCGAGCTTGGCGGTACGGGTGACCGCCTTCCGTGGAAGATCAGACATGCGCCCTCCAAGTCCCAGTCGGCCGCAACGCGCCTGCCTCGCGTCGTTGCTCCGGCGACGGCCGTCGCACCGCCATTGTCTCGCGCGGCTCCCCGTCCGTGGAGGAGTGCTCCCCCTTACCTCTCTCCGCGGCCCCGCAGTCGCATGCGGGGTGCGGCCGGATCGGCCGGGAATGCCAGGTCAGGCCGGGTAGCGACATCTCCCAGCGGGTACCCGCGGCGGACGGCGACTCCCCGTCGAGGAAGGCCAGGGCGTGGGCCGCGGCCAGTCCGGCGACGGTCGTGGCGAGAGCCAGATCACAGGCCCCCACCCGGCGGGCGTGGCCGGAGCGCCACTGGGCGGCCAGCCGGGGCCAGGCCGGGTCGCGGTCCGTGCGGTCCTGGTGCAGACAGCCCGCGCAGCTCGTCCCGCCCGGCAGAACGAGGGGCCCCACGACGCCGGTACCCTCCACGACGCCCGCGTACAGATGGGGCGTGCCGGAGGCCATGAGCGGTTCGGCGGTGAACGGGTCCGGCGCGTGCACGGCGACGTCGTCGCGTGGGGCGAGGATCACGAGGGAGAGGCCGGGGTCGTCGGTTCCGGCTCCGGTGCCCGCGGTGGCCGTGGCGCGGGCGGAGCGGGTGCGGCGCGCCGGCCGGCCCGGGGCCGCGCGGCGGACCGCCGCCCGTGCCGCGTCCTGCCGGCGTTCGCGCAGCGAGTCGGCGGGCAGCCCGCCCGGGGCCACGTCCCACGGCTCGACACGCCCCACGTCGCGCACCTCGACCTCCCCGACCCCGGCCCCGGACAGCACCGACGCCAGCACGGCCCCCACCCGCCCCGCTCCCCGTACCTGCACGCGCAGCTCGCCGCGCGCGGCGAGCCGGCCGAGCGCGCCGCCCGGTTCCGGAGTGGTCAGGGACAGCGACGCGAGGTCGGGGCGCAGCCGCTCCAGGACGTCCGTCCGCTCCCGCAGGGCGTCGGCGGCCGGCCCGCCGCCGCGCGTGTCGTCGAGCAGGCCCGCGCGGGCCAGCCGCCCGAGCAGCGCGTCGACCCGGCCGTCCGGCAGGTCCATGCGCCGTCCCTCGTCCCGCAGCAGGGGCAGGCCCCGGGTGCCGTTGAGCAGGTCCAGGAAGCTGCCGGTCGCCGTGTCCATCGGTCCCAGTGTCATCGCGTGCGCCGGGGTCATCCCGAACTGCACGGTGTTGAGGTCGCGCCAGCCGCGCCGCAGCGCGGGTTTCACCATCGGATGCATGACAGTCCCCGTGTCCGTCGCATTCTCCTGAATTGTTCCCCGGATGGGCAAACGTTCCGTGGTCGCGTCGCCCATGTCTCTTGGGCCGGTGGAGCCGGTCACGCTCCGCCGACCTCCGCCAGCATGCCGGGCCGGGCCGCGGCGGTGCTCGAAGTTATTCACAGGCTGGGGGTGTTCGTCGTACTGATCCTCGGCGTCAGTCGGGCAAATCGGTCGTACTAATCAAGCACATGGTGGGGCGCCGCCATCCGAGCGCCCCGGAGCCGGGACTTCGGCCCGCCCCAGCGGGTAACGTCGGGGCGTGCCCGCCGACCCCCTGCACCGCGCCGGAAACCCACAGCGCAGCACGACCAGCCAGCCGCCGAGCGGCTCGGGGGCGAGCGCGATCGAGGTCCGCAGGAGTACCCGGCGCCGCCGGACGGTCTCCGCGTACCGCGAGGGCGATCGCACCGTCGTGCTGATCCCCGCCCGCATGTCCGCGGCGGAGGAGCAGCGCTGGGTGACGCTCATGCTCGACAAGCTCGCCGCCCAGGAGAGCAGGCGGGTACTGGGCGACACCGAGCTGACCGAGCGCGCCGAGCGGCTGTCCGCCCAGTACTTCGAGGGCCGGGCGCGTCCCGCGTCCGTGCGCTGGGTCACCAACCAGAACACCCGCTGGGGCTCGTGCACTCCGGCCGAGGGCAGCATCCGCCTCTCGCACCGGCTGCAGGGGATGCCCGAGTACGTCGTCGACTACGTCCTCTGCCATGAACTGGCGCATCTGCTGGTGCCCGGTCACGGGGCCGACTTCTGGCGGCTGCTGGAGTCCTACCCGCGCACCGAGCGGGCCCGCGGCTACCTCGAAGGGGTGGTGGCGGCCGGGCGGCTGCCGCACGTGCCCGGCGCGCGCGGTGAGTGACCGGACCGTGCGCGGGGCGCGCGGCCGGTTGTGTACCGGCTCTGTACCGACTCGCACCGGCCGCGTCCTCTGCCGAAATTTGCGGTTAGCCTGGCGCGACGCACTCACATTCGGGATGGGGGACGGTCGTAACGCATGGCCAGGGAATTCCAACGCGGCCACAAGGCCAGGATCAGTGACCTGACGACGGGCACCGATCTGTACGTAGGCGTGCAGATCTCCGCCCCCGGACTGACCTTCGACATCAGCTGCTTCGGTCTGGACGCCGACGAGCGCCTCTCGGACGACCGGTACTTCATCTTCTTCAACCAGCCGAAGTCCCCCGAGGAGTCCATCCAGCTGCTCGGCGCCCAGGCCGGCGACACGGAGTCGTTCCGCGTCACGCTGGACCGCGTCCCGGCGGGCATCCGGAAGCTCTCCTTCACGGCGACCGTCGACGGCGCCGGGCAGATGTCGCAGATCGGCCCCGGATACCTGCGCGTCGTGGCCGGCGGCGAGGAGGTCGCGCGGTACTCCTTCGACGGCTCGGAGTTCTCCACCGAGCGGGCCGTCATGCTCGGCGACTTCTACTTCAAGGACGTCTGGCGGTTCGCCGCGGTCGGTCAGGGCTTCGACGGCGGTCTCGACGCGCTGCTGAGGAACTTCGGCGGCGAGGTGCTGGAGGAGGAGGCTCCGGCCGCCCCGCAGCAGCCGCAGTCCACGGCCTCCCCCGGCTTCGCCCCGCCCGCCCAGGCCGCCGCCCCGCCCGCGTTCGGCGCCCCCGCCGCCCCGGCACCCGCCCCCGCGCCCGCTCCGGCCCCGCAGGGCTTCACCCCGCCGCCGGCTCCGGCGCCCGCCCCGAACGTGCACGGCGCGCCGACGGTCATCGCGCCCCTGACCCCGCCCGCCGGCGGCACCGTCCCGCCCCCGGCCCCGGCTCCCGCGCCCTACGGCCAGCCGCCGCAGCCTTCTTACGGGGGCCAGCCCAGCGCCCCGATGCCCCCCGGCTACGGCCAGCAGCCCTCCCACGGCGGACCGCCCGGAGCGCCCCTGCCCCCCGGCTACGGCCAGCAGCCGCCCTACGGCCACGTCCCCGGCCAGCAGGCCGCCGGTCACGGTGTCCCGCAGGGCGCCCCCCAGGGCGGGGCCGGAGTGACGGCCGCGCTGCAGAAGTTCAGGGAGACGCCCACCGGGCAGCGCTGGACGCCGCAGAACTCCAAGCTCATCCGCGTCGACCTCGGGATCGGCGGCCAGCCCGTACTGGCCCGGCAGGGCAGCATGGTGCTCTACCAGGGCAAGGTCGACTTCAGCTACAAGGGCGCCGGGTTCGCCGGGCGGATCGTGGGCAACGCGACCGGCCAGGAGATGCAGCTGATGAGCTGCACCGGCCAGGGCCAGGTGTTCTTCGCCGACAACTCCACCCACGTGCACCCCGTCGAGCTCCAGGGCGACGCGATCTGCGTCTCGGCGGAGAACGTCCTCGCCTTCGACGAGAGCCTCCAGTACGAGGTCCGGCGCATCGAGGGGCACGGCATCCCCGGCGGTGCGCTGTTCACGATGCAGTTCCAGGGCACCGGCACGATCGTCGTCAAGACGCACGGCACCCCCGTGGTGCTGCCGGTGACGCCGACGACGTTCGCCGACTGCAACGCGGTGGTCGCCTGGTCGGCGGCCTCCCAGGTGATCGTCTCCAGCCAGGTCCGGATGCGCCGCAACGCGTACCCGGGCGACACAGGAGAGAGCGTCAACCTGCAGTTCCGGGGTGCTCCCGGCAACTTCATCGTCGTCCAGCCGTACGAGGTCTGAGGGAGCCCGTCATGAACCAGCCGCTCGCGGGCTACGCTCCCGCACCCGTCACCGCCCGCATGGAGAACCACGGCAGCCACATGCTGAAGGTCGCCATGCAGACCGGCAGCGACCTCCTCGCGCGCGTGGGGTCGATGGTCGCCTACGAGGGCTTCATCCAGTACGAGCCCAACCCGCCGGCCGTCCGCCAGATCGCCCGCGACTGGATGACCGGCGAGGGCGCCCCCCTGATGAAGTGCTCCGGCGACGGACTGCTCTACCTCGCCGACTACGGCGCCGACGTCGTCGTGATCAACCTCAACGGCGACGGCATCTCGGTCAACGCCACCAACCTGCTCGCCTTCGACGCGCACCTCAGCTGGGGCGTGGAGCGGGTGAAGGGGCTCGCCAAGTTCGCCGGGCAGGGCCTGTGGAACACCAAGATCTCCGGACAGGGCTGGGTCGCGCTGACCTCACGGGGCAAGCCGATCGTGGTCGACTGCGGCGGCGGCGAGGACGAGACGTACGTCGACCCGGACGCGCTCGTCGCATGGTCCCCGAACCTGAAGGTGAAGGGCAAGCGCAGCTTCAAGGCGCAGTCGCTGATCGGCCGGGGCAGCGGTGAGGCCTACCAGATGGCCTTCTCCGGCCAGGGCATCGTCGTCGTCCAGCCCAGCGAGGACAGCACCGACCGCCTTCGGTTCCGGGGCTGAGGGGGAGTCAGAACATCATGCAGAGCCCGCTTTTCGCCCACAACGACCAGCAGACCCAGGAGCGCTGGAGCCTGCAGAACAAGCAGATGCTCCGCGTCACCCTGGAAGGCCACGACGACCTCCTCGCGCGCAAGGGGACGATGGTCGCCTACCAGGGTCTGGTCGAGTTCGACGCCGAGTACCGCAGCAACGGACAGGCCCGCGCGCGAAGGCACACCGGCGAGGGCCTGGACCTGATGCGCTGTCACGGACAGGGCACCGTCTACCTCGCCAACCTCGCCCAGTACGTGCACGTCATGGACGTCGAGCAGGACGGGCTGACCGTCGACAGCTCCTACGTCCTCGCCATGGACTCCTCGCTGCACCACGAGGTCATCGCCGTCGACAGCCTGTACGGCATCTCCGGTTCCGGGAAGTACCAGCTCAACATCACCGGACGCGGCAAGGTCGCCCTGATGACCTCGGGCGCGCCGCTGCTGATGCAGGTCACGCCCGACAAGTACGTCAACTGCGACGCCGACGCGATCGTCGCCTGGTCCACCGGGCTGCGGGTGCAGATGCAGGCCCAGACGCACTCCTCCGGTGTCTGGCGGCGGCGCGGCAGCACCGGTGAGGGCTGGGAGCTGAGCTTCATGGGCTCCGGCTTCGCGCTGGTGCAGCCCAGCGAGCTGCTGCCGCCGCAGAACGCGCAGATCGGACAGGGACTCGCCGCGCAGTTCGGCATGGGCCAGCAGGGCGCGCGCGGACAGAACCAGGGCAACGTCTGGAGCTGAGCGCGCCTGAACCGGCGAGGGGTGACCGCCCGGGCGGTCACCCCTTCCGCGTTCACAGCCGGGCGCGCGCGGCCTCCACCAGGCGCACGACGGAGTCGTCGGCCACGCCGGCCACCTCGTCGTACGCGAACCAGCGCAGGTCCAGGGACTCGTCGCTGATCTGCTGGACGGCTCCGGGCGGGGCCAGCACCGCGTACTGGACGTCGAGGTGCCAGTGGCAGGGCGGCGGGAGCGGATGCCGGTCCAGCCGGACCGGGCCCCCGGGCACCAGGGACAGCCCCGTGATGCCCGACTCCTCCGTCGCCTCCCGCAGGGCGGCGTCCCGCAGGGTGGCGTCGACGGGCTCGCAGTGGCCGCCCATCTGCAGCCACATCCGCAGCTTCCGGTGCAGGGTCAGCAGCACCCGGCCCCGCTCGGGGTCGAGCACCAGCGCGCTCGCCGTGAGGTGACCGTCCGCGCACGCCTTCCACATGCCGTCCGGGTGGGCCGCCAGATGATCCAGGTAGGCCTGGCGCAGCTCGTCCTGGCCCTCGTACCCCTTCAGCACGAGGACCGCGTCGTCGTACAGGCTCACTCGGTGTCGTCGCCCCCGGCCTCGTCGTCCTTCTTCAGGTTCGGCTTCTCGCCGGCGCCGCCCGCCGCCTCGCCGAGCATCTTGTCCAGCTCGGAGAAGTCGAGCTGCTCACGGTGCACGAAGCCGTCCGGATCGTCCAGGTCGGTGGCCGTCGGCAGCATGTCCGGGTGGGCCCACAGGGCGTCCCGGCCGTCCACCCCGCGCGCGTCCGTGAGCGAGGCCCACAGCCGCGAGGCGTCACGCAGCCGGCGCGGACGCAGCTCCAGGCCGATCAGCGTCGCGAACGTCTGCTCCGCCGGGCCGCCGGTGGCACGGCGGCGGCGCAGGGTCTCGCGCAGGGCGTCGGCGGACGACAGGCGCGGTTTCGCGGCCGCGTGCACCACCGCGTCCACCCAGCCCTCCACGAGCGCCAGAGCGGTCTCCAGACGGGCCAGGGCCGCCTTCTGCTCGGGCGTGTCCTCCGGCTGGAACATGCCCTGCTGAAGGGCGTCCTGAAGCTGCTCGGGGTTCTGCGGGTCGAACTGCCCGACCACGTCCTCCAGCTTGGCCGTGTCGACCTTGATGCCGCGCGCGTAGCCGTCGACCGCGCCGAACAGGTGCGAGCGCAGCCACGGCACGTGCGCGAACAGGCGCTGGTGAGCCGCCTCGCGCAGGGCCAGGTAGAGCCGGACCTCCTCCTGCGGCACGCCGAGGTCCTTGCCGAACGCCTCCACGTTGGCGGGGAGCAGCGCGGCCTTGCCGGCCGGGCTCAGCGGCAGGCCGATGTCGGTGGAACCGACGACCTCGCCCGCGAGCACGCCCACGGCCTGCCCGATCTGCGTGCCGAACATGGCCCCGCCCATCGAGCGCATCATGCCGATCAGCGGGCCCGCCATGGCCTGCATCTCCTCCGGCAGGACGTCACCCATGGCCGCGCCTACCCGCTCGGCGACCGGGTCGACCAGCTCCTGCCAGGCGGGCAGGGTCGCCTCGACCCACTCGGCGCGGGACCAGGCCACCGCCGAGGCCGCGCCCGACGGCAGGGAGGTCGCGTCGTCCAGCCACAGGTCGGCCAGACGGACGGCTTCCTGGACCGCGGAGCGCTCGGCGCCGCCGATGCTCGCGTCCTTCACGCCGTCCGGGGTGCCCTGGGAGACGGTCTGGCGGGCGATCTGCTTGGCCATGTCCCAGTTCACCGGGCCGCCCTCGTAGGAGAGCATCTGGCCGAGCTGCTGGAAAGCGGCGCCCAGGTCGGTGGGGTTCAGGGACCCGAACATCGCTGCGAGCGGGTTGTCGGCGCCGGGGCCGCCAAAGCCTCCGGCTCCGGGCAGCCCGAAACCGAACGGGTTGGCCGGTCCCTGCTCACCACCGCTCTGCTGGTCCTTCTTCTTGCCCTCGTCGCCGTCCTCCGGCTCCTCCGGCGGAAGGCCGAATCCGAATGGGGTGTCACTCACGGGATTCCTCGGCTGGTAAGGCCACCGGTTCTCTCCGGCGGCGCGGCTGCCCGACGTCACCACCCAGCGTAGACACCCGGACCCGATCGGGCCTCGGTGCTTCGCCCACGGAAAGCCTGCGGCAGGATGGATGCACCTGGTACGTGCGCCTCAGTCGCGCCCGTACCGAAGACAACCGCTGGAGACGCCCGGTGAGTTCCCCAGATCCGCAGGTTCGCGCAGCGCGAAACCATACAGACCGCCCGTCGCCCGACCACGGTCCCGCGACCACGGCGCGGCGCGCCGACGGGACGACCGCCGTGCGCGGGCCCGTCGTGGCGGTCACCGGCGCGGCCGCCGGGATCGGCGCCATGCTCACCGAGCGGCTCGCGGCCGCCGAGGAGATCAAGCAGGTCATCGCCATCGACGAGCGGCGCGGGGAGTGCGATGCCGCGCAGTGGCACATCCTGGACGTGCGCGACCCGGCGATCGCGGACAAGCTGCGGGGCGCGGACGTCGTGGTGCACCTCGCGCTCGACCTCGACCTGGAGACCGACCCGGCGGCCCGCACCGCCTACAACGTCCGGGGCACGCAGACCGTGCTGACCGCCGCCGCGGCGGCCGGAGTGCACCGGGTCGTGCTGTGCACCTCGGCGATGGTCTACGGGGCGCTGCCGGAGAACGAGCTGCCCCTGTCGGAGGACGCCGAGCTGCGGGCGACGGCCGAGGCCACCGGCGTCGGGGACCTGCTGGAGATCGAGCGGCTGGCCCGGCGCGCCCCCCGCGCGCATCCGGGGCTGAACGTGACCGTGGTGCGGCCCGCGGTGCTGGTGGGAGGCACCGACACCGCGCTGACCCGGTACTTCGAGTCGCCCCGCCTGCTCGTGGTCGCCGGATCGCGTCCGGCCTGGCAGTTCTGCCACGTCGAGGACCTGTGCGCCGCCCTGGAGTACGCCGTCCTGGAGAAGGTGGACGGGGAACTGGCGGTCGGCTGCGACGGATGGCTGGAGCAGGAGGAGGTCGAGGAGCTGACCGGGATCCGGCGGATGGAACTGCCGTCGGCGGTCGCCCTGGGCGCCGCCGCCCGGCTGCACCGGATCGGCCTCACCCCGTCCCCGGCGGGCGACCTGGCGTACACGATGTACCCCTGGGTGGTCAGCGGCAGCCGGCTGCACGACGCCGGGTGGCGGCCCCGCTGGACCAACGAGGAGGTGCTGGCGGAGCTGCTGGCGGAGGTCTCCGGGCGGCACACGGTCGCCGGACGCCGGCTGGGACGCAAGGACGCCACGGCCGCGGGCGCGGCGGGGGCGACGGTGGCCCTGCTGGGCGCCGCCGCGGTGGTGCGGCGGGCCCGCAAGGCCCGCCGCAGGTGAGATCCGGGGGCACCTGGCGAGGGGCTCCGTGAGCGGCCGCGTGCCGCCCACCCCGTAGCTCCGTGAGCGGCCGCGTGCCGCCCGGCCTGTAGGAGGCTCCAAGCCATCCCGCGCGCGAGCCTGGTGAAAGTCGTATTCCGGTGGGGCGGGGGTGTGCGGCACGATGGGGGCATGGCACCCACGAACGATCACCCCGGTGAGCAGGCGGCTCAGGACCCCATCAAGCTGATCGGCGTCCGGGAGACCCCGCTCTCCGTGGACGAGGTGTTCGCGGCCGTCGGGGACGACGCCGCGGGCGGTGTCGCGCTGTTCGTGGGGACGGTGCGCAACCACGACGGGGGCGCCGACGTCGACGCGCTCGGGTACTCCTGCCATCCGAGCGCCGAGGCGGAGATGCGGCGGATCGCCGAGAAGGTCGCCGCCGAGTTCCCGGTGCGGGCGCTGGCCGCCGTCCACCGGGTGGGGGACCTCCGGGTCGGGGACCTCGCCGTCGTCGTCGGCGTGTCGTGCCCCCATCGGGGTGAGGCGTTCGAGGCCTGCCGCAGGCTCATCGACGACCTGAAGCACGAGGTGCCCATCTGGAAGCACCAGCGGTTCTCCGACGGGACCGAGGAATGGGTCGGCGCCTGCTGACCGCCGTCACCGTCGGCCCACCGGCCCGCCCGGTTGCGTAACCACCCCCCTCGCGTGAGCGTTGTCAGTGCGGATGGTTAATCTGCTGATCAGTCAGTCGCGGACGCTCATGGGGTTGGGAGGTCGGCATGGCGGCGCTCGCCTGGTTGCTGATTCCGCTGGTTGCCGCGGTCGCGGCCGGACTGTGGGGGAGTTGGGCCAATCGGACCCGGAGAATCCGCAGCGACGGTCCCGAGCTGGACGGCTACGCGCGGTTCCGCGAGGCCATGGAGAAGAAGTCCCACTCCGGCGCCCCCGGCGCCTGAGGATTGGTGCCCTGACGGTGCGCTGACAGAGGCGTCCCGTACTGTCGTGGCATGCCACGCCGCACCGCGACGATGCTCGCCTCCACCCTGATGCTGATCGCGCTCCTGTGCGCGGGTGTGCTCATCCCCGTGCCGTACGCGGAGATGTCTCCCGGGCCGACCGTGAACACGCTCGGGGAGCACGACGGCGAGCCGGTGCTGCAGATCTCCGGCCACAAGACGTACGCGACGGACGGTCACCTGAACATGACCACCGTCCGCGTCACCAGCGCCGACTTCCGGATGAACCTGGTGGAGGCCGTCTACGGCTGGCTGGCGCACGACAGCAAGATCGTGCCGCACGACACCCTCTACCCGGACGGCAAGACCGAGCAGCAGTCCACCCAGGAGAACGCCGAGGAGTTCAGCCAGTCCCAGGAGAGCGCCAAGGTCGCCGCCTTGAAGGAACTGGGCGTCCCCGTGAAGTCCTGGGTGATCGTCTCCACCGTCGTCAAGGGCTCCCCGGCCGAGGGCCGGCTGCACGCGGGCGACGTGATCAAGGCCGTGGACGGGACGGCCGTCGGGCAGCCGTCCGACGTCGCCCGGTTCGTCACCCGGCACAAGCCCGGCCAGAAGGTCGTCTTCACCGTCGTCCCGGCCAAGGAACAGGCCGCCGCCGAGAAGCAGCACAGGACGGCGGCGAAGACCCGGGACGTCGCCCTCACGACGGCGACCTCCCACGACAGCGGCGCCCGGCGCGCCATCGTCGGGATCTCCGCCGGGACCGACCACACCTTCCCGTTCAGCATCGACATCAAGCTCGCCGACGTCGGCGGGCCCAGCGCCGGACTGATGTTCGCGCTCGGCATCTACGACAAGCTCACCCCGGGCAGCCTCACCGGCGGGAACTTCGTCGCCGGCACCGGCACCATCGACGACAGGGGGACCGTCGGGCCGATCGGCGGCATCGAGATGAAGACCGTCGGCGCCCGCAACAAGGGCGCCCGGTACTTCCTCACCCCCGCCGACAACTGCGCGGCAGCCGCCAAGGACACCCCGAGCGGGCTCACGCTCGTCAAGGTGAAGACCATCGGCGACGCGCTCGGCGCCCTGAAGGACATCCGCGGCGGCGACACCGCCGCCCTGCCGAAGTGCACCGCCAAGAGCTGACCGGCGGCCCCGGGACACGGCTGGGGGCGCCCCCGATCACCGGGAGCGCCCCCATCGCCGTACCGGGGTGATCAGTCCGCGAAGGTCGCCGCCAGCGCCTCGGCCAGGCCCGGCACCAGCTCCGGCCCCGTCAGGACCTCCGTCGAGGAGTCCTTCTCGCGCAGGCGCAGCGCCGACTCGCGGCCGCCGTCGCGCAGCACCGCCACCGTCATACGGACCTCCTGGCGCTCGGGGTGCTCCGCCACCCACTTCGCCAGCTTGGCCTCGCTCAGGCCCTTCGGCACCTGCGCCTCGGCGGACGGCGGCAGCATCAGGCGCTCCACGGTGAGCGCGCAGCCCACCACCGCGTCCGGCCAGGCGATGGTGCCGAGGAACTCGTCGAGCGCCTTGTCCGCCGGAACCTCGTCCTGCTCGATCGGGGTGAGGCCGGCCGCCTCGGACTCGTCGTCGAGGCCGAGCTGGGTGGCGAGCGAGGGTTCCTGGGCCCGCAGTCGTGCGGTGTCTACGAGGGCGAAGAGGCGGGCGGGCTGGTCCCAGCCGAGGCCGGAGGCGTACTCGTCGATCTCGAGTACGGCCCGGGTGAGCGGGTTCGCTGCCATGGGAGTGTTGGACATGGTCACAATCCTGCCTCGTTCCCGGGCGGAATCGGGAACCGAGTGAACCGTGAGTAAGTTGCATAGGTGTGGCCCGCGATCACGGGGGGCCTCGGCCGACCCGTGAGAACGGGGGCCTGACGTATCGACAGCGAACTTCGAGGTGCGCACCTTGGCTTTCCAGATGCCGGACCGCGGCGGAGGCCCGACGGGGCCACGGATCAGAGCGGGACGCCCGTCCCGGCGGGCCCGGGCCCTGCTCATGACGCTGGGCGTCCTCGCCGTCCTCGGCATGGTGTTCACCATGTTCGCGGGCTTCTGGACGGACTGGCTGTGGTACCGGTCGGTGCACTACTCGTCCGTGTTCACCACCACGCTGTGGACCAAGATCGGGCTGTTCTTCGTCTTCGGGCTGCTGATGGCCGTCGCCGTCGGCCTCAACATCTGGCTGGCCCACCGGCTGCGGCCCCCGCTGAGCGCCATGTCCATGGAGCAGCAGAGCCTCGACCGCTACCGGATGGGCATCGCGCCGTACAAGACCTGGCTGCTGCTCGCCGTCGCCTGTCTCGTCGGTCTGATCGCCGGTGCCTCCGCGGCCGGACAGTGGCGCACCTGGCTGATGTGGGTCAACGGCGTGCCCTTCCACCAGAAGGACCCGCAGTTCCACCTCGACGTCTCCTTCTACGCCTTCGACCTGCCCTGGTACCGGTTCCTGCTCGGCTTCGGCTTCGCCACCGCGATCCTGTGCCTGATCGCCGCCGCGCTCACCCACTACCTGTACGGCGGGCTGCGCGTCACGAGTCCGGGCGCGCGCGCCACCGCCGCCGCGACCGGGCACCTGTCGGTGCTCCTCGGCATCTTCGTGGCGCTGAAGGCGGTCGCCTACTGGCTCGACCGGTACGGGCTCGCCGTCAAATCCAGCGACTTCAAGGCGACCGGCAACTGGACCGGCCTGCGCTACGTCGACGCCAACGCCTACCTGCCGGCCAAGACGATCCTGTTCTGCATCGCCGTCATCTGCGCGCTGCTGTTCTTCGCCACCCTGTGGCGGCGCACCTGGCAGCTTCCGGTCATCGGTTTCGGCCTGATGGTCCTCTCCGCGGTCCTGATCGGCGGCCTGTACCCGGCCATCGTGCAGAAGTTCCAGGTGCAGCCCAACGAGCAGGCCAAGGAAGCCCCGTACGTCCAGAAGAACCTGGAGGCGACCCGCGAGGCCTACGGGATCGACGACACCAAGGTCACCGAGTACGCCGGCAAGTCCACCACCGCGGACAAGACCGAGCTGCGCGACAGGGTCGGCGACACGGCGAGCATCCGCATCATGGACCCGAACGTCGTCTCGCCGACGTTCCAGCAGCTGCAGCAGATCAAGGGCTACTACGGGTTCCCGGCCAACCTCGACGTCGACCGGTACGCCAAGGACGGCAAGGAGCAGGACACCGTCATCGGCCTGCGTGAGCTGAACCTGGGCGGCATCCCCAAGAACAACTGGATCAACGACCACTTCCGCTACACGCACGGCTACGGCGCGGTCGCCGCCAAGGGCACCGAGGCCGACTCCGAGGGCCGCCCGGTCTTCACCGAGAAGAACCTGCCGTCCGAGGGCTCCCTCGGCAGCTACAAGCAGCAGATCTACTACGGTGAGAAGACCACCACGTACTCGATCGTCGGCGGCCCCCAGAAGGAGGTCGACTACTCCGACAACGAGCGCGAGAAGACCACCAGCTACCAGGGCAGGAGCGGGGTCAACCTCGACAGCCCGGTCAACCGGGCCGCGTACGCGGTGGCGTTCAACGAGCCGCAGATCCTCTACTCGGGCGCGATCGGCAAGGGCTCGCGGATCCTGTACAACCGCACCCCCAAGGAGCGCGTCGAGGCGGTGGCTCCCTGGCTGACCATCGACGGTGACGCCTACCCGGCCGTGGTGAACCACCGCATCCAGTGGATCGTCGACGCGTACACGACCACCAACGGCTATCCGTACGCGTCCCGTACGACGCTCGGTGACACGACGGCCGACTCGCTGACCGCGACGAACAACTCCCGCGCGGTGGTGGCCCAGCAGAACCAGGTCAACTACATCCGCAACTCCGTGAAGGCGACCGTCGACGCGTACACCGGCGAGGTCAAGCTCTACCAGTGGGACACCGCGGACCCCGTGCTGAAGACCTGGATGAAGGCCTTCCCCGGGACGGTCCAGCCGCGCGCGGACATCTCCGGGGACCTGATGCAGCATCTGCGCTACCCGCAGGACCTGTTCAAGGTCCAGCGCGAGCTGCTCACCCGCTACCACGTGACCGACGCGCAGACCTTCCTCAGCGGCAGCGAGGTGTGGGAGGTGCCCGACGACCCGTCGAACGACTCCGGCAACGCGGTGCCGCCGTACTACCTGAGCATGAAGATGCCGGACCAGAGTGCCCAGGCGTTCTCGCTGACGACGACGTTCACACCGAACGGGCGGGACAACCTCAGCGCCTTCATGGCCGTCGACTCCGACCCGGGCACGAGCGACTACGGCAAGATCAGAGTCCTCAAGCTGCCGGCGAGCACCACCGTCTACGGTCCCAAGCAGGTGCAGAGCCAGTTCAACTCGGAGTCGGACATCGCCGAGACCATCAGCCTGCTGAGCAGAGGCCACTCCAAGGTCGAGTACGGCAACCTGCTGACGGTGCCCCTGGACGGAGGACTGCTCTACGCGGAGCCCGTCTACGTCCGTGGTGGCTCGCTGAAGTACCCCCTGCTGCGCAAGGTGCTGGTCACCTACGAGGGCAGGACCGCCTTCGAGAACACCCTGGACGAGGCGCTGAACAAGGTGTTCGGGGTCGAGGGTTCGACCACACCGCCGAAGACCGGGGACAACCCGCCCGACACCGGCGACCCGACGGTCAGGCAGGCGCTCGACGACGCCCAGAAGGCGTTCGAGGCCGGGCAGGAGGCCCTGCAGAAGCCGAAGCCGGACTGGTCGGCGTACGCCAAGGCGCAGGACGATCTCGAGGCCGCGCTGAAGCGGGCCGAGGAGGCGCAGGCCAAGGCCGACAAGGCCGCAGGTGGCGACAAGAGCGGGGGCGGCGGCAAGAGCTGATCAAGACCACCCCGCGCCGTGATACGGTTGCTGAACAACGGCGCGGGGTGGAGCAGCTCGGTAGCTCGCTGGGCTCATAACCCAGAGGTCGCAGGTTCAAATCCTGTCCCCGCTACTGAAGACGAAGGCCCGGATTCCTTACAGGGATCCGGGCCTTCGTGGTGTGCGAACTCATGTACAGATCGGGAGGACGGCCGCGCCGCCGTGGGGAGTTGGGCTGTCTGTGTTTGACTTATCTCTCTGTGGGCATGTCGACAAAACGCTGAAGTGACCTCACGGGCTGCGGTATACCGGGTGTACCCAGGTTGCAGGTGGTGCGACGATGGACGTTATGGGGGACAAGGCAACTCTGTTCGAGACAGGGCGATTTGTGCAGTCTCCGGGTGAGGGGGCGACCCGGGATGAAATGGGCGACACGGGCGACACGGCCGAGGACGCGCGCCTCCGGCTCGCCGCGCGGACCGGCGACACCGAGGCGATGAGCGTCCTCGGTGCCATGCTCCTGCGCGGCGGCGACCTCGACGGAGCCGAGCCCCACCTGCGTGCAGCCACCGCGGCCGGCGACCGCGCCGCCGCCAACAACCTGGGTGTCCTGCTGCACCAGCGCGGCTATGCCGAGGAGGCCGCCGGCTGGTGGCGGATCGCCGCGGTGGCCGGTTCGGCCGCCGCCGCGCACGCGCTCGGCCGCCACCACCGCGAGCGCGGGGACGAGCCCGCCGCCGAGTACTGGCTGCGCCAGTCCGCCGAGCAGGGCCACGCCCTGGGCGCCTACGCGCTCGCCGACCTGCTGGAGCACCGGGGGGACGCCGCGGCCGGGGACTGGATGCGGGCCGCCGCCGAACGCGGGCACCGCGAGGCCGCCTACCGGCTGGCGCGCGCGCTCGACCGGAAGGCCGGCGCCGAGGAGGAGGGCGGGTCCGACAACGCTGTCGAGGAGACCGAGCAGTGGTACCGCCAGGCCGCGGCCCGCGGTCACCGGCGGGCCGCGCTGCACCTCGGGGCGATCCTGGAGAAGCGCGGGGACCTCAAGGAGGCCGGGCGCTGGTACCTGACCTCCGCCAAGGACGGGGAGGCCCGGGCCGCCTGCGCGCTGGGCTTCCTGCTGCGCGACGCCGGGGACACCGAGAGCGCCGCCGTGTGGTGGCTCAGGGCCGCCCAGGACGGCGACGGCAACGCGGCCAACGCGCTGGGCGCGCTGCACGCCGAGCGCGGCGAGACGCAGACCGCCGAGCGCTGGTACCGGGCCGCGCTGGACGCCGGGGACGACAACGGGGCCTACAACCTCGGGCTGCTCTGCGCCGAGCAGGGCCGGACCGCGCAGGCCGAGCAGTGGTACCGGCGGGCGGCGTACGCGGGGCACCGGGAGGCGGCGAACGCGCTGGCCATCCTGCTGCTCCAGGGCGACGACCCGGCCGGAGCGGAGCCCTGGTTCTCCAAGGCCGCCGAGGCCGGCAGCGTGGACGCCGCGTTCAACCTGGGCATCCTGCACGCCGGGCGGGGCACGGACGAGGACGCCGATGTCGCGCTGCGCTGGTACGAGCGCGCGGCCGCCGCCGGGCACACCGAGGCCGCCCTACAGGTCGGGATGGCCCGGCTGCGCGAGGGCGACGAGCAGGGGGCCGAGCGGCACCTGCGCTGCGCGGCAGGCGGCGGCAACCCCGAGGCGGCCTACCGGCTCGCGACCCTGCTGGACGCGCGGCGGCCCCCGGAGCCGGCCCACGAACTGGGTGAGGTCGTGCACGAGAAGACCGAGTGCGAGGAGTGGTACGAGCGGGCGGCCACCCAGGGGCACCGCCGTGCCCAGGTCCGGGTGGGCATGCTCGCCGCGGCCCGGGGCGACGTGGTCGAGGCCGCGCGGTGGTACCGGGCGGCGGCCGAGGCCGGATCGCGCAACGGGGCGTTCAACCTGGGCCTGCTGCTGGCCCGGGAGGGCAGCGAGCCCGAGGCGGCGGTGTGGTGGACTCGGGCCGCCGACGCCGGGCACGGCCGGGCGGCGCTCCGGCTGGCCCTGGTCTACGCGCGTCGTGGTGAGCTGGCGGAAGGGCAGAGGTGGGCCGACCGCGCGGTGGCGCTGGGGCCCGCGGAGGTGTCCGAGCGGGCGGGCCGGCTGCGGGACGCCCTGCGCGAGGAGCTCTCGGCGTGACCTGGCCACTCGCCGGCAATGGATTTGCTTCCGCGGGCTTCCCTCCCGTAGTGTCGTGTTCACCGACGCGGGGTGGAGCAGCTCGGTAGCTCGCTGGGCTCATAACCCAGAGGTCGCAGGTTCAAATCCTGTCCCCGCTACTGAAGGCCGAGGGCCGGAATCCAGAAATGGGTTCCGGCCCTCGGTCGTTTGCGCCACCCGTTTCCGCTTCCCCGGTGCGAGCGCGCGAAAAAGGAGAGGGGCCGCGGCCCCTCTCCTCACCTGTCCGGTGTCACTCGTCCCGCGTCACGCACCCGCGCAGTTCGGGCACAGGCCCCGGTACGTCACCTCGACGTCCGACACCGTGAAGCCGAAGCGCTCGGTGTCGGGGAGGTCGGCGAGCGGGTTGCCCGTGGGGTGCACGTCACGGATCGCGCCGCACCGGGCGCAGACCAGGTGGTGGTGCGGCCGGTGCGCGTTCGGGTCGTAGCGCTTGGCGCGCTTGTCCGTCGTGACCTCGATCACCTCGCCGAGGGTCACCAGCTCGCCCAGCGTGTTGTAGACGGTCGCCCGGGAGATCTCCGGCAGCTTCGTGACGGCCCGCGCATGGACCTCGTCGGCCGTCATGTGGACGTGATCGCCGTCGAGAACCTCGGCCACCACGCGTCGCTGTGCGGTCATCCGCCATCCGCGTCCGCGCAGCCGTTCCAGTAGGTCGCTCATGGAAGCAGCGTAACAGCAAGAGGACCAGATCCCGAACAGGTGTGACTTTGGAATCACATTTGACTTGGACAATGTCCAATGTAGGATCGAAGCTAGTTTTGACCGGTGGACAGGACCGGTCGGGAGTGACGCAGGAGGCGCACGTGACCCAGGGACCGCTCACCACGGAGGCCGGTGCACCGGTGGCCGACAACCAGAACAGTGAGACCGCAGGCGTCGGCGGCCCGGTGCTCGTGCAGGACCAGCTGCTCCTGGAGAAGCTGGCCCACTTCAACCGCGAGCGCATCCCGGAGCGCGTCGTGCACGCCCGGGGCGCGGGGGCGTACGGCACCTTCACGGTGACCGCCGACGTCACCCCGTACACCCGGGCCGCGTTCCTCTCCGAGGCCGGCAAGGAGACCGAGACCTTCCTGCGCTTCTCGACCGTGGCCGGGAACCTGGGTGCGGCGGACGCGGTCCGCGACCCGCGCGGCTTCGCGCTGAAGTTCTACACCGAGGAGGGCAACTACGACCTCGTCGGCAACAACACCCCGGTGTTCTTCATCCGCGACGCGATCAAGTTCCCGGACTTCATCCACACCCAGAAGCGCGACCCGTACACCGGTTCCACGGAGGCGGACAACGTCTGGGACTTCTGGGGCCTGAGCCCGGAGAGCACCCACCAGGTCACCTGGCTGTTCGGCGACCGCGGCATCCCGGCGTCGTACCGGCACATGGACGGCTTCGGCTCGCACACCTACCAGTGGAACAACAAGGCCGGCGAGGTCTTCTGGGTCAAGTACCACTTCAAGACCGACCAGGGGATCAGGAACCTCACCGCCGCGGAGGCCGAGGTCCTGGCGGGCAAGGACCCCGACTCCCACCAGCGCGACCTGCGCGAGGCGATCGAGCGCGGCGAGTTCCCGAGCTGGACCGTGGGCGTGCAGATCATGCCGGCGGCGGACGCGGCGACGTACCGCTTCAACCCGTTCGACCTGACCAAGGTGTGGCCGCACGCGGACTACCCGGTCATGGAGATCGGCAGGCTGGAGCTGAACCGCAATCCGCGGAACGTCTTCGCCGAGGTCGAGCAGTCGGTCTTCAGCCCCGCGCACTTCGTGCCCGGCATCGGCCCGTCCCCGGACAAGATGCTCCAGGGCCGCCTGTTCGCGTACGGCGACGCGCACCGCTACCGCGTCGGCGTCAACGCCGACCACCTGCCGGTGAACCGCCCGCACGCCGCCGAGGCGCGCACCAACTCCCGGGACGGCCACCTGTACGACGGCCGGCACGGCGGTGCGAGGAACTACGAGCCGAACAGCTTCGGGGGACCGGGGCAGACCGGCCGGCCGCTGTGGCAGCCGTTCGACGGCTTCACCGCGGGCACCGGCGGCCACCCGACGCCGCGGCACGCCGAGGACGACGACTTCGTGCAGGCGGGCGACCTCTACCGGCTGATGTCGGAGGAGGAGAAGGAGCGACTGGTCGCCAACCTGGCCGGGGCGGTCTCCCAGGTGTCGCGCGAGGACATCGCCGTGCGCGCGATCGGCAACTTCCGCGAAGCCGACGCCGACTTCGGCAAGCGGCTGGAGGCCACGGTGCGGGCGCTGCGCGGCTGAGCCGCCCTCGGCGGGCCGGGCGCCGGCCGGGGCGGGCCGGACCCCCAGGGGGTCCGGCCCGCCCTTGTGTGCTCAGAGCGCCGGTGCGGGCTCCCGGGCCGGGACCCAGCAGCGGATGATGTCGCGGACCGACACGATGCCGACGGGCTCGCCGCGGTCGAGGACCACCAGGTGCCGGAAACCGCCGCGGGTCATGGCCCGGGCCGCCTCCTGGAGGGTCCAGGTCGGGGTGGCGAAGACGACGTCGGTGGTGGTGTGGGCGTGGGTGCGTTCCGTGTCCGGGTTCTGGCCGAGGCCGACGGAGTTGAGGATGTCGCGTTCGGTGAGGATGCCGACGCCGCCGGCGTCGGGGTCGAGGACCACGGCGGCGCCGACGTGGCGGGCGGACATCAGGGCGGCTGCCTGACGCAGGGTGTGGGCGGGGCCGACGGTGAGGATCACCGTGCTCATGGCGTCTCGGACGATCATGGAATGAGGCCACCTCCTAGGAATCCATGGCGTTGTGCACGGATTCACAAATTCACAAGTGGGGGTCGACCTCAGAGTGCCCGGTAAAGAGCGGGTCAACAAGAGGGCGCGCGCGGCCAGTTGAGGGCGTGCGCGGAACTGGCCGGGCCGTCAGGGGCGCCGGCGCCGGTCCAGATGGTCCAGCAGGACGTCGTGCAGCAGGCCGTTGGAGGCCGCCGCGTTGCCGCTGTGCGGGCCCGGACGGCCGTCGAGCCCGGTGAAGGTGCCGCCGGCCTCGGTGACGATGATCGCGTTCGCCGCCATGTCCCACAGGGACAGCTCCGGCTCGGCGCAGATGTCGACGGAGCCCTCCGCGACCATCATGTAGGGCCAGAAGTCGCCGTACGCGCGCGTGCGCCACACCTCGCGGGTCAGGTCGAGGAAGCCGTCCAGCCGGCTCTGCTCCTCCCAGCCGGAGAGCGAGGAGTACGCGAAGGACGCGTCGGCCAGCTCGCCGACGTGGGAGACGTGGATGCGGGACGCGGAGGTCAGACTGCGGCCCGTGAAGGCGCCGTGGTCCTTCGCGGCCCACCAGCGGCGGCCGAGGGCGGGTGCGGAGACGAGGCCGACGACCGGGTGGTAGCCGCCCTCGCCCGCTTCCATCAGCGAGATGAGGGTGGCCCAGACCGGGACGCCCCGGACGTAGTTCTTCGTGCCGTCGATCGGGTCGATCACCCAGCGGCGCGGCCCCGTGCCCTCGACGCCGAACTCCTCACCGAGGACGGCGTCCCGTGGCCGGGCTCGCTTGAGGTGGCCGCGGATGAGTTCCTCCGCCGCCTTGTCCGCCTCGCTGACCGGCGTCATGTCCGGCTTCGTCTCCACCTTCAGGTCGAGCGCCTTGAAGCGGTCCATGGTGGTGGCGTCGGCCGCGTCCGCGAGTACGTGGGCGAGTCGGAGGTCGTCGAGGTAGTCCGGCATGCCTCGAACCGTATCTGCCATGGACGCCCCGGGGCCACAAGGGCCCGGACCGGGCGGGGCGCGACGGTGGCCCGCGCACCCTTGACAGTGCGTGGGAGCGCGTCAAATCTGGGCGCAGAGTTGTCCGCCCCAGGGAGGCGATGATGCCTGCGGCCCGGGAATCCCTACTGGACGCCGCCGCCACGGCGCTCGCGCGCCGGCCGTGGACCGCGGTGCGGATGGTCGACGTGGCCGCGGCGGCCGGGGTGTCCCGGCAGACGCTGTACAACGAGTTCGGGAGCAAGGAGGGGCTGGCCAGAGCGCTGGTGCGGCGGGAGGCCGACGGATATCTCGCCGGGGTGGAACGGGCCCTCGCCGCGCACACCGACCCCCGCGACCGGCTGACCGCCACCGCCGAGTGGATGGCGTCGGCGGCCCGGGACAGCGCGCTGGTACGGGCCCTGCTCACCGGGTGCTGGAGCGAGCGCCTGCCCGCGCCGGCGCTCGCCGCCGTGCGCTCCTCCTCCGTCGTACCCGCGCAGCGCCGGGCGGACGGGCCGCTGCCCTCGCCCGGCGACTTCGTGCGGCTGGTCCGGGACCGCGCGGTCACCGTGCTGGCCGGGCCCGCCGCCGCCACGGAGCACACCGCCGACCTGACCCGCTCCTGCGAACTGGCCGTGCGCCTCGCCCTGTCCTGCGTCGCGGCACCACCGGAGGAGGACGGCGTGGCGGAACTGGTGCGCGGCGTCCTGGGGCGTCACCTGGTCTGAATCGCGTCCTGGCGGCCGGACGGCCGGGCGCCGTCCCGGCCCGAGGGCGCCGACGGCGGGCCGGCGGGAGGACGTCAGTGCGCCGAGCCCGACAACTGGAGACCGATCACGCCGATGATGACGAAGGAGATCGAGACGATCTTCAGGGTCGACACCAGGTCGCCGAGGAAGACCATGCCGTAGATCGCGGTGCCCGCCGCGCCGATCCCGGTCCACACGGCGTACGCGGGGCCGACGTCGAGTTTCTTCAGGGACAGGGTCAGCAGGCCGAAGCTGCCCAGGGCGAAGGAGGCGAAGGCGATCGTGGGCCACAGCCGGGTGAACCCGTGCGAGAGCTTGAGGCACACGGCGAAACCGGTCTCCAGAATCCCGGCCACTATGACCAGCAGCCACGCCATGTGCGGTCCTCCCGTAGGTCCGGATCTCCGGCTCGGTGCGATTATGCACTTACCGAACGCGACCCCCGGCAAACCCCGCGGCCCTCAGTCGCCGTCCCTGCGGTCCCGCGTGGCCAGCAGCCGGCGCAGCGAGTAGAGCCGCGCCGGATCGGCGTGACCCTCCTCGACGAACGCGTCCAGCGCGCAGTCCGGCTCGTCGTGGCTGCACGCGCGCGGGCAGCCCTCGGTGCCCGGCTCCAGGTCCGGGAAGGCGAGGATCACCCGGGAGGGATCGATGTGCGCCAGGCCGAAGGAGCGCACCCCCGGGGTGTCGACGACCCATTCGTCCGCCCCGGCGAGGGGCAGGGCGAGGGCGGAGGTGGTGGTGTGGCGGCCGCGGCCCGTCACCGCGTTGACATGGCCGGTCGTGCGCCGCAGGTCCGCCGGGACGAGCGCGTTGACCAGGGTCGTCTTGCCCACGCCCGAGTGGCCCACGAACGCGGTGATCCGGCCTTCCAGGTACTCGCGCACCCGGTCGGCGGCGTCGCCGTTCTCCAGTTCCTCCCGGCTGGTGACGACGTACGGGATGTCGAGCGCGCCGTACAGCTCCAGCAGTTTGTCCGGCGGGGCCAGGTCGGACTTCGTCATCACCAGCAGCGGCTCCAGGCCGCCGTCGTAGGCCGCCACCAGGCAGCGGTCGATCAGGCGCGGGCGCGGCTCGGGGTCGGCGAGGGCCGTGACGATCGCCAGTTGGTCGGCGTTGGCGACGACCACCCGCTCGTAGGGGTCGTCGTCGTCCGCGGTGCGGCGCAGCACCGAGGTGCGCTCCTCGATGCGCACGATCCGCGCGAGGGTGTCCTTCTTGCCGGACAGATCGCCGACCAGTGCCACCCGGTCGCCCACGACGGCCGCCTTGCGGCCCAGCTCCCGGGCCTTCATCGCCAGCACGGTCCGGCCCTCGACCAGGCAGGTAAGGCGGCCCCGGTCGACGGTGAGGACCATGCCCTCGGCCGCTTCCTCGTGCTTGGGCCGGATGTTGGTGCGCGGCCGGTTGCCCTTGCGGTTGGGGCGGCTGCGGATGTCGTCCTCGTCGGTGTGCTTGCCGTAGCGGCGCATGATCCCAGTCCGCCCGTCAGTTCCCCAGCATCCCGGTCCACAGCTCGGGGAAGTCCGGCAGGGTCTTCGCCGTCGTCGCCACGTTCTCGATCCGCACACCTTCGACCGCCAGGCCGATGATCGCACCGGCGGTGGCCATGCGGTGGTCCTCGTAGGTGTGGAACACCCCGCCGTGCAGCGGGCGCGGGCGGATGTGCAGGCCGTCGGCCGTCTCGGTGACGTCGCCGCCGAGCTCGTTGATCTCCTTGGTGAGCGCGGCCAGCCGGTCCGTCTCGTGCAGCCGCAGATGGGCCACGCCCCGCAGGGTCGAGGGGGAGTCGGCGAGCGCGGCGACCGCGGCGATGCCCGGGGTCAGCTCGCCGACGTCGCTCAGGTCGACGTCGATGCCGTGCACGGCGCCCGAGCCGGTGAACACCAGCCCGAACTCGGTCAGCTCGCAGGAGCCGCCCATCTCGGTGAAGATCTCGCGCAGCCGGTCACCCGGCTGGGTGGTCCGCTCCGGCCAGTCCGGGATCAGCACCTTGCCGCCCGTGACCAGGGCCGCGGCCAGGAACGGCTGGGCGTTGGACAGGTCCGGCTCGATCGTCAGGTCCCGGCCGAGCAGCGCACCCGGCGTCACCCGCCACACGTTCGGCTCGCCGCCCGACTCCGGGGTGTCCACCTGGGCGCCGACCGCGCGCAGCATGTCCACGGTCATCCGGATGTGCGGCAGGGAGGGCAGGGAGGCCCCGGTGTGCCGGACCTCGACACCCTGGTTGAAGCGCGGGCCGGACAGCAGCAGCGCGGAGACGAACTGGGAGGACGAGGAGGCGTCGATCGACACCGGACCGCCGTCCAGCGCCCCGGCGCCGTGCACGGTCAGCGGCAGCGCGCCCCGGCCGTCGTCGTCGATCCGGGCGCCGAGCACCCGCAGCGCGTCGATCACGCCGTTGAGGGGCCGCTCGTACGACCGCGGGTCCCCGTCGAACCGGATCGGGCCGTCGGCCAGCGCGGCCACCGGCGGCAGGAAGCGCATCACCGTGCCGGCGTTGCCGACGTCGACCGTGGCCGGACCGTGCAGGCCGGTGGGCAGCACGCGCCAGGCCTCACCGGAGCCGTCCGGGCCGCCCGCGACGGAGGAGCTGGACGACACGGTCTCCTCGATCTCCACGCCCATGGCCCGCAGCGCGCCGGCCATCAGCAGGGTGTCGCGGGAGCGCAGCGGACGGCGCAGCCAGCCGGGCTCGGAGGCGAGGGCGGCCAGCACGAGGGCTCGGTTGGTGACCGACTTGGACCCGGGCACGTGGACCGTCGCGTCGACGGCTCCGCTCGCGTGCGGGGCGGGCCAGAGGGCGGGAGGGGCGGTGTTCGGGGCCATGGGGCCACTTTATAAGGAGGGGCCGGTATCAACCCTCCAGCAGCCAGCGGCCGCCGCCGATCAGGGAGCACAGGGAGACCGCGTGGAACAGGAACAGCCACAGGCCCGCCGGGACATGCGTCAGACGGGAGAGCTGGTCCGCGTCGGAGTCGCCCGCGCCGCCCCGCATCCGCTTGGCCTGCAGCTCGAACGGCGGCCGGACCCCGCCGAGCAGCAGGAACCACACCACCGCGTACGCGAACGCCGCCTGCACCTGCGGCCCCGTGAGCCACGACACCAGCAGGAAGGCGCCGCCGGTCAGCACCACGGTCAGTGCCCCGTAGGCGTTGCGGATCATCACCAGCATGACGACCAGCAGGGCGGTCGCCGCCCACAGCAGCACGGTGATGCGGCCGGCCGCCAGCAGCGCGGCACCGCCCAGGCCCAGCAGCGAGGGCGCCGTGTACCCGGCGGCCGCGGTGAGGATCATGCCCAGGCCGTACGGCTTGCCCCGGCTGACGGTGAGGCCGCTGGTGTCGGAGTGCAGGCGGATGCCGGTGAGCTGCCGGCCGGTGAGCAGCGCCACCAGGCCGTGCCCGCCCTCGTGCGCGATGGTGATGGCGTTGCGGGCTATGCGCCACAGGGGGTGCGGCACGACGACGGCCAGCGCGGCGACCCCGGTGGCCAGCACCACCCACAGGCCGGGATCGGGCTGGGTGCCGGTGAGCCGGTCCCAGAGGCCGGCGGTGAGGCTTTCCATTTGACCGAGCAGCTCCCTGTCCTCGTGCGGAGTCTGGCAGTGTGGCACGTATGTGCGGACGGTATGCATCCAGTCGTAGGCCCGAGGATCTCGCCGGAATCTTCGAGATCGAGAAGTGGGAGCCGGAGGAGACCCTGGAGCCGGACTACAACGTGGCTCCTACCAAGGAGGTCTACGCCGTACTGGACCGTCCGTTGAAAGACGCCGCGGACCCGCGTCCGGTTCGGCAGCTCCGCAGGCTGAGGTGGGGCCTGGTGCCCTCCTGGTCCAAGACGCCCGAGGGCGGCGCCCGGATGATCAACGCGCGCGCCGAGACCGTGCACGAGAAGCCCGCCTACCGCCGCGCCTTCGCCGCCCGGCGCTGCATCCTGCCCGCCGACGGCTACTACGAGTGGGTCACCGGCACCCAGGAGCGCGAGCTGGAGGTCGAGGGGAAGAAGAAGCGGCCGCGCAAGCAGCCGTACTTCGTGCTGCCCGCCGACGGCTCGGTCTTCGCGATGGCCGGCCTGTACGAGTTCTGGCGGGACCGGACCCTGCCCGACGACCACCCGAGCGCCTGGTGGGTCACCTGCTCGGTGATCACCACGGAGGCGGAGCGGACCCCACTGGCCGTCGCCCCCGCCGAGGGACCGCACTCCCTGGCCGACATCCACCCCCGCATGCCGCTCATGCTCACCCCGGAGCGCTGGGACGCCTGGCTGGACCCCTCCCGCACCGACCCGGAGGACCTGCGCGGGCTGCTCGACCCGCCCCCGCACGGCCTGATGCGCGCCTACCCCGTCTCCACCGCGGTCAGCAACGTCCGCAACGGCGGCCCGGAGCTGCTGAAGGAGCTGGAGGCCCCGGAAGTCGGCACACTCTTCTGACGTGACCACCATGACCGCACAGACCGTCCCGACCGACGCCGGCGACGCCCGGATCACCTGGCACCGGGCGGGCGCCGCCCGCCTCGTCCTCGCGGTGAGCCATGGCGCCGGGGGCGGCATCGAGGCCCGCGACCTCCAGGCGCTCGCCCGGGTGCTGCCGGCCCACGGGGTGACCGTGGCCCTCGTCGAGCAGCCCTGGCGGGTGGCCGGCAAGAAGCTCGCACCCGCGCCGAAGACCCTGGACACCGGCTGGCGCGGCCTGTGGCCCGCGCTGGCGGCGCCGGGCCTGCCCGTCGTCTCCGGCGGCCGCAGCGCGGGCGCCCGGGTCGCCTGCCGCACCGCGGCGGAACTGGGCGCGCACGCCGTGCTCGCGCTCAGCTTCCCGCTGCACCCGCCGGGCCGGCCGGAGAAGTCCCGCGCCGCGGAACTGCTCGGCGCCGGGGTCCCCACCCTCGTCGTGCAGGGCGGTAACGACCCCTTCGGCAGGCCGGCGGAGTTCCCCGAGGGGGACCACCGGATGATCGAGGTGCCCGGCGGCGACCACGGGTTCGCCGTGCCCAAGCGCGCGGAGATCACCCAGGAGCGGGCGCTGGAGATCATCACCGACGGCGTCGCGGAGTGGACCGGCTCACTCGGGTGACCCGGGAATGCCCGGCGGCGGGGCGCTGTTGAGGCGGACAGAAGTGCTGAGGGATCAGCGCCGACGTCGTAGGAAAGGAAGTCCGCCGCATGGGTTCGACGTACTGCCCGAGCCGCAGCAGCCGCGCTGACCTGGACTGGACGGTGCTGCACGCGGCCAAGACCGCTCCTATTCGAGCGGCGGCAGGTACGGGTCGTGTTCTATCCTCCGAAACAGGTGGGACCGGTCTCGGTCCCGTCCGGGAACTTGAGGAGGTGGGTCCGGTCACCGGTACCGACGCAGGGACCGACAACGGCCAGGCGGAGCAGCCCGAGGGCCGGGGCATGAGCGCGGACACGGAGACCGGCTCCGAGTCGACCGCGGAGCGCAGCGCGCGCTTCGAGCGGGACGCGCTGGAATTCCTCGACCAGATGTACTCGGCCGCCCTGCGCATGACGCGCAACCCGGCCGACGCCGAGGACCTGGTTCAGGAGACCTACGCCAAGGCGTACGGGTCCTTCCACCAGTTCCGCGAGGGCACCAACCTCAAGGCGTGGCTGTACCGGATCCTGACCAACACCTTCATCAACTCGTACCGCAAGAAGCAGCGCGAACCCCAGCGCAGCGCGGCCGAGGAGATCGAGGACTGGCAGCTCGCCCGCGCCGAGTCGCACATGTCGACGGGTCTGCGCTCCGCCGAGTCGCAGGCGCTCGACCACCTGCCCGACTCGGACGTGAAGGAAGCGCTGCAGGCGATCCCCGAGGAGTTCCGCATCGCCGTCTACCTCGCGGACGTAGAGGGCTTTGCGTACAAGGAGATCGCGGACATCATGGGGACACCCATCGGAACGGTGATGTCCCGGCTGCACCGGGGCCGCCGTCAGCTGCGCGGCATGCTGGAGGACTACGCCCGCGAACGCGGACTGGTCCCGGCGGGCGCCGGAGAGTCGAACGAAGCGAAAGGCTCGGGCTCATGAGCTGCGGAGAGCCGCACGAGACGGACTGCAGTGAGGTGCTCGACCACCTCTACGAGTTCCTCGACAGCGAGATGCCGGACATCGATCGCGACAAGTTCCAGCACCACTTCGAGGAATGCTCGCCGTGCCTGGAGAAGTACGGCCTGGAGCAGGCCGTGAAGAAGCTCGTCAAGCGGTGCTGCGGCCATGACGACGTGCCCGCCGACCTGCGTGCCAAGGTCATGGGGCGGATCGACCTGATCCGCTCCGGGCAGACCGTCCCCGAGCACGACGTCACCACGGCGCCGGTGACACCGCAGGAGTCCTGACCCGCGCCCTCCGGCCAAACGGCCCTGTCACCCGAACGTGCTAATCCTCGGGTCATGGGCCCCCGGCCCCCCCGAATCCCGTCCTAGGCTCCGAGCCTGCACCGGCACG
Organism: Streptomyces sp. NPDC002386; assembly: GCF_053593175.1. Taxonomy (NCBI): domain Bacteria; kingdom Bacillati; phylum Actinomycetota; class Actinomycetes; order Kitasatosporales; family Streptomycetaceae; genus Streptomyces; species Streptomyces sp. NPDC002386. The sequence continues at coordinate 166,435 of NZ_JBSFBX010000006.1, forward strand.
GTCGGGGGAGGGCGCGATGGAGGCGACGGTTCCGGCGAGAGCGCAAGGCTATGTGGCCTGTGTCGCCCTGCTCGCCGCGTTCTGCGTCCTGCCCCTGCACTCCATCCGCACGCCCTGGTGGGTGCTGGCCCTGCTCGCCGCGCTGTACGCGGCCTGCGAGCACGTCGTACGGCGCCGCTTCGGCGGAACGTTCTATCCGGTGCTGCTCGCCGGCGCCTTCCTGCTGCCGCCGCCCGCCGCCGCGCTCGTGCCGCTGCCGGCCGCCCTGCTCGCCCACGTCGAGCACGGGCCGGTGCTGCCCCGGCGCGTCTGGCGGGCCGCGCAGCCCGCGCTCGCCGTGTGGGCCGCGGCCCGGGTGCACTGGGCGCTCGGCGGCCGGGACGCCGTCGTGGCCCACGCCTTCCCCTACGCCCTCGTACCCGCGGGGGCGGCGGTGCTCGCCTTCTGCGTGGTGCTCAGCGCGCTCGACGGCGGCCTCCTCGCCGCGGGTGTGGGGGTGCCGCCCACGCCTCTGCGGCAGTGGGGGAGGGCGCCCGCGCGCCGGGCCTGGCGCGGGCTGCTGTCCCGCTCGCTGGCACCGGTCGCGGTGCACGGGCTAGCCGGGCTGATGATGGCCGTGCTGTGGCGCAGCCGGTACGGCCCCGTCTCCGCGCTGCTCGTACTGCTGCCGATGGGCGTCTCCTGCTGGGTCTTCGCGCAGTACCACCGGGAGCGGGCCGCCCACCAGGCCACCATCCGCGCCCTGGTGCAGGCCGTCGACATCAAGGACGGCTACACCCGCGGCCACAGCGAGCGGGTCGGCCGGGCCTCGGTGCTGATCGCCCGCGAACTCGGGCTGGACGACGAACGCGTCGAGGTGCTCCGCTTCGCAGGCATCCTGCACGACGTCGGCAAACTCGGCGTCCCCACCCGGCTGCTGCGCAAGGACGGCCCGCTGACCCCCGAGGAACGGCGCATCATCGAGCTGCACCCGGAGTACGGCCACGAGATGGTCCGCGGGATCTCCTTCCTCGGCGAGGCCCGCGCGGCGATCCTGCACCACCACGAACGGCTCGACGGCAGCGGCTACCCCTACGGGCTGGCGGGCGGTCAGATTCCCGAGTGCGCCCGCGTGGTCGCCGTCGCCGACGCCTTCGACGCGATGACCTCCACCCGTTCCTACAGCAGGGCCCGCCCGGTGGAGGCGGCGGTCGAGGAACTGGAGCGCTGCGCGGGCACCCACTTCGACCCGCGCATGGTCACCGCCCTCGTCCGGGCGCTGGGCAGGCACGGCTGGCATCCGGCCGTCACCGCCGACGACGCCCCGCGCACGGTCCCCGTCCAGCAGCCGGCCGGCGGCCGCCGCAGCGGGGCACACCGGTGACCGCACTCCGGCTCATCCACGCCTGCGCAGCCGTCACCGCCACCGTGAGTCTCGCCCTCACCCTGTGGAACGGCGTCGACGACCCGGGCGTCGCGCTCGCCTTCGGCGTGCTCATAGCCGTCGGCGAGCTGACCCGGTGGTCCGGCACCGGGGCGCGCCGCACCGCGCCGCTGGGCACCGCCGGGTCGCTGTCGTACGCCCTGCTGGGGCCCGACGCGGGGCACCCCACCGGGCACAGCGCCGCGCAGGTCGTCACCGTCGTCCTCGCCGCCTCCCTGCTCGGCGGCGTCCCGCACATCTGGTGCGGCCGCACACCCACCCTCGACCACCTCGCCCGCCGCGTCCTCACCGCGGGCTTCGCCGCCGTCTGCTTCCAACCCCTCTACAACGGGGGTGCGTTCCGGACCTGGGACGGTCCCGCCTACGCCCTGCTGCTCGTCGCGCTGCTCGTCCTCACCGCGCTCTGCGACGCCGTCCTCGCCGCGGCCCTCGCCCACTCCCGCACCCGCTGGCGCTTCGGCCCGCTGCTGCGCGAGGAACTGCGCGGACTGCTCGGCATCGGCTTCGCCGTGTGCGCGACCGGCGCGGTGATGGCGCTCGCGGTCGCCGTGGCCGGGCTGTGGGCGCTGCCCGTGTTCTGCCTGCCGTTGCTGCTCACCCAGCTCTCGGTCCGCCGCTACGCCGCCGTGCGGGCCACCTACCGGCAGACCATCGCGTCCCTCGCCCGGGCCACCGAGGTGGCCGGCTGCACCCCCGCCGGGCACGCCCGCCGGGTCGCCGCGCTCAGCCGGGCCGTCGGCCGCGACCTGGGCCTGTCCCGTCCCGAGCTGACCGTGCTGGAGTACGCGGCGCTGATGCACGACATCGGCCAGCTCAGCCTCGTCGACCCGGTCCCGGCCGGGGCCACCGCCACGCTGCCCGGCGAGGAGCAGCGGCGCATCGCGCTGCTCGGCGGCGCCGTCGTACGGCAGACCGGGGTGGACGCGGAGGTCGCCACGGTCGTCGAGCGCCAGGCCGACCCGTACCCGGAGCAGCCGCTGGCCGCGCGGATCGTGCGGGCCGTGAACGCCTACGAGGAGAAGGCCCGCGACGCCGGGCCCGAGGGTCCGCTGCTGGCTCTGGAGGAGCTGCGCCTGGCCACCGCCGGGGATTACGCTCCCGAGGTTGTCGAATCCCTCGCCCGGGTACTCTCCCAGGCGCTGTCTGACCCCGCGTGTGACGGGGTAACCCATGGGTAATGAGCGCCTTTGAGGCCGTACGTGGTTGGATGCGAGGGAGAGGGTGTCCGGGGGCACAAGCCAGCCCACTGTGCGGAAATGGAACTGGCAGGCGGGAATCGTGAGGATCTTCGGAAAGGGACGACACCGGCCCTCCGCCTCCTGGCGGCAGGCCACCGACCGGGCGTTCACGCTCATCGGAGACGGCCGGTACGAGGACGCGGGCGAGCTGCTGACACGCGCGGCCGACCTGGAACCCTGGCTGGCGGAGTCCTGGTTCAACCTCGCTCTGCTGCACAAGTTCCGGCACGACTGGGAGCAGGCCCGGGCCGCCGGGCTGCGGGCGGTCGCGCTGCTGGACCGGGAGACCGGCGCCCCCGACTGGTGGAACGTCGGCATCGCCGCCACCGCCCTGCAGGACTGGCCGCTGGCCCGGCGCGCCTGGCAGGCCTACGGGCTGAGGGTGCCCGGTGGCGCCACCGCGGCGGGCGAGCCGCTCGGCATGGACCTGGGCAGCGCGGCCGTACGGCTCTCGCCGGAGGGCGAGGCCGAGGTGGTGTGGGGCCGCAGGCTGGACCCGGCGCGGATCGAGGTGCTGTCCATCCCGCTGCCCTCGTCCGGGCGGCGCTGGGGGGAGGTCGTGCTGCACGACGGCGTTCCGCACGGCGAGCGCACCACGTCCGCCGGGCACTCCTTCCCGGTGTTCGACGAGATCGAGCTGTGGGCGCCCTCGCCCGTGCCCACCTGGGTGGTGCTGCTGGAGGCGGCCACGGAGGCCGACCGGGACGCCCTGGAACAGCTCGCGGCGGACGCGGGGTTCGCCGCGGAGGACTGGTCCTCCTCGGTGCGGCTGCTGTGCCGGATGTGCTCGGAGTCACGGATGCCGTCGGACGAGGGCGACGGTGTGCACCTGGACCCCCACGACCACAGTGAACCCGGTCACCCCGGGCCGCTCGGGCACCGTACCGACGGGCAGCTCTGGGTGCCGGAGCGGGAGTGCGGGGTCGCCGCGCCGGCGTCGCTCGTCCGGGGCCTGCTCGACGGGTGGGTCGCGGACAGCCCGGACTCCCGGGACTGGCGCGATCTCGAAGAGGTTTGCTGACCACCGGTGACCGGCCGCGTTTAGGCTGTATCCGAGATTTCCAAGGCTTGCAGGAAGGCATACGTCGGTCATGGCGCAGCAGGACACCGATCAGCAGCACGCGGGCGTGCTCCCCGTCGACGACGAGGGCTACGTCGTCGACACGGAGGACTGCGAGGAGCGCGAGGGGACCTGGCGCGAGCGCGGCACCTCGCGGCCGATCACGGTCGTCGGCAACCCGGTGCTCCACAAGGAGTGCAAGGACGTCACCGAGTTCGGCGCGGAGCTGGACCAGCTGGTCGCCGACATGTTCGCCAGCCAGCGCACCGCCGAGGGCGTGGGCCTGGCCGCCAACCAGATCGGCGTGGACCGCAAGGTCTTCGTGTACGACTGCCAGGACGACGAGGGCGTCCGGCACGTCGGAGTGGTGTGCAACCCGAAGCTGGTCGACCTGCCGGCCGACCGGCGCAGGCTGGACGACAGCAACGAGGGCTGCCTGTCCGTGCCCACGGCGTACGCGCCGCTCGCGCGTCCCGACTACGCCGAGGTGACCGGTCAGGACGAGAAGGGCAACCCGATCAAGGTCCGCGGCACCGGCTACTTCGCACGGTGTTTGCAGCACGAGACCGATCACCTCTACGGCTACCTCTACATCGACCGCCTGTCCAAGCGTGATCGCAAGGACGCGCTGCGCCAGATGGCCGAGAACGAGCCACGCTACCCCGTGGTCGCCAACGACTGAGGCGCCCGGCCGGAGCCCCGGCCACCGCGCGGAGCAGCGACGACGTCCGTCACGACGCCCGTCCGGGATCCTTCCCGGACGGGCGTCGCTCATTTGTTCGTCACATGAATCCCGGCAACCTGGGGTGGTGATTGAAGCAAATCCGTTCCCTCGGCGGTCAGTTGTGGTGCTGAATGGGAAGTGCGGGGATACGCAACGGCGCACGCCCGGCACGACAAGGAGGGCTGTGCGCTCCTGGCGGCTGAGAGGGGACAGTTCGTGCACGCTTTCTCACACGGCACCACATCGACGACCTCGGTGGCGGTACCGCCGTCTCTCGCACTTCCGGTGATCGAGGACTCCTTTCCACGACAACTCCACCCGTATTGGCCGAAGCTCCAGGAGAAGACCCGGCAGTGGCTGCTCGAAAAGCGGCTGATGCCGGCGGACAAGGTGCGGGAATATGCCGACGGACTGTGCTACACCGACCTCATGGCGGGGTACTACACCGACGCCCCCGACGAGGTCCTGCAGGCCATCGCCGACTACAGCGCCTGGTTCTTCGTCTGGGACGACCGCCACGACCGTGACATCGTCCACGGGCGGGCCGCCGACTGGCGGCGCCTGCGCCGCCGGCTGCACGCGGCCCTCGACGCGCCCCGGCAGCACCTGGGCCATCCCGACCCGGTGGTCGCCGGGCTCGCGGACAGCGTGCTGCGGCTGTTCTCGTTCCTGCCGCACACCTGGAACCAGCGGTTCACCCGGCACTTCCACACGGTGATCGACGCCTACGACCGCGAGTTCCACAACCGCACCCGGGCGTACGTCCCGCAGGTCGAGGAGTACCTCGCCCTGCGGCGGCTCACCTTCGCCCACTGGATATGGACGGACCTCCTGGAGCCGAGCGCCGGGCGTGAACTCCCGGACGCCGTCCGGAAAGCCCCGGCCTATCGCCGCGCGGCACTGCTGAGTCAGGAATTCGCCGCCTGGTACAACGACCTCTGCTCACTGCCCAAGGAAATCGCGGGCGACGAGGTGCACAATCTCGGAATCAGTCTCGTCACGCACCAGGGGCTGACCCTCGAGGAAGCCGTCGAGGAAATCAGGCGACGCGTCGAGGAATGCATCGAAGAATTCATCGGAGCCGAACGCGAGGCGCTGCGGTTCGCGGACGAACTCGCCGACGACGGCACGGTGTCGGGAAAGGAACTCGGCGCCGCCGTCCGCGCCTGCGTCGGCAATATGCGGAACTGGTTCAGCTCCGTCTACTGGTTCCACCACGAGTCGGGCCGCTACATGGTCGACAGCTGGGAGGACCGGGCCACACCCCCGTACGTCAACAACGAAGCGGCAGGTGAGAAATGACCGTCGAGTCCGTGAAGCCCCAGACAGCCGAGACGGCGGAACCGCGCGAGGCACCCCTGGCCGGCGGCGCCGTCCCGGTCCTCGGCCACGGCCTGAAGCTGGTCCGCGACCCGCTCGCCTTCATGTCCGGGCTGCGCGCGCACGGTGACGTGGTGCGTCTGAAGCTCGGCCCCAAGACGGTCTACGCCGTCACCACCCCCGAACTCACCGGCGCGCTCGCGCTCAGCACCGACTACCGGATCGACGGGCCGCTGTGGGAGTCCCTGGAGGGCCTGCTCGGCAAGGAGGGCGTGGCCACCGCCAACGGCCCCCGGCACCGGCGCCAGCGGCGCACCATCCAGCCCGCGTTCCGGCTCGACGCGATCCCCGCGTACGGGCCGGTCATGGAGGAGGAGGCGCACGCGCTGACCGAGCGCTGGCGGCCCGGCGAGACCGTCGACTGCACCTCGGAGTCCTTCCGGGTCGCGGTGCGTGTCGCGGCCCGCTGTCTGCTGCGCGGCGAGTACATGGACGAGCGCGCCGAGCGGCTGAGCGCCGACCTCGCCACCGTGTTCCGCGGTATGTACCGCAGGATGGTCGTCCCGCTCGGACCGCTGTACCGGCTGCCGTTCCCGGCGAACCGTGAATTCAACCGGGCATTGGCCGATTTGCATCTCCTGGTCGACGAGATCGTCGCCGAGCGGAGGGCATCTGGTCAAAAGCCGGACGATTTGCTGACGGCATTGCTGGAGGCGACGGACGACAATGGTGAGCCCATCGGGGAACAGGAGATCCACGACCAGGTGGTGGCGATAGTCACCCCGGGCAGCGAAACGGTCGCCTCCACGATCATGTGGCTGCTCCAGGTGCTCGCGGAACATCCGGAACACGCCGAGAAGGTGCGTGCCGAGGTCGAATCCGTGACCGGCGGCCGGCCCGTCGGATTCGAGCACGTCCGCCGGCTCACCCACACCAACAATGTCGTCGTCGAGGCCATGCGGCTGCGGCCCGCCGTATGGATTCTGACGCGGCGCGCGATCTGCGACACCACGCTCGGCGGTTATCGCATTCCGGAGGGCGCGGACATCGTCTACAGCCCGTACGCCATCCAGCGCGACGCCCGCTCCTACGGCGACCACCTCGGCTTCGACCCCGACCGCTGGCTGCCGGAGCGGGCCAAGGAGGTGCCCAAGTACGCCATGAGCCCCTTCAGCGTCGGCAACCGCAAGTGCCCCAGCGATCACTTCTCCATGGCCCAGCTGACCCTGATCACCGCGGCGATCTCGGCGAAGTACCGCTTCGAGCAGATCGGTGCGTCGGACGACACCACCCGGGTGGGCATCACGCTCCGGCCGCAGCGGCTGCTGCTGAAGCCGGTGCCCTGGTAGGCCGCCGCCACCGGCGCGCTCAGGCGGCCTCGGGGCCGCGGAACGCGCGCCGGTAGGCGTTGGGGGTCGTGCCGAGGGCGCGGACGAACTGGTGGCGCAGCGCCGCCGCCGTACCGAAGCCGGTGCGGGAGGCGATCGCGTCCATGGTCTCGTCCGTGCCCTCCAGCAACTCCTGTGCCAGCAGCACCCGCTGGCGCAGCAGCCAGCGGTAGGGGGTCGTCCCCGTCTCCTGCTGGAAGCGGCGGGCGAAGGTGCGCGGGGCCATGTGGGCGCGGGCGGCGAGCTGTTCGACGGTCACCTCCTGGCCGAGGTGCCCCTCCATCCATACCAGCACCTCGCCGACCGTGTCGCACGGAGTCTCGGGCAGCGGCCGCTCGATGTACTGCGCCTGTCCGCCGTCCCGGTGCGGCGGCACCACCATCCGCCGGGCGATCTTCTTCGCGACCTCCGGGCCCTGCTCCTTGCGCACGAGGTGCAGACAGGCGTCGATGCCGGCCGCGGTGCCGGCGGAGGTGATCACCGGGTCCTCGTCGACGTAGAGGACGTCCGGTTCGATGATCGCCCGGGGGTTGCGCAGCGCCAGCTCCCCCGCCTGCCGCCAGTGCACGCTGCACCGCCGGCCGTCGAGCAGTCCGGCGGCGCCGAGCACGAACACGCCCGAGCACACGCTGAGCACCCGGGTGCCCCGCTCCACCGCCCGCACGAGGGCGTCGAGCAGGGCGGGCGGGTACTCCCGGGTCACGTAGTCGCTCCCGGCCGGCACCGCGATCAGGTCGGCCTCCTCCAGCCGCTCCAGACCGTAGGGAGTCGACACGGTGAGCCCGCCGACATGGGTGCTCAGAGCCGGGCCCTCCGCCGAGACCACGGCGAAGTCGTACACCGGCAGGCCCTCGTCACTGCGGTCGATGCCGAACACCTCGCACACCACCCCCAGCTCGAAGGGGTGCACGCCGTCCAGCAGCACTGCCGCCACGTTTCTCAGCATGCTGCCAGTGTGCCCCGAGGCTGGCAGTAAATCGAGGGTGTGCGGCAGTCCTGCCACTGTTGGTAAGGAGCATCCGGCGCGACAGTGGTGTCATGACCGGAAACCAGATCGAAGGCCTGATCGGAATGCTCACCACCCTCGGCATCCTGGTCCTCCTGATCCTCCCGTCCGTCCTCGGCATCGCCCGCGACAGGCGAGTCGACCGACAGCTCAGGGAGGCTCAGGAGGCCCGGGGCGCGCAGAGCCGGGAGAAGGAGGTTCAGAAGTCCTCGTCCAGGTCGACCGTGCCCTCCACGGCCACCTGGTACGCCGACGGGCGGCGCTCGAAGAAGTTCGTCAGCTCCTGAACGCCCTGCAGCTCCATGAAGGAGAAGGGGTTCTCCGAGCCGTACACCGGGGCGAAGCCCAGGCGCGTGAGGCGCTGGTCGGCGACGCACTCCAGGTACTGCCGCATCGACTCGGTGTTCATGCCCGGGAGGCCGTCACCGCACAGGTCGCGCGCGAACTGCAGCTCGGCCTCGACGGCCTCCCGCAGCATGTCCGTGACCTGCCCGCGCAGCTCGTCGTCGAACAGGTCCGGCTCCTCCTTGCGGACGGTGTCGACCACGTCGAAGGCGAACGACATGTGCATCGTCTCGTCGCGGAACACCCAGTTGGTCCCGGTGGCCAGACCGTGCAGCAGACCCCGGCTGCGGAACCAGTAGACGTACGCGAACGCGCCGTAGAAGAACAGACCCTCGATGCACGCGGCGAAGCAGATCAGGTTCAGCAGGAAGCGGCGGCGGTCGGCCCTGGACTCCAGCCGGTCCAGCTTCTCGACCTCGTTGATCCACTTGAAGCAGAACCCGGCCTTCTCCCGGATGGAGGGGATGTTCTCCACCGCCGCGAAGGCCGCGGCCCGGTCGTCCGGATCGGGCAGGTAGGTGTCCAGCAGCGTCAGGTAGAACTGGACGTGCACGGCCTCCTCGAAGAGCTGGCGGCTCAGGTAGAGCCGGGCCTCGGGGGAGTTGATGTGCTTGTAGAGGGTCAGCACCAGGTTGTTCGCGACGATCGAGTCGCCCGTCGCGAAGAAGGCGACCAGACGTCCGATCAGATGCTGCTCGGCCGGCGTCAGCTTCGCGAGGTCGGCGACGTCCGAGTGGAGGTCGACCTCCTCGACGGTCCAGGTGTTCTTGATGGCGTCCCGGTAGCGCTCGTAGAAGTCCGGGTAGCGCATCGGGCGGAGAGTCAGCTCGAAGCCGGGGTCGAGCAGGTTCTTGGCTTCGCTGGTCATCACTGGCAGGCCTCGCAGGACTCGGGGTTCTCAAGGGAGCAGGCGACCGCGTCGGGGTCGGCGACCTGCTGCACGGGGACGGTGGCGCGGGTCTGCGCCCGGGCGGCGCGGGCGATCCTCGTCGCGGGGCGGGAGCGCAGGTAGTACGTCGTCTTCAGGCCCGACTTCCAGGCGTACGCGTACATCGAGGAGAGCTTGCCGATGGTCGGCGTCTCCAGGAACAGGTTCAGCGACTGCGCCTGGTCGAGGAACGGGGTCCGGGCCGCCGCCATGTCGATCAGACCGCGCTGCGGGATCTCCCACGCCGTGCGGTACAGGGCCCGTACGTCCGCCGGGATCCAGGCGAACTCCTGCACCGAGCCGTTCGAGTCGCGCAGCGCCTCACGGGTTCGGGCGTCCCACACGCCCAGCTCCTTCAGGTCCTTCACCAGGTAGGAGTTGACCTGAAGGAACTCACCGGACAGCGTCTCGCGCTTGAACAGGTTGGACACCTGCGGCTCGATGCACTCGTACACGCCCGCGATGGACGCGATGGTGGCCGTGGGAGCGATCGCCAGGAGCAGCGAGTTGCGCATGCCGACCTCGGCGATCCGCGCGCGCAGGGCCGCCCAGCGCTCCGGCCAGGTGAACTCCACGCCGTAGTGGTCGGGGTGCAGGACACCCTGCGCGGTACGGGTCTTCCGCCAGGCCGGCAGCGGGCCGTTGCGCTCGGCGAGGTCCGCGGACGCCTCGTACGCGGCGAGCATGATCCGCTCGGCGATCCGCGAGGACAGGGCCCTGGCCTCGGGGGAGTCGAAGGGCAGCCGCAGCTTGAAGAACACGTCCTGCAGGCCCATCGCGCCCAGGCCCACCGGACGCCAGTTGGCGTTCGACCGGCCGGCCTGCTCGGTCGGGTAGAAGTTGATGTCGACCACGCGGTCGAGGAAGGTGACGGCCGTGCGGACGGTGTCGTCGAGCCGCTCCCAGTCGAGGTCGCCGGCCGCCGTGTCCACGAACGCGCCGAGGTTGACCGACCCCAGGTTGCAGACCGCGGTCTCGCCGTCGTCGGTGACCTCCAGGATCTCGGTGCACAGGTTGGAGGAGTGCACGACGTGGCCCGGGGTGGCCGTCTGGTTGGCGGTGCGGTTGGCCGCGTCCTTGAAGGTCATCCAGCCGTTGCCGGTCTGCGCGAGGGTGCGCATCATGCGGCCGTACAGGTCCCGGGCGGGCATCGTCTTCTTCGCGAGCCCGGCGGCCTCCGCCCGGCGGTACGCGGCGTCGAACTCCTCGCCCCACAGGTCCACCAGCTCCGGCACGTCCGCCGGGGAGAACAGCGACCACCGCTCGTCGGCGTCGACCCGGCGCATGAACTCGTCCGGGATCCAGTGCGCGAGGTTCAGGTTGTGCGTCCGGCGGGCGTCCTCACCGGTGTTGTCGCGCAGCTCCAGGAACTCCTCGATGTCGGAGTGCCAGGTCTCCAGGTACACCGCGGCGGCGCCCTTGCGCCGTCCGCCCTGGTTCACCGCGGCCACCGAGGCGTCCAGCGTCTTCAGGAACGGCACGATGCCGTTGGAGTGCCCGTTGGTGCCCCGGATCAGCGAACCGCGGCTGCGGATGCGGGAGTACGACAGACCGATGCCGCCGGCGTGCTTGGAGAGGCGGGCGACCTGGTGGTACCGGTCGTAGATGGAGTCCAGCTCGTCCAGCGGGGAGTCGAGGAGGTAGCAGGACGACATCTGCGGGTGCCGGGTGCCGGAGTTGAAGAGGGTGGGGGAGGAGGGCAGGTAGTCGAGGCGGCTCATCAGCCCGTAGAGCGCCGCGACTTCGTCCACGGAGCGGGCGGTGTCGTCCTCGGCCAGTCCGGCGGCGACGCGCAGCATGAAGTGCTGGGGCGTCTCGGTCACCCGCCGGGTGATGGGGTGGCGGAGCAGGTAGCGGCTGTGCAGCGTGCGCAGGCCGAAGTAGCCGAAGCGGTCGTCGGCCGCCGTGTCGACCAGCGCGTCGAGCCGTTCGGCGTGCAGCCGTACGAACTCCGCGGTGCGGTCGGCGATGAGGCCCTCGCGGTGGCCCACGGCGACGGACCCGGTGAAGGACGTGACGCCCTGGGAGGCGGCCTCGGCGCGGATGGAGACGGTCAGCAGCCGGGCGGCCAGCCGGGAGTAGGCGGGGTCCTCGGAGATCAGTCCGGCGGCCGCCTCCGTGGCCAGTTCGCGCAACTCCGCCTCGTCGGCCCGGGCGGACCGGCCCCGCAGGGCGGCCGCGGCGACCCGGCCGGGGTCGGCGTCGGGGAGGTCGGCGGTCAGCTCGGTCAGGGTCCGCAGCAACGCGGTACCGGGACCGTCGGTCTCCACCGGGGCTCCGCTCGCCGGGGTGGCTGAAGCCGGGTCGGCTGGCGCGATGGTCACGTGGGGCTCTCCCTCGCTCGGCACGGGGCCTTGCGGAGGGCAGGGGGCGGCACGAGCGCACACGGCGTCGCGTCCCCGGCCCATTCCACGAGGCCCGGACGTCGATGAGCACCCGGACCGGGACGGCCGGGCGCGCGCTGCCGGCAGGTCCTCGGACTGGAACAGGCGTGCGGAAGCACGCAAGTACACCGTTGCGGGACAGTTCCGGATTCGCACCGGATTCCCCTGCGGCGACAGCGAGCATGAGCATACATCTAGTGCCGGGCTGTCGTGTCACCCCCACATGTTGTGCCTGTTGCGTGTTGCGGCGGCTCCGCAGGGTCAACTCGCATGACAGCGGGCCGCCGAGGGTCGTGCCCTCGGCGGCCCGCTGCGGGGTGGTGCGTGTCCGGTCGCGCTAGTGGGCGCTTCCCGCGGTTGCGGGCGGGAGTTCCACCGCGACCCCGGGGTCGCCGGCGTCCGCCGTGTAGTCCTCCGGCCTGGTCTCGTCGAGTCCCTCCGGGGCCTTCACGGCCTTCAGGACGACGGTGAGCACCACGGTGACCACGACGTTGAGCACGAACGCGGTGAGACCGATGTAGCCGATCTCGCCGATACCCGGGATCTCCTTCGCGGAACCGCCGAAGTGCTTCTGGGTCGGCGAGGCCACCCCGTACGCGGCGAGCGTGCCGTACACCATGCCGACCGCCCAGCCCGCGAGCAACGCCCAGCGGTGGAACCAGCGGGTGAACAGGCCGCCGACCAGGGCCGGGAAGGTCTGCAGGATCCAGATGCCGCCCAGCAGCTGGAAGTTGATGGCGACCGTCTTGTCCATCGTCAGGACGAAGACCAGCGCGCCCACCTTCACCAGCAGCGACACGATCTTGGAGACGCGGGTCTCCTCCTTCGGCGTGGCGTCCGGCTTGATGAAGTCCTTGTAGATGTTGCGCGTGAACAGGTTCGCCGCCGCGATGGACATGATGGCCGCGGGCACCAGCGCGCCGATGCCGATCGCCGCGAAGGCCACACCCGCGAACCAGTCCGGGAACATGTTCTCGAAGAGCTGCGGGATCGCCAGCTGGCCGTTGGTGACCTTCACCCCGGCCGCGATCGCCATGAAGCCGAGCAGGGCCAGCAGACCCAGCATCAGCGAGTACAGCGGCAGGAGCGTGGTGTTGCGGCGGATCACCTCACGGCTCTTGGACGACAGGGTCGCGGTGATCGAGTGCGGGTACATGAACAGGGCGAGCGCGGAACCGAGCGCCAGGGTGGCGTACGTCCACTGGCCCGCCTCCGGCGGTGCGAGCGCGCCGCGCGGCTTGCCGGTCGCCGGGTTCACCTGGCTGAAGGCGTCGCCCGCCTTGGCGAAGACGTCGTCGAACCCGCCCAGCTTGATCGGGATGTAGATGATCGCCACCGCGATGACGATGTAGATCAGCGTGTCCTTCACGAACGCGATCAGGGCGGGGGCCCGCAGACCGGACGAGTAGGTGTACGCGGCCAGCACGCCGAAGGCGATCAGCAGCGGCAGGTCCTTCACGAACCAGTTGGTGTTCTCCCCGCCGCCGACGCCCATCACGTCCAGCACCGCCTGGATGCCGACGAGCTGGAGCGCGATGTAGGGCATCGTCGCGAGGATGCCGGTGACCGCCACGGCCAGCGACAGGCCCTTGGAGCCGAACCGGCCGCGCACGAAGTCCGAGGTGGTGACGTAGCCGTGGCGGTGCGAGACGGACCAGAGGCGGGGCAGGAACGTGAAGATCAGCGGGTAGACGAGGATCGTGTACGGGACCGCGAAGAAGCCGGCCGCGCCCGCCGCGTAGATCGCCGCCGGTACGGCGACGAAGGTGTACGCCGTGTACAGGTCGCCGCCGAGCAGGAACCACGTGATCCAGGTGCCGAACGACCTTCCGCCCAGGCCCCATTCGTCCAGGGAGTGCTCGTTGTCCGCCTTGCGCCAGCGCGCGGCCATGAAGCCCATGACCGTGACGGCCAGGAAGAAGAAGATGAAGACGCCGAGAGCGACGCCGTTGACGCCGTCCTTCACTTCGCCGCACCCCCGCTCCGGGCACCGCGGGCGCGCTGGTCACGCTGCCACAGCTTGTGGGCCAGCATCGTGAGCGCGGTCGAGATGACCACCCACAGCATCTGGTACCAGTAGAAGAACGGGATCCCGATGAAGGCGGGGTCCGTCTTGGAGTACGAGCCGACCCACAGCATCGCCACGAACGGCGCGACGAGACACAGACCGATGATCACCCGGACCGGCGTCACCACCGGTGGTCTCACTTCTTGCGTTTCGGACATGCCACGGCTCCGTCCCCTCGCTGATCACCTGTGTAATGCGCAGGCAATCTAGGTGACGCCGTCACGGCAGCGGAAGACCTCGTCCGCATATCGGCATATCGATTTCGCGTGCGGAGCGTGAAGGTTTTCCGCGCCCGGTCAGTCCTGGGGACGCTTGAGGCGGGCGACGAACTTGTACCGGTCGCCGCGGTAGACGGACCGCACCCACTCGACCGGCTGGCCGCCGCGGTCCAGGGAGTGGCGGGAGAGCATCAGCATCGGCAGACCCACGTCGGTGCCGAGCAGACCCGCCTCGCGCGGGGTGGCCAGGGAGGTCTCGATGGTCTCCTCGGCCTCGGCGAGATGGACGTCGTAGACCTCGGCGAGCGCGGTGTACAGGGACGTGTACTTCACCAGCGACCGCCGGAGCGCGGGGAAGCGCTTGGCCGACAGGTGGGTGGTCTCGATGGCCATGGGTTCGGCGTTGGCCATGCGCAGCCGCTCGATGCGCAGCACCCGGCCGCCGGCCGTTATGTCGAGCAGCTCGGCGAGCCGGTCGTCGGCGGTGATGTACCCGATGTCCAGCAGCTGCGAGGTGGGCTCCAGACCCTGGGCGCGCATGTCCTCGGTGTAGGAGGTCAGTTGCAGCGCCTGGGACACCTTCGGCTTGGCGACGAAGGTGCCCTTGCCCTGGATGCGCTCCAGCCGGCCCTCGACGACGAGCTCCTGCAGGGCCTGCCGGACGGTCGTGCGGGAGGTGTCGAACTCGGCCGCCAGCGTGCGCTCCGGCGGGACCGGCGTGCCCGGCGCCTGCGTCTCCGTCATGTCGAGCAGGTGCTTCTTCAAGCGGTAGTACTTGGGCACGCGCGCGGTACGGACGGTCGTGCCGGCCTCGTGCTCCGCACTGCTGACGTCGGTGCTCATGCTCTGCCTTCCCGGCTCCGGGTGCCGAAAGCGACCGACCGACCGTCGGCCACGGCTCACATCGTGGCACGGCTTCGTGCGTCGGGCTCCACCCGCACGCTCCGTGATCCCCTCTGTATACCGGCGCACCCTCTGCTGGTCTAGTCCAGAGGCCCCGGCGTCCCGCTCCTCGCGCGCCGGGGCGGGCGCGTCGGACGTCCTCTATATGCCCTGCCAGTCCGGCTTGCCGGCGTAGGTGTGGCGGAAGTAGTCGGCCAGCTTGAGCTTGGACGCGGCGGCCTCGTCGGCCACCACCGTCGCGTGCGGGTGCAGCTGGAGCGCCGACGCCGGGCAGACGGCCGCGACCGGCCCCTCGACGGTGGCGGCGACCGCGTCCGCCTTGCCCTCCCCGGTGGCGAGCAGCACCAGGTGGCGGGCCTCCAGGATGGTGCCGATGCCCTGGGTGATCACGTGGTGCGGCACCTGCTCGATGTCACCGTCGAAGAAGCGCGCGTTGTCGATCCGGGTCTGCTCGGTCAGCGTCTTGATGCGGGTGCGCGAGGCGAGCGAGGAGCACGGCTCGTTGAACCCGATGTGCCCGTCCGTCCCGATCCCGAGGAGCTGCAGGTCCACCCCGTCGGCCTCGCTGAGCGCGCGGTCGTAGGCCTCGCAGGCCGCCTGCACGTCCGCGGCGGTGCCGTCCGGCCCGGTGAAGGCCTCCATCCCGATGCCGAGCGGCTCCAGCACCTCCCGGCGCAGCACCGACCGGTAGGACTCCGGATGGTCGGCGGGCAGCCCGACGTACTCGTCGAGCTGGGCTATGCGCGCCCCGGAGGTGTCCACCGCACCGGAGCGCCACTTGCGTGCCAGTGCCTGGTAGACGGGCAGCGGAGTGGAACCGGTCGCCACGCCGAGCAGTGCGTCGGGCTTGCGTCGCAGCAGCTCGGCCATGGCCTCGGCGATCAGCTCGCCGCCTGCCGCGGCGTCCGGGACGATGACAACTTCCACGCTGGGCCTGCCGTTCTCAAGAGGGCTCGAAGTCTGGGAAACGTGCCATGTGGTTTAGACCAATCTAACAGAACGGGAGGCCGCGGGCAGGGGTTCCGCGGTCCACTCGGCCTTGTTTTCTAGCGATCGCTACATTAAAACTGTACTACGTGGCACCGGTATTTCTCTAGGGTTCGCTATAGAATGCTCTCCATGGTGACGGGTCGGGAGACGAACGCGCAGGCCAGGCCGTCGAGATCGCGGGGGCGCCCGCGCTCCTTCGACCGGTCGGCCGCCCTGGAGAAGGCGCTGACGGCCTTCTGGCGGCACGGCTACGAGGCGACGTCGGTCTCCGACCTCACCCGGATCATGGGCATCGGCACCCCGAGCCTCTACGCGGCCTTCGGTGACAAGCGGTCCCTGTTCGAGGAGGTCGTCCAGGTCTACGCCGCCACCCACGGCGCCTTCGCCGACCGCGCCCTGGCCGAGGAGCCCACCGCCCGGGCCGCCGTCGGGCGCACGCTGCGCGAGGCCGCCGCCCGGTACACCGACCCCGAGCGCCCCTTCGGCTGCCTGGTCGCGCACGCGGCCACCAACTGCACGAGCCCCGAGGTCGAGACCCTGCTGCGGGACCGGCGCGAGGCGTCCCTGGCCGCCCTGGCCGCCCGGATCCGGGCGGACGTCGCGGCCGGACTGCTGCCCGCCGGCACCGACGCCGCGGCCCTCGCCCGCCATGCGGCCGCCGTGCTCCACGGCATGTCCCAGCAGGCCCGGGACGGCGCGGCCCGGGCGGAGCTGGAGTCGCTCGCCGAAATTGCCATGGCCATCTGGCCCCGCGGCTGAGCCGGGCGGGCTAGGCTGCGTGGCATCGCGTGCCGTAGCGACGCATGCCCTCGCGCGCATGGACATGCCCTCGTGGTCTAGTCCACAATGCATAAGGGGATTCCCCAGGGAATAATGAACAGCTTCCGTCTTCCCCGCACAGGAAGGCGGACCGAGGACCCGGAGCTCTCTGCCCTGACTGCCCCGGCTCCTCGGCCTTCGGCCGGCCGGGACCGCACACCCCGCGGCCGATGATGCTCCGGGCTGCGGTGCCGGAAGGGTTGAGGGTCCCTTCCAGGCGCCGCGGCCCGCGGGTGTTTTTCGGGCACCCGTGCGGCCCCGGGTACGCTCGCATCGTGCCCTCCATGAACGAACTCGTACGCCAGCACACGGCCCTCGACGACTCCGACCTCGAGTGGCTCCACCTGCTGGTCTCGGAGTGGCAGCTGCTCTCCGACCTCTCCTTCGCCGACCTGGTGCTGTGGGTCCCGACCAGTGACGGCACCCGGTACGTCTCGGTCGCCCAGATGCGTCCCAACACCGGCCCGACCTCGTACCAGGACGACATGGTCGGCCATCTGGTCCCGCGCGGCCGGCGGCCCATGCTGGACGCGGCGCTGGACGAGGGCCGGATCGTGCGCGAGGGCGACCCGGAGTGGCGCGAGGAGGTGCCCGTCCGGGTCGAGTCCATCCCCGTACGGCGGGCCGGCCGCGTTCTCGGCGTCATCGCCCGCAACACCAACCTGCTCACCGTCCGCACACCGAGCCGGCTGGAGCTGACCTATCTCCAGAGCGCCTCGGACCTCGCGCAGATGATCGCGGCCGGTTCCTTCCCCTTCCCCGACCAGCAGGTCGACATGGACGCCTCGCCGCGGGTCGGCGACGGACTGATCCGGCTGGACGCGGACGGCACCGTCCAGTACGCCTCACCGAACGCCCTGTCCGCCTACCACCGGCTCGGCCTCGCCGCTGACCTGGTCGGTCACCACCTGGGCCGGACCACCGCCGAACTCGCGCCCACCCGGGGTCCGGTGGACGAGGCGCTCGCCAAGGTGGCGAGCGGCTGGGCGCCGCGCGAGTTCGAGATCGAGGCGCACGACGGGGTCATCCAGTTCCGGGCCATTCCGCTCAAGCCCAAGGGCACCCGCATCGGTTCGCTGGTGCTGTGCCGGGACGTCACCGAACTCCGGCGGCGCGAACGTGAGTTGATCACGAAGGACGCGACGATCCGGGAGATCCACCACCGGGTGAAGAACAACCTGCAGACCGTCGCGGCCCTGCTCAGGCTGCAGGCCCGGCGCATCGGTTCCGAGCGCGGCCGGGAGGCCCTGGAGGAGGCCGTCCGCCGGGTCGGATCGATCGCGATCGTGCACGAGACGCTCTCCCAGAACCTCGACGAGCGCGTGGAGTTCGACGACATCGCCGACCGCGTGCTGGCGATGGTCGCCGAGATCTCACCGGGCAAGGTGGCCGGCCGGCGCAGCGGGCGCTTCGGCATACTCGACGCCGAGGTGGCCACCCCTCTGTCGATGGTGCTCACCGAGGTGCTGCAGAACGCCCTGGAGCATGGCTTCCGGGAGGGCGACACCGGCACGGTCGAGGTCTCCGCGGTGCGCGGCGGCACCTCCAAGGAGGCCCGTCTGCTGGTCACCGTCCAGGACGACGGCGTCGGCCTGCCCGAGGGGTTCGACCCGCACCGCTCGGGCAACCTCGGCCTGCAGATCGTACGGACGCTGGTGGAGGGCGAGTTGGGCGGCACCTTCGACATGGTCCCGGCGCCGGAGCGCGGGACGAGGGTGATCCTCGACATCCCGGTGCGCGCGCAGAAGTGACCCCGCCCGGGCCCGGACAGCATTGAGCCCCGGACCACTTGGTGGTCCGGGGCTAAAGCTCGAAGCTATGCGCATCGGGGGTACTGCGCGCTGCGGCTCGGGGGCGGGAGATGCGTACGCGATGTACGCGCCGCCAAGCTCAGGCTGTCAGCAGGGGTGGGATGTCAGGCGGAGGCCTGACGGGCCCGGTTGCGGGCGGCGCGGCGCTTCATGGCGCGGCGCTCGTCCTCGCTGAGACCACCCCAGACGCCGGAGTCCTGACCGGACTCGAGCGCCCACTGCAGGCACTGCTCCATGACAGGGCAGCGACGGCAGACGGCCTTGGCTTCCTCGATCTGCAGCAGCGCAGGACCGGTGTTGCCGATGGGGAAGAAGAGCTCGGGGTCTTCCTCGCGGCAAACGGCGTTGTGACGCCAGTCCATGGCTGCTACCTCTCCTTGGTATTACGTGCAAGTTGCTTGTGAATGTGAACGCTTTCACGAATCCCTCAACAAGTGAAGGGCCGATCGTCGGGTCTTCCCCGGCGTGGTCCTGTGGTTTGAAGAGGGGTTCCGGTGATCAGTGGAGGCCGGTCTTGCGGGCCGTCCCGATCGCCACGTAGAGACTCGCAAACCTCAGCGGCGGATACAACCCCTTCAGGAAAGTTTTTTTTGATTCCTCGGTGTCGACTGGGTCACAGCCGTACTTCCATGGGGTGGACCCTGGCCTAAACGTTCGAGTGAAAGGACTTTCGCCTCTTCCGCTCACACAATCACACGCAGTGCGCGGCGTACGCCTGTGAACGTCACGCTCGTACGCAGCCCCAGGTGGTCACCGTCCATCTGAAGCGGCAGCGGCACCTTCGAATGCAAGGTGAAGCGGTCCAGATCATGGAGTGAGACGGCATGCTTCCCATGGGGTCCCCGCTCGGGGGACGAAGTGAGCAACTGGGTGCCATACCGGGCAACCGCGGCCGTGGACAGACGGCTGAGACCGAGTACGTCGAGGCCCGTGTCGAACGAGGCCTTAGGTGACGTGTACATCGGGCGATTGCCGAGATACGTCCAGGGGGACGTGTTCGAGGCTATGGCGACCACCAGATCGGTGACCGGGTCCGCGCCGGCACGTTCGAGCGTGATCGTGCCGTGCCTGCGGTGCTGCTCACCGAGGAACTGGCGCATCACCTGCCGTACGTACAGCGCGTGCGTCGACTTCTTCCCGCGCTCGCGCTGCTGTTCCACCCGGCCGACCACGCCGGCGTCGAAGCCCAGCCCCGCGTTGAAGGTGAACCAGCGCGCCGGGACCGACTCGTCCTCGGTGCCGGGCGTGCCCGAGGTAAGGCCCAGGCCGACGACCCGCTCCCTGCGCTCGCGCAGGGCGTCCAGCAGGGCGCCGGTGGCCTCGACCGGATCGTTGGGCAGACCGAGTGCGCGGGCGAAGACGTTGGTGGAGCCGCCCGGCACCACGGCGAGGCCCGGCAGCCGGTCCGGGTCGGGGCCCGCGTGCAGCAGGCCGTTGACCACCTCGTTGACGGTGCCGTCGCCGCCGAGGGCCACGACCATGTCGATGTCGGAGCTCTGCGCGGCCTGCCGGCCCAAGTCGCGCGCGTGGCCGCGGTACTCGGTGGTGACCGCCTCGAGCTTCATCTCGCTCGCCAGCGCGTGGATCAGCACGTCACGCCTGCGTGCGCTTGTGGTGGTTGCCGCCGGATTGACCACGAGAAGTGCACGCATGGATGGCAGCGTACCTACTGGGGGGTACCCGGCCCAGACCGAGGTAGGGATCCGGTAAGAGGAAGGGCGTGAGCCTGCCCACGTGGACCGCCGGCGCGGCGGCCGCGCACGGCACTTCCCCGCGGCCGCTCCGGACGGCCGGCGGATACCCTTCAGGGGTGAGCAGTGAGCAGAACCCCGCCCCGGACACCGCCGAAGCCCCCGCGGACTCCGGGCCGCGCCCGCGCCGGCTGACGTACGCGGCGGCGCTGGCCGCGCTGGAGGGTGCCGCCCTGGTGATCGGCGGTGTGTGGATCCTGGTCCTCGGGCTCACCGGCGCCCCGGACGACCGTCAGCAGGCCGTGACCGGCGGGATCACTCTGCTGGTACTGGCGCTGCTGCCGCTGCTCGCCGCGCGCGGCCTGCTGCTGCGCCGCGGCTGGAGCCGCGGGCCGGCGGTGATCACCCAGCTCATGGCCCTGCCGGTGGCCTACAACCTGCTCCAGGCCGACAGCATGGCCATTCCGGGCGGCATCGCCCTCGCCGTCGTGGCGGTCGCGGCCCTGGTGCTCCTGGTGAGCCCCGCGACGACCCGGGCGCTCGGGATCAAGGGTCCGGGCCGGGCCGACTAGACGGCCCGCTCCGGTCCGGTCACTCCTCCACCAGCAGCTTCTCCCGGAGCTGGGCCAGGGTGCGGGCCAGCAGCCGGGAGACGTGCATCTGGGAGATGCCCACCTCCTGCGCGATCTGCGACTGGGTCATGTTCCCGAAGAAACGCAGCAGCAGGATCCGCTTCTCGCGGGGCGGCAGGTCCTCCAGCAGGGGCTTGAGGGACTCCCGGTACTCCACGCCCTCCAGCGCCTCGTCCTCGGCGCCGAGGGTGTCGGCCACCGCGGGGGACTCGTCGTCGGTGTCGGGGACGTCCAGGGACAGCGTGGAGTACGCGTTGGCGGACTCCAGACCCTCCAGGACCTCCTCCTCGGAGATGGCCAGCTTCTCGGCCAGCTCGTGAACGGTGGGCGAGCGGCCGTGCAGCTGGGACAGCTCGGCCGTGGCCGTCGTCAGCGCGAGGCGCAGCTCCTGCAGCCGCCGCGGCACCCGGACCGCCCAGCCCTTGTCGCGGAAGTGCCGCTTGATCTCGCCGACCACGGTCGGGGTGGCGTACGTGGAGAACTCCACGCCGCGCTCCGGGTCGAAGCGGTCGACGGACTTGATCAGGCCGATCGTGGCGACCTGGGTGAGGTCGTCCAGCGGCTCGCCCCGGTTGCGGAAGCGGCGGGCGAGGTGCTCGACGAGCGGCAGGTGCATCCGGACGAGCTGGTTGCGCAGCTCCGCGTACTCCGCGCTGCCCGCGTTCAGCCGGCGCAGTTCGAGGAACATCGCACGCGCCCCGCTGCGGTCCTGGGGATCGTGATGGGTGGCGTGCACGGCCTCGGCGCCCACCGCGTCGTCCTCCGCGTTTCGCTCGTGCTCGCTCATCGTCCCGCCCGTAGCCCTTCCCCGAGCCCTCGCCCCCGCGCGGGCGGCGGACCCGGATCCGCCGCGTGCCTTCGGAGGCGCGCTCTGCACGGCACCGTCGCCGGCGGCCTCAGCGGAGTCGTCCTCCGGGTGCGGCCTGGCCTGCTCGGGGATGCCGTCGATGCCGTCAGCCATGCGTCGGGCGCCGTCCGTGGGGCCTTGGCCCTCCGCCGGCAGCTCCCGTGTGCCGCGCTCTTCGTCCCGCACCGGCCCGTCCCCGTTCCTCACGCCGGCCCGGGGCCCGCGCCGCGCTGTTTGTAGAGGCTGATCGACACGGTCTTGTCCTCGTCGACGGCGGACGAGACCTTCCCGGCCAGTGCGGAGAGCACCGTCCAGGCGAAGGTGTCCCGCGAGGGGGCGTGACCGTCGGTGGTCGGCGCCGACACCGTGACCTCGAGCGAGTCGTCGACGAGGCGGAAGACACAACTGAGCACGGAGCCGGGCACGGCCTGCTGCAGCAGGATCGCGCAGGCCTCGTCCACGGCGATCCGCAGATCCTCGATCTCGTCCAGGGTGAAGTCCAAGCGGGCCGCCAGACCGGCCGTGGCCGTCCGCAGCACCGACAGGTAGGCACCCGCAGCCGGCAGCCGGACTTCCACGAAGTCCTGGGTCGCGGGCTCGCCTGCGATCTGGGACACCCTCACCTCCATGGTGGTACAAGCTTTACGGGGCCGAGGGTCGCCCCCCGGGGTAACGCGTACGTGGTTCCGCGGTGACGCTATCGCGCTCCGAACGTTTCTGTCCCCGGGGCCCCAACCCCCTGGCGTCACTCACAGTAAAGCTGTGGATACGCTCCGTGTCTAGAGGGTTTGCGGGCCCAAATGGGAAGAGCGCGCGCCGGGTTGACGTACCCCGGCGTCACACGCCCGAACCGTCGGCGGCGGCCGCTCCCTGAAGTGTCACACGAGTACGTGGTCGACGAAGCACCAGCGCCAGTCCTCGCCGGGTTCGAAGGTCCGCATCACCGGGTGGCCGGTCTCCGTGTGGTGCCCCGTGGCGTGCCGTCCCGGCGAGGAGTCGCAGCAGCCGATGTGGCCACAGGTCAGGCAGAGCCGGAGCTGCACCGGATGTGTGCCCTGCGCGAGACACTCCGGGCACGTCTCGGTGAGCGGCTCGGGCTGAGGGTGCGGCAGCGCGTCGGAGTGCGTGCACTGTTTCATGATTGCCAGGTTACGACGGGCGTGCGGGTGACCGCGCGGAAAAACGAGGGTGGGCGAGGACCATGGACGTGATGCCGCTGCTCCTGCTGGTGGCGGGGAGTGCCGCGGTCGCCGGCGCGGCCCGGCGTACCCCGCTGCCGGCACCCCTGCTGCTGGTCGCGGCCGGCCTGGTGATCTCCTACATCCCCGGCGTGCCGGACTACCGGCTGGACCCCGAGGTGGTCCTGCCGCTCGTGCTGCCCCCGCTGCTGTACACCTCGGCGAGCGACAGCTCCTACCTCGACCTGCGCGCGCAGCTCAGACCGGTGGCGCTGCTGTCCGTGGGGTACGTGCTGTTCGCGACGGTCGTCGTCGGCTGGGCCGCCTATCTGGTCATCCCCGGGATGCCGCTGCCCGCGGCCCTGGTGCTGGGCGCGGTCGTGGCGCCGCCGGACGCGGTCGCCGCCACGGCGGTCGCCCGCCGGGTCGGGCTGCCGTCCCGGATCACCACGATCCTGCAGGGGGAGTCCCTGCTGAACGACGCCACCGCGATCACCGCCTACAAGGTGGCGCTGGCCGCCGCCATCGGCGAGGGCGCCACCTGGGCGGGCGGCATCGAGGAGTTCCTGATCGCGTCCGTCGGCGGTGTCGGCGTGGGCCTGCTGCTCATGGCGCCCCTGCACTGGCTGCGCACGCACCTGAGGGAACCGCTGCTGCAGAACACGCTCTCCCTGCTGATCCCGTTCGTCGCCTACGCCGTCGCCGAGCAGGTGCACGCCTCCGGCGTCCTCGCGGTCGTGGTCGTCGCCCTCTACCTCGGGCACCGCGCGTGGGAGGTCGACTTCGCCACCCGCCTCCAGGAGGACGCGGTGTGGAAGATGGTCGCCTTCATCCTGGAGTCCGCCGTCTTCGCCCTGATCGGCCTCCAGCTCCCGGTCGTCCTGAAGGGCCTGGGCGAGTACGAGGGCGTCACGGCCGCCTGGTACGCGGTCGTGGTCTTCGTGGTCGTCGTGCTCGCCCGGTTCGTCTGGGTCTATCCGGCGGCCTTCCTGCCCCGCCTGATGTCGGAGCGCATCAGGACCCGCGAGGAGAACCCGACGTGGCGGGGGGCGATGGTCACCTCGTGGGCCGGGATGCGCGGAGTGGTCTCCCTGGCCATCGCCTTCTCCATCCCGCTGACCGTCCACGGCGGCCACGCCTTCCCGCAGCGCAACCTGATCCTCTTCCTGACCTTCACCACCGTCATCGGCACGCTGGTCCTGCAGGGAGTGACCCTGCCGCCGCTGATCCGCCTGCTGAAGTTCCCCAGCCGCGACCGGCAGGCCGAGACGCTGGCCGAGGCCAACGCCCAGGCGCAGGCCTCCCTGGCCGCGGAGAGCCGCCTGGAGGAACTGCTCTCCGACGAGCGCAACGCCCTGCCGCCGCCGCTCGCCGAGCGCCTCCGCTCGGTGCTGGAACGCCGCCGCAACGCCGTCTGGGAGCGGCTCGGCCAGGTCAACCCGGTCACCGGTGAGTCCGTCGACGACACCTACCGCCGGCTGTCCCGCGACATGATCAGCGCCGAGCGCGCGGTGTTCGTCAGGCTCCGCGACCACCGCTACATCGACGACGAGATGCTCCGCGCGCTGCTGCGCAGGCTCGACCTGGAGGAGGCGGCCGCCTACCGCGAGGCGGCCTAGGGGGCGCCGGGGCGCCCGGCCCGCTCGCGCCGGGCTACGGGAAGGGCCGCCCGGTGACCACCGCCGCGACGGTCGTCCCGCGCGCGAAGGCGCCTTCCCCGGCCAGGGACGCCAGTGCGTGGAGCATCTTGGCGACATACAGACGCTCCACGGGCAGGGAATGCCGCTGCTCGAAGTCCTGTGCGAAGGCGTCGAGGGCCGGTGTCGTGCGGGCGTAGCCGCCGAAGTGGAAGCGGTCGTCCAGGGACCAGGTGCCGCTGCGGGCGCCGAAGGCGTCCTCCTGCAGGGCCTGTACGTCGGCGGCCAGGAAGCCGCCCTTGAGCACGGGTATGCCGAGCGCCCGGCTGCCGGGGGGCAGGCCGGCGGCGAGCCCGGCGAGCGTGCCGCCGGTACCGCAGGCCACTGCGACGACCTCGGCGTGACCGCCCAGCTCCTCGCCCAGGGCGCGGCAGCCGCGCACGGCCGCGGCGTTGCTGCCCCCCTCGGGGACGACGTACGCGTGCTCGGCGCCGGCGGCGCGCAGGATCGCGGCCCGGGTCCCCGGCTCGTGCTTGTGCCGGTATGTCGATCTGTCGATGAAGTGCAGTCGCATGCCGTCGGCCGCGCACCGGGCCAGCGACGGGTTGAGCGGCCGTCCGGCCAGCTCCTGGCCCCGGACCACGCCGGTGGTCGGCACTCCCAGGAGCCGGCCCGCCGCGGCCGTCGCGCGCAGATGGTTGGAGTAGGCGCCGCCGAAGGTGACCAGCGCCCGGCCCCGCGCCGCCTCGATGTTGGGGGCCAGTTTGCGCCACTTGTTGCCGATTAGCTCCGGGTGGATCAGGTCGTCCCGCTTGAGGAGCAGGCGCAGACCGCGCCGGTCGAACCGGTCGTCCCGTACCTCCTGCAGAGGCGAGGGCAGACGCGGGGCGAGCGGGCCGGTGCTGGTCACGCCCCCATTGTCGCCCGGTGGCCGCGGCCGGCTACGACTTCAGGCGGTCCCGCACCCGTTCCCGCAGCCACGTCATCGGGAAGCCGCGCGGGTCCACCTTGCCCGGCTGCCACTCCAGGTGGCCGATCACCGACCGTTCCGTCCAGCCGTGGTGGCGGCACACGGCCGCCGCGGCCCGCGCGATCGCGTCCAGCTGGGCCTCGGGCCACGGGTCGTCGCCGTCGCCCAGGTTCTCGCACTCGAAGCCGTAGAAGTGCCGGTTGCCGTCGGTGTTCGCCTCGTTGTCGGGCGGCAGCCGTTTCTCCGCGATCACGGCCCGCAGCACCTCGTCGTCACCGAGCCCGGCGTGGTTGGCGCGGCCGTGGCCGACCAGGTGGATCCCGCCGTCCTTGGTGATCACGCCGTGGCACAACGGGCCGGGGAGCTCCGCGTGCCCGTCGCGGCAGAGCTCGACGGTGCGGGCGCTGCCCCGGGTCACCGTGTGGTGGATCATCACGCCGTGGACCGGGCCCCAGGGGCCCTTGTGGTTGCGGTTGTGGTGCCGCCAGTCGCCGACCTCGACGACCGTCGCGCCCTCCGCTCGCAGAGCGGCCAGAAACGCGCTCGCGGACATGGGTGGGGCCATGACCGCCTCCTTCGTGCTGTGCCCGGTCGGCCGCCGGTCGCGGCCCACTCGTAAAGCTGCTTCTACCGAAAACGGACGTCCCGGACCACCTCGTTCGCACACCGTGCGAGCCGATCCGGACAGCTCGCGCATCCGGGGTGCCGCTGGACAAGATCCCACTTTCTGCCCAGTAGTGCGATGATCCATTCCCGCTCTTTCGGGTAATGGCACGGCTACGTTACGTGTTGGAAGCTTGCTCGTGAGACCGGTGTGCGACTCGGCGCCGGGCATACATGAGAGGGCATTCCCATATGTCGGTAGGCGAAGAGGTCCGCACGGAGCAGGGCAAGCCGCAGCAGTCTCTCGGCACGGCGGCAGCGCGGAACCTGGCCACCACCACCAAGTCGGTTCCGCAGATGCAGGAGATCAGCTCCCGCTGGCTGCTGCGCTCGCTGCCCTGGGTGGACGTGCAGGGTGGCACGTACCGGGTGAACCGGCGGCTGACGTACGCCGTCGGCGACGGCCGCATCACGTTCGTGAAGACCGGGGACCAGGTGGAGGTCGTACCGGCCGAACTCGGCGAGCTGCCGGCGCTGCGCTCGTACGAGGACGACGAGGTCCTCACCGAGCTGGCCCGGCGCTGCCGCCAGCGGAACTTCGCGCCGGGAGAGGTCATCGCCTCCTTCGGCGCCCGGACCGAGAAGGTCTACCTGCTGGCCCACGGCAGGGTCGAGAAGATCGGCTCCGGTCCGTACGGCGACGACGCGGTCCTCGGCGTCCTCGCCGACGGCGCCTACTTCGGCGAGGCGGCGCTGCTGGACCCGGACTCCATCTGGGAGTACACCGCCCGCGCGGACACCGCGTGCACGGTGCTGGTCCTCGGCCGGGACGACTTCGAGCAGGTCGCCGAGCGCTCCGACTCGCTGCGCGAACACCTGCGGCGGCTGCGCTCCATCCCCGAGCAGCGGACCAACAAGTTCGGTGAGAAGGAGGTCGAGCTGGCGGCCGGCCACAGCGGCGAGCCGGACATCCCGCACACCTTCGTCGACTACGAGGCCCGGCCGCGCGAGTACGAACTGAGCATCGCCCAGACCGTGCTGCGCATCCACTCGCGCGTGGCCGACCTGTACAACCAGCCGATGAACCAGACCGAGCAGCAGCTGCGGCTGACGGTCGAGGCGCTGAAGGAGCGTCAGGAGCACGAGCTGGTCAACAACCGGGACTTCGGGCTGCTGCACAACTGCGAGTACGACCAGCGGATCCAGCCGCACGACGGCGTACCCGGCCCGGACGACATGGACGAACTGCTCAGCCGCCGCCGGGGCACCAAGCTGTTCCTCGCCCACCCGCGCGCGATCGCGGCGTTCGGGCGTGAGCTGAACAAGCGCGGACTGGTCCCGGAGACCATCGACATCGGCGGCAACCGCATCCCCACCTGGCGCGGCGTGCCGATCTACCCGTGCAGCAAGATCCCGGTCACCGCGGAGCGCACGACCTCGATCATCGCCATGCGCACCGGTGAGGCCGACCAGGGCGTCGTCGGGCTGAGGCAGTCCGGCATCCCGGACGAGATCGAGCCGAGCCTGTCCGTCCGGTTCATGGGCATCAACGAACAGGCGGTCATCAAGTACCTGGTGACGGCGTACTACTCGGCCGCGGTCCTGGTGCCCGACGCGCTCGGCGTGCTGGAGAACGTCGAGATCGGCCGGTGGAGGTGACCTGCGCGCACCGCGCCGCCGTGTCCCCGCCCTCCGGGGCGGGTACATCCTCGGGGTATGCGTTCACCCCGGGCGGAGGCGCCGCCGTCCGCGGGCATCGCGAGGGGGAGCCATGGCCGACTTCATGACGGAGACCAGACAGCGCGCACCCGGACCGCGTGGACCGCGCGAGTCCACCGGTGGCGCCGCCGCCGGCCCGCCGGACGGGCAGGAGGCGACGGCGCTGCTGGAGCGGACCCGGGCCGTGGTGGACCCGGAACTGCGCGCGGCCGTCGACTCGCTGCCCGGTTCGATGCGCCGGATCGCCCGCTACCACTTCGGCTGGGAGCACGCGGACGGCACCGCGGCGGCGGGAAACGCGGGCAAGGCGATCCGGCCCGCGCTCGTCCTCGCGGCGGCCGCGGCGCTCGGCGGCCCGAGAGCCGCGGCGGCGGCCGTACGGGCCGCCGTGGCGGTCGAACTGGTCCACAACTTCACGCTGTTGCACGACGACGTGATGGACCGGGACACCACCCGAAGACACCGGCCCACGGCCTGGACCGTGTTCGGGGACGCCGACGCGATCCTCGCGGGGGACGCGCTGCAGGCGCTGGCCATGCGGCTGCTGGCCGAGGACCCGCACCCGGTCTCCGGACCGGCGGTCGCCCGGCTCGCCGACTGTGTCGTCGAGCTGTGCGCCGGGCAGCAGACCGACACGGCACTGGAGTCGCGCGCTCCCGAGGAGGTGACCCTGGCCGAGGTGCTCGCCATGGCCGAGGCGAAGACGGGCGCGCTGCTGGGCTGCGCCTGCGCGCTCGGTGCGCTGTTCGCGGGCGCCGGGGAGGAGGACGTGGCGGCGCTGGACGGCTTCGGGCGCCAGGCCGGCCTAGCCTTCCAGCTCATCGACGACGTGATCGGCATATGGGGCGACCCGCGGCGCACCGGCAAACCGGCCGGTGCGGATCTCGCCGCCCGCAAGAAGTCCCTGCCGGTGGTGGCGGCGCTGACCTCCGGCACCCCGGCGGGGGCCGAACTCGCCGCGCTGTACGGGAAGCCGTACGCCGAGGGGGAGGACGGGGGCGGCGAGGAGATCGCGCGTACGGCACTCGCGGTCGAACGGGCCGGCGGCCGGGACTGGGCGCAGGCCGAGGCGGCCGACCGGATGGCCCGGGCGGTGCAGGAACTGGCCCGCGCCGTCCCCGCGCCGGAGACCGCGGGCGGACTGCTGGCCCTGGCCGAGTTCGTGACCCGGCGCAGCAGCTGAGCCGGCCGTCGCCCGACGGCCGGCCGAGGACCCCGGAGTCACCGGGACCGTGCGGCTCCTGACCCCGCACGGTCACCGGGACTCCGGCCCGGGCGGGCCCCGCGCACCCCCACCGTGCGCGGGACCCGCCGCTCGTCCGTCAGGGGCGCGCGCCCCCCGGGCGGCCGGCCCGCCGGGCGCTACGCCTCCGGTACGACCGTCCGCACGATCCGCTCGACCAGGCCCTCCGGCACGGTCACACCCTCCAGGGCTCCGTCCAGGACGCCGGGGAGGGTGAGGTGTTCCAGGAGGAGACCGAGCATCGCGAGGTAGAGCACGGCGACGGTCTCGTCACCGCCGGGCAGACCGGCCGTGCGGTGGAACTCCATGCCCTGCTCCAGGTCGCCGCGCAGCGACGCGGTGAAGGAGGCCCGCAGTTCCGGGCGCCTGGTGGCTTCCAGGCGCATCTCGAACAGGGCCAGGTAGCCGGTGCGGTCGCGGGTCGCGCGGTCCATGAGGTCCCGCATGAAGGCCGCGACCAGGGCGCGGTCGCGGGGCCCCGCCAGCAGCGACTCCAGCACCTTCGGGTCCGGCGCGAGCCGCACGTGCAGCCGGGCGTCGATCTGGCGGAGCAGGTCGTCACGGCTGGTGAAGTAGTTGGAGGCGGTGCCGGTGGGCACACCCGCCTCGCCGTCCACCGCGCGGAAGGTCAGCCCGCGCGCGCCCTCCCGCGCCAGTACGGCGACGCCCGCGTCCACCAGCGCGGCGCGCCGCTCCGGATTGCCCGCCATGCGGAATCCCTTCTCCCACTTGAACCCGGACCGGATCCCGTCCCGGAGACACCTTGCAACCACTACGTCTGGAGTACTACAAATGAAGCACTACAAGCGAAGTGGTCATCCCGCCGCTCCGCAGCCTACGAAAAGAGACCCGCTTGCGAAAGCTCACGTACTTCGTCGCCTGCTCGCTCGACGGCTTCATCGGTGACGAACAGGGCGACGCCGCCGCGATGTTCCGCTTCCTCGACGAGGAGTACCTGGACTTCCTCCGGACGGAGTTCCCGGAGACCCTGGCCTCCCAGGCCCGCGCGCACCTCGGCCTGGACCACCTGGAGAACCGGCGGTTCGACACGGTCGTCCAGGGCCGCGGCAGCTACCAACTGGCGCTGAAGGAGGGCATCACCAGCCCCTACGCCCATCTGCGCGAGCTCGTCGCCTCGCGCACCCTCGGCACCTCGCCCGATCCGAACGTCGAGATCGTCGCCAACGACGTGGTCGGCCGCGTGCGCGAACTGAAGGCGGAGCAGGGCGGCCTGGACATCTATCTCTGCGGGGGCTCGCGGCTCGCCGGAAGTCTGCTCGACGAGATCGACGAACTCGTCGTCAAGAGCTACCCGATCGTCTACGGCACCGGCATGCGGATGTTCGGCACCGGCGCGGGGATCACACAGTTCGCCCTGGAGTCGGTCCGGACCTTCGGCAACGGCGTGATCGTGCGGACCTACCGCAGGGAGCGCTGAGCCCCCGGCCGCCCTACCCTGAGGACATGGGCAGCGAGAACAGTGTCTGTCCCGTCTGCGGGCAGCCCGTCGAAACGGTCGTCGGCCGGCACAAGACGCTGGGCGCGTGGGTGCCGAAGTGGGGCCCCGGTCCCTGCCGCAACCCCGACTGCGCGTCCCGCGCGGAGCACACCGAGCAGGCCGTAACGGGCGCCCCGGAGACCGGAACCGAACCCACGCGGCCCGGCGCGGCCGGCGGCACGCGGCCGTCCTGAACCCGCGCCGAGACCGCGCACCGGCCGTTTCTCGCCGGTGCGCGCGGCCGGGCCGGAGCCGTAGCGTGGCCGCATGCCGAAGCTTCCGCACATCGTCCACATCACCGAACGCGCGCTGTGGGACGCGGCCCGCGCACGCGGCACCTACGAGGTGTCCACCCGTGGCCGCACCCTCCAGGAGGAGGGGTTCGTCCACTTCTCCACCCGCGAGCAGCTCCCGCGCATCGCGGCCTTCCTGTACGGCGGGTACGAGGGCCCGGACGATCTGGTCGTCCTGGTGGTGGACCCGGCCCTGCTCGGCGTGCCGGTGAGGTACGAGGCCATGCCGCCGAACGGCGAGGAGTTCCCGCACGTGTACGGGCCGGTCCCGGTCGACGCCGTGGTGGACGTGGAGCCCTGGGGCTGACCGGGCGGTGCCGACGCGCACCGTCGCCGCCCACGACACCGGGCCGTGCGGGCAGCACCGGGCCGTGCGGACCCCGGCCGGCGCGGGGCGCGGCTGCTCCTCCGCCCGTACCCGGCCACGGCTACCCGGCCGCCGTCGGCAGGGCGCCCGTGCCGGGGTCGCGGCCGGTCAGGCAGTACGTGCCGCCGGCCGGGTCGCGCATCACCGTCCAGTGCGGCCCGTCCTGGACGTGGGTGGCGCCCAGCCGCTCGTGCCGGGTCCGGACCGCGCCGGTGTCCGCGCAGGCGAGGTCGAGGTGGGCGGAGGGCGGACGGTCGTCGTCGAGCCGCTGGAGCAGGATCCGCACCGGCTGACCGGCCGGCGGCCTGAGCACCCGGAACTCCGGCCGGGACCCGGTCAGCAGGTCCCAGCCGGTCAGCGACGCCCAGAAGGCGCTCTCGGCGTCGAACCCGGAGGGCGGGACGTCCAGGCACACCTGGTCCAGACGGCTGCCCCCGACCACCGGCGGCCGCACCTTCTCCCCCTGCCAGGCCCCGGCACAGAACGGCTGCCCGCCCGGGGAGCGCAGCACGGCCCAGTCCGAGTGATCGGCGACCGTCACCGCGCCGAGTCCGACGGCAGCCGCCATGAACGCCCGCACGTCGTCGACGAAGAAGTCCGGATGGGCCCCGCCGTCCCCGTCGAGGACGCCCTGCAGCTTCAGGCAGGGGTCCGCGCCGTCCGGCAGCAGCGTCACGAACTCCTGCAGCTCGCCGCGGAATCCGGAGAGCCGGGTGCCCGTGACGGCCGTCCAGAAGGCGTGGGCCTCGGCGAGACGGCCGAAGGGGCGGTCGGCGAAGGCGTACGTCCAGCGGATGGTGTCCATGGCCGGGATCGTAGGGCGCCGGCCGCGTCGGGCGCGCGGAGTCTCAGCCCGCCTCGGGGTCCACGGGCCAGCGGCCCGCACTCGGGTCCGCGGGCCGCTGGAGGAACCGCAGCATGTTCCCGGCCGGGTCGCGGAACGCGCAGTCCCGCACCCCGTACGGCTGGTCCGTCGGCTCCTGCAGCACATCGCCGCCGGCCTCCCGGACCCGCTCGTACAGCGCGTCGCAGTCGGCGGTGGTGAAGATGACGCCGCGCAGCAGCCCCTTGGCGAGCAGTTCGGCGATCGCCTGCTTGTCGGCCGGGGAGATGTCCGGGCTCGCGCCCGGCGGCTCCAGCACGATCTCCACGTCCGGCTGCAGCGGCGAGCCCACGGTGACCCACCGCATCCCCTCGAAGCCCACGTCGTTGCGGACCTCCATGCCGAGCACGTCACAGTAGAAGTGGAGCGCCTTGTCGTGGTCGTCCACGGCGATGAAGCACTGCTTGAGTTTCAGGTCCATGGCCTCACGCTAGGCCCAACCGCACCGCCCCGCGCGGAAGTCCCGGCCGAAGTGATCGCCGGGGCGCGGGCCGGAGTCCGGGCCCGGGAGGTTCAGTACGGCCTGCGGCGCGGCCGGGTGAACGAGCGCGCCACGCAGGAGGGGATCACCGCGCTCTCCTCGTGGGTGCCGGCCCGGTAGGCGCTCGGCGTCTGGCCGACCAGCTCGGTGAACCGGGAGCTGAAGGAGCCGAGGGAGGTGCAGCCGACGGCGAAGCACACCTCGGTCACCGTCAGGTCTCCGCGCCGCAGCAGCGCCTTGGCCCGCTCCACCCGGCGGGTCATCAGATAGCTGTACGGCGTCTCCCCGTACGCCTTGCGGAAGCTGCGCTGGAAATGGCCGGGCGACATGTGGGCGCCACGGGCCAGCTCGGTCATGTCGAGCGGCTCGGCGTACTCGCGGTCCATGCGGTCGCGCACCCGCCGCAGCCGCACCAGGTCCTCCAGGCTCATCCGGACAGCTTGGCACGGCGCGACTGCGATACTCCAGCCATGAACACGGGGACGGCAGCGGGCGGCGGGCGGGCGGACACGGCCCCGGGGGAACGCGCCGCGGACTGGTCGACGCGGTCCGCGACGGCCGCGGACATCGAGACGATCGCCGAGCTGCGGGCCGAGGTGATGCGCCCGGACCTGGAACGTCTCGGACGCTACGACGAGCACCGGGTCCGGCAGCGGCTGCGGGACTCCTTCTCCACCCGGTACACGTCGGTGATCCTGAGCGGCGGCGAGTTCGCCGGCTGCGTCACGGTCCGGCCCGCCGCCGGGGACCGGCAGTGGCTCGAGCACTTCTACCTCGCCCCAGGGCACCAGGGCCGGGGGCTCGGCTCCGCCGTCCTGCGCGCCGTGCTGGAGCGCGCCGACGCCCGAGGGGCGACCGTCGCGCTGGACGTCCTGCGGGGCAGCGCCGCCCGCGGGCTCTACGAGCGTCACGGCTTCGTCGTGGAGGCCGAGGACCCGGTCGACGTGTTCATGGTGCGCCCGCCCGGCGGGATCGGTCTCCCGCTGTAGGTCCGCGGCCCGATCCGCCGGGCGCCGGCGCGTGCCAGCCTCGTGCCATGACGCATTCCTGGCCCGGCCACCTCGATGTGGGAGCGGTCCGGTTCGCCCGGCCGACCGCGCACTACGACGACGTCGTGGTCTTCTACCGCGGCGTCCTCGGTCTGCCCGTGCTCGCCCAGTGGCGCGGCCACGCGGGCTACGACGGCATCGTCCTGGGTCTGCCCGGCACCCCGGTGCACATGGAACTCCTCCAGCACGGCGATCCGCCCCGCATCCCCGAGCCGCACCCGGAGAACCAGCTCGTGCTGTACCTGCGCGGCCCCGGGGCCGTGGCCGCCGCCGCCCGCCGGCTGACCGGGCACGGCCACAGCCCGGTACCCGCCGCGAACCCCTACTGGACCGAACGCGGCGCCGTCCTCTTCGAGGACCCGGACGGCTGGCAGGTCGTACTGGCGCCCTGGGTCTTCGGCGAGGAACCGCCACCGGGGGGCTGAGCGCGCGAACGGCGCGCGCGAAAGCCGGCGGGCATGCGCGAGCCGGCGGGCATGCGCGAGGTGCGAAAGCCGGCGGGCATGCACGGGGTGCGCCGCCCACCGAAGATCTTCGGAGCATGCCGCGCTGGGAATCCGGACGAAATGGAATGATCCGGGCGCGACGGTCTAGCCTCGAG
Source organism: Streptomyces sp. NPDC002386 (assembly GCF_053593175.1). NCBI lineage: Bacteria > Bacillati > Actinomycetota > Actinomycetes > Kitasatosporales > Streptomycetaceae > Streptomyces > Streptomyces sp. NPDC002386. The sequence goes on from NZ_JBSFBX010000006.1 coordinate 200,752, forward strand.
CCATGGTGACGCGCACCCGGCTGTATCACGACGGCACCCTCGTCCTGGAGGACTTTCCCGCCAGTGACGTCTCCGCGCATCTGGCCGATCGGGCATCGGTCCTGTGGCTGGACCTGTACCGGCCCGGGCCCGCCGAGTTCGCCATGCTCGGCCAGGAGTTCGGCATCCACGAACTGGCTCTGGAGGATGCCGCACAGCATGGGCAGCGGCCGAAACTCGACCGCTATCGCACCCACGAGTTCCTCAGTGCCTATGCCGTGACCGTCGGCCCGGACGGTGCGGAACTGACGTACAGCGAGATCGCCGTGTTCCTGACCGCACAGGCCATGATCACCGTCCGCAAGGACGACGGTCTCGACATCGAGGAGGTCCTCGCCCGCTGGGACGACAGCCCGGACCTGACCGGCCACGGCGTCGGTTTCCTGCTGCACGGCCTGCTCGACCATCTCGTGGACGGTCACTTCGCCGCGGTCCAGCAACTGGACGACGGCATCGAGGAGCTGGAGGGTCTGCTCTTCGTGGCCGCGCGCCGGGAGATCGAGGCCGTGCAGCGCCGGGCTTTCGCGCTGCGCAAATCGCTCGTCCAGTTGCGCCGTGTCGTACTCCCGATGCGGGAGGTGGTCAACACCCTCATGCGCCCCGGCCTGCACGTGATCACCGACCCCCTCGTCCCGTACTACCAGGACGTCTACGACCACGTGCTGCGGGCCACCGAATGGACGGAATCGCTGCGGGACCTGGTGGCCTCGGTCATGGAGACGAACCTCTCGGTCCAGGCCAACAGCATGAACCTGATCATGAAGAAGGTCACGAGCTGGGCCGCGATCATCGCCGTACCCACCGCGATCACCGGCTACTACGGCCAGAATCTCCCCTACCCGGGCTTCGGCCGCCAGTCCGGATTCATCACCTCGGCAGCCGTCATCGTGACCCTGTCCGCACTGCTGTACGCGGCGTTCAAGCGGAAGGACTGGCTCTGACCGGCCCGATACCGGACACCGGAGATCAGGTTCCGCAAGCAGGAAAATACCTGGTCAAACCCGGCTTTTCGGACCTGTAGGCGGAGTAGTGTGGAGGAACCGGGAGTTCTTCGCGTACCGGCTCAGCCGCAGGTGCCGTTTCCGGTGATCGACAACGCCGGGCCGCACCCTCGAGCCCGGGGACAGGTCCGCGTCATGCCCGTGACCATTGACCGTACGGCATCGAGCAGGCGCGCGCCGTCGCCGCCGGCCCGGGTGTCCCTGACGCCCGCGCCGGGCGGGCTGGACGGCATGTGGTGGCCCCGCTCCCGTGCCCTCACCCGGGAACTGCCCACACTGACGGCGGCGCTGGGCGAACACTGGGGCCGCATCACAGGTATCACCGTGCATCCGGCCTACTGGCCCGTCATCCCGCACTGGGTGTCCGTCGCCGGGCGCAGCGTGCGGGTGGGATGCTCCACCGAGACTCAGGACCCGCACAGGCTGACTCTCTCCCTGCCCGACGGCCGCCGAGACGTCCTGGTGATTCCTCCGGAGACCCGGGTGGAGGCAGCCGCGCACCTGATGGCCGGCGACGGCGTCGACGTCCCGGCCCAGGAGGCCCCGGACGACGGGACCGGTGCCGAGAGCGGCGTAGAGGCGTGGGAGACCGACGGTGGATCGGGTAGGCCGTCGTCCCGGCTCGACCGGGCGCCCCGCGGCCCGTCGACGGGGGTGAGGGGCGTATGACTGCCATCGCCGCCGCCGTGCTGCTCGTCCTGATCGTCGTCGGAGGCGTTCTGATCCACCGGCTCAACGCTCAGCACGACGAGCGGATGGCTGACTTCCCCTACAGCGACGCTCTGCCGGGGGTCGGCCGCCATCGGACCCGGAGATACCGCCGGTCGGTGGCGGACACCGCCGCTGGGTCGTGTCCGCAAAGTCACGCCTGCGCCGCGACGCCCGCCCTGCGGGCGAACGACGCGACTTTGCGAACACGACCCAGGGCACGCCCCGTCGCGACAGCCGTCGCGGAGGACATCGACCTCGGCCCGGACGAGGGGGGTAGAGGAGGGCACATCATGGCCATGCTGCGTGAGCGGAAGGAGTACCGCGACAAGATCATGCGGGCGCTGTACCAAGCCGCTGAGGGCAATCGCCTCCTGGGCGTCGACGGGGCGGAGCTCCGCGAGGACCTCGGCATCCCTGAACAGGATCTGGCCGCCGCCTGTACGTATCTGGCGGGCGAAGGCTGGGTCGTCGTCGACTGGGGGAGGGGCAACACGCCCGAAATGATCACGCTGACGCACCTGGGGATCCAACAGATGGAGACAGAGGAGGAAAGCGCCCCTCCCCGCGAAGGACGGGCGACCTCCTGACCGGCTCCGGCAGATGGGCGACCTCCTGACCGGCTCCGGCACCACGCCGACCACGGGCCGCTGCCCGACGCGTCCACAGGTCGAGCCGGTACCTCTGCCCCGTCACCCGCGTCCGTCCGGCGACACAGCTTCTCCGTCGAGCTGACGGCAGCAACGTGGCGAGTTAGCCGACCGCGGCCGCGTCCGCACCACGGCGGGTCCCGGCGACCGGGAGACCGAGGTCTCACGGCCGTCGGGACCCGCCGGTCCGCCGCGCGCGGGCGCACGGCCGACGGCCGCCGTCATCCCCCGCCCCGATCACCAGTAGTGGCGTCGACCGGCGACGGCGTGTCCCATCGCGCCGAGGATCCACAGGACGGCTCCGATGACCAACAGGATGATCCCGATGGTCCACAGGATGGAGATGCCGGTGAGGAAGCCGACGACAAGCAGAATGACGCCCAGGATGATCATGATTTCTCCTTAGCAGGTGCCGACTCCCTCGCGAACTGCGGCAGACCGCGAGGACATCGGTCGGGGGATGGTCGGTCTCCTCCTCACTCCACGCGGTGTGGTCTGTGGCGGGTGACCCGCAGGCGGACCTCGGTGGGCGGGTCAGGGAGGCCGGTGGACCGACGAGCGGTGCTGAGCGGGCCTTCGCAGAGGGCACCGAGAGTGGCGCCGGGCGCGCCCTCGGGGGTGAGTGTGAGCCTGATGCGGGTGCTGTGGCGGGCCGGTCGGCCGGTGATCTGTACGGCCGCGTCATCGACACCTGGCAGGGCGCCGGCCTCGGCCGCAATCGCGTCACTGAGTGCGCGGTCGCGCAGTTCGACGCCCTCCTGCGGTGGTGTGCCGCCGACAGGCAGGGGGCCGGGGCGGCGTCGGCTCAGCTGGGCGAGCAGCCACCACAGGGCGAGCAGGGCGGCGAGGACGAGGGCGGCGATGACCGCCGGCCACCACCAGCCCTGGCTGCTCCAGCGGGCCCGGTCGGCCGGGCCGAGCAGGACGTCGTCCGGGGTGGTCAGGGGCCAGCCCGCGGGCGGGATCAGGCCGTGTCGCCGGTAGAGGTCGAGTCCGGCGAAGAGGACGAGCAGCCCGCCGCCGAGCAGAACCAGTCCGGCAAGGGCCAGCAGACTGCGGTTGGTCGCGGATCGCGGCTTCATGGTGCGGCCTCCAGGTGGTCCGGTTGTCGGTCAGCCGGTGCGTCGCCGCACCCGTACGACGACACGGGGAGGACGGGAGAGGGCCAGCCGGTCGCGTTCCTCGCCGAGGACGGCGGTGAGGTCGTCCTTCACCCGCTGGGGGTCGCGGAAGCGGACGTCCGCGCGGGCCCTGATGCGGCGGCGTCCGACGAGGACACGCGCCGCGCCGACTCCGGGGACCCGCATCGCGGCGTCACGCAGCAGCCCGGCGGCGCCGTCGCGGTCCAGGTGGGCACGCAGCCGGGGGCACCCGGCGGGGGTGCGCAGGGGCAGCCAGCGGCGCTGACCGGGGGTGAGGGCCAGGACGGTCAGCCAGACCCCCACGGCGGCGGCCACGGCGGCTCCCGTCAGCATCCACACGTCGTCCACCGGGCGGGTGGCCAGATCGTCGGTCAGATGCCGTCGCCAGGCCGCCGCCGGACGTCCCGCCCGTACGGCGACGACGTCGACCAGCGCCGCGACCGCGGCCACGAGGATCACAGCGGCGACCAGCGCCGCCGTGAGGCGACGCGTGGACCACGCGCGGTGGGTTCGGTACCCGCTGTCGCGCCCACCGGGAGGAAGGTCCGAGGTGGACGTGTCGCGCTCGGGCGGGCCGGGCTCCTTCGTCAGCGGCACGGCGCCCCGGTGCGCGGTCGATGCGGGGGTGCGGCCCGGAGGACCGGTATCGGATGTCATCGCGATCGCCCTTCCTGTCCGGCGTGCCCGGCGATCCGGCCCGCGTCGCCGCTCACCGGACCCGCCCCCGGCTCACGTCGGCGGCGGTCACCAGCCGCCGGACGGTGAGGAGGACCTCTCCCACCCGCAGCCCGGTCAACTCGGCGACCCGTTCCGCCACGTCCTGCTGGATCCGCTCGCAGACCCGGGGGACGTCGGTCGGGTAGGGCAGGTCCATGGTCAGGTGCAGGCGCACCGATCCGGTACGGACCGCGGCGGAGGCACTGGGCGCCGCCGCGGCGCCCCGATCGGGCGGGACGGCGGCGCGCCGGGACTGGGCCGTGCGTGCGGCCTGGGCGGCGATACGTGCGACCACCCTGTCCGGAATGACGGTGGCGCCCCGTTCGGCCGGGGGCGGCAGCCCGGCGGCCGGCGCCGGCGGGCTCGAGCCCTCGCCCGGGGGAGCGGGCCGGGTACTCACCGCTGCCTCCGTGTCCGGAGGTCGAGGTCACCCTGGACGACGAGGCCGACGACCAGCCCCGCCGCGCCCAGGACGAGCACCAGCAGAAAAGCCCAGAAGCCGCCGAAGTAGCCGGCGAAGCCCAGGGCCATACCGGCTGCGAGGCCCGTCGTAGCTGTGTTCATCTCGCACTCACCCGTCCCGCCTACGCACGCCACCGTGCGCGCGATCGCCCGCGCCCGCTCGGTGCGCGGTGGTGGATCACCTCACGCGGCCCTCGTCCGGTTCGGCCTCTTCCTCCTCGTCGGGCAGGTGGATGTCGCCGACGGCGATGTTCACCTCGACGACCTCCAGGCCCGTCATCCGCTCCACGGCGCTGATGACATTGGTGCGCACGTCGCCGGCGACGTCGACGATGGAGACGCCGTACTCGACGACGACGTCCAGGTCGACCGCGGCCTGCCGCTCACCCACCTCGACCTTCACTCCTCGCGTGACGGCCCCGCCTCCGCCCGCGCCGGGCACGCGTTCGCGCATGGCGCCGAAGGCACGGGCCATTCCCGCGCCGAGGCTGTGGATGCCCGGTACCTCGCGGGCCGCCATGCCCGCGATCTTGGCCACCACACCGTCCGCGATGGTGGTCTTCCCCCGTGTCTCGGCCGGAGCCCCCGCCCCGGTGCGGCCCTTGAGCGCGCTCACGCCCGCCTCGGGCCGGCCGCCCCCGCCGACGCTGGTGATGTTGTCCGTCATGGCGGTCGCCTCGATCGGTCGCTGGGACACCGGTGCGGTGCCTTCTAGACGTTGGACATATCGGACGCCCCATTCATCACGGACATTGAGTGTGACGTGCATCACACATGACGCGTCGGGTACCCGGCCGGTCCGAGCCTTGTGTGGGGTCGCCATGATCGAAAGCGCTGTCTCCCCGTCGCCGGGCCGCGACCTGACAGGGCGCGACCTGCCGGGGCGCGACCTGCCGGACGGCCTGCTGGCCGTACGGGCGGCCGAGGGGGACGAGGAGTCCTTCGCCGTTCTCGTCCAGCGGCACGGCCGGCCTCTCCTCGCCCTGGCCCACTGCATGCTCGGCAATCCCCAGGACGCCGAGGAGGCGGTTCAGGACGCCTTCGTCAGTGCCTGGCGGCGACTGCCGGAATACCGCCACAGCGCGGAGTTCCGTACCTGGATCTACCGGATCACCGTCAACCGCTGCCTGACCATGCGCCGTCGCCGGCCGCCGCCCCTTTCGCTGGACGCCGTCGCCGAGCCCGCGGCGGGAGACGCCTGGAGCCAGCCCGCCCGGTCCGCCGAGCAGGAGGCGGCCACCGCCGCGCTGTCCCGCGCACTCGGCGATCTCGACGCCGGACAGCGACTCTGCTGGATCCTGCGAGAGGTGCAGGGCTTGTCCTACAAGGAGATCTCCCATGTGACGCGGACCAGCGAACCCACGGTGCGCGGCAGACTGTTCCGGGCGCGCCGGTCCCTGCAGGAGGCGATGGGCCCATGGCGCTAGACGACCCGCACGCGTGGCCCCACGGACCTCTCGGAGCCCACGGGACCGTTTCCGAGCCGGGTGCCGCCGACGTCCCCCCGTTCGCGGGTGACGAGGCCCTGCCCTGCGGCCGGCTGCTCAGCCGGGTCTGGGAACGGACCCGGGACGCGTCGCCGGCCGCGGACCCGCACACCCTCTCCTGCCCTCACTGCCGCGAGGCGGCCGAAGGGCTGGCCGCGGTGGACGCGGCCAGCCGAGGGCTGCGCTTCGAGGACACGCCCGGCCCCCGCGCACTCACCGACCGCGTCATGAACATCGTCAGGGCAGAGGTACGGCTCGGGCGGCTGCTGCCCCTCGCCGACCCGGACCGGGAGCTGCGCATCGCCGAGAGCGCCGCGGCGAAGGTACTCCGGCGGGCCGCGGACACGGTCCCCGGTGCCAGGGCCGCGACGTGCAGGCTCGCACTCGTGGGCGAAGGCGCCGACGTGCGGGTGACCATGACCCTGGCCGCCGCCCTCGACCGCCCCCTGCCCGACCGGGTCCGCCAGGTGCGCCGATCGGTCCTGCACTCGGCCGGACAGGACCTGGGTCTGGCCGTGACCGCCGTCGACATCGCCGTGATCGACGTCCTGGAGCCGGAGCCGGAGCCGCTCCCGCGTCCCGGCCTCCCGACCGTCGGCGGCACGTGATGACCGTCGTCGGCGCGACCACACTTCCCGGTGCCGCGGTCGAGGCGGCCCTCGCGGTTCCCGGCGTGGTGGGCCTGCAACCCCGTCTGTCCCATCGCCTGGCGGCAGCCGCGGAGTCCGCGCGGCCGGGTGCCCCGCCGCACCGGACGCCCGAGGCAGGCGTCCGCGCGTGCCGGTCGCCGGACGGTTCGGGATGGCACATCGAGGTGCGCTGCGTCCTGTCCGGGGGCCGGCGGGCGCTGGACGTCGCCCGGAACGTCCACGACCGGGTGGCGGAGGCCGTCATCTCCCACCTCGCCGCCCTCGATGCCGTGGAACGGGTCACCGTCGAAGTCACCGTGACCGGAATCGCCGCCCGGCTCGACGTGGGGTGAACGAGAGGATCTCGGCGGGGCGCGCTCGGCGCCGCCGGGTTCCCGCCGGGCGCCGGCCGTGGCGCGCGGAGCGCGGCGGGCGAGGGCGGCCGGACGAAAAGGACCGCACCCGGACCGTCATGGACGCCGTGCTCGGCGGCCTGCGGACCGGGTGCGGCCAGGGAGACGCTGCAATGAAAGAACAAGCAGGTCAGAGGGCGTAAAAGGAGATCACGCCTTCTTGGTCTCCCAGAAGATCTTGTCGATCTGCGCGATGTAGTCCAGCGCCTTCTGGCCCGTCGCCGGGTCGGTGGACGCCTTGGCGGCCGAGAGGGCCTTCAGGGTGTCGTTGACCAGCTGGTGCAGCTCCGGGTACTTCTCGAAGTGCGGGGGCTTGAAGTAGTCGCTCCACAGCACGGAGACGTGGTGCTTCGCCAGCTCGGCGCGCTGCTCCTTGATGACGGTGGCACGCGCCTGGAAGTGCGGGTCGTCATTGCCGGCCATCTTCTCCTGGACGGCCTTCACCGACTCCGCCTCGATGCGGGCCTGGGCCGGGTCGTACACGCCGCAGGGCAGGTCGCAGTGCGCGCTGACCTTGACCTTGGGGGCAAACAGGCGGGAAAGCATGGAGCATTCCTTCCTCGTGATCGTCTTCTCAGGTGCGACATTACTCCCTGAGGGACCTGTTTTCGTGAGTGCCCCCTAGGGCTTAGGACAAAAGTCCAGGGTCACACTGGGACTGGTGGAGGAACGGACCGGGGAGGTGCCGGGATGCCGGAGCTGTCGCAGGAGAGCGAGCGGGGGAGGACCGGGGCGCCCTTCGGGCTGGCCGAGGTGACGGGTCCGTCCATGGTGCCCACGCTGCATCACGGGGACCGGCTGCTCCTGCAGTACGGGGCGGCGGTCCGGCCGGGGGACGTCGTGGTGCTGCGGCACCCCTTCCAGCAGGACCTGCTCGTCGTCAAGCGTGCCGCCGAGCGGCGCGAGGGCGGCTGGTGGGTGCTCGGGGACAACCCCTACGCCGGTGGCGACAGCACCGACTACGGAGTGGTGCCCGACGAACTGGTCCTGGGCAGGGCGAGGCTGCGGTACCGGCCGCCGCGGCCGGGTCAGCGTTCGCCGCTGGCGCTCGCTCGCTGGGCGTTCTCCGCGGTGCGGCCGCTGTTCGCCGACCGGTCGGCCTCCAGGCGTTTGCGGGCCCGGTAGGCGGCCACGTTGGCGCGGGTCGCGCAGCGGTCGGAGCAGTAGCGCCGGGATCGGTTCGTGGAGGTGTCGAGGTAGGCGTTGCGGCACGGGGCCGCCTGGCACAGGCCCAGCCGGTCGACGCCGTACTCGGTCAGGTGGAAGGCGAGGCCCATCGCCGCGATGGCCGCGTAGCCGGCGGTGGCGTTGGAGGGGTGGTCGGCCAGGTGCATGTGCCACAGCGGGCGGCCGTCCTCGTCGCGGTGGTCGTGGCCGGAGATCTGCGGGCTGACCGGGAACTCCAGCAGCAGTGAGTTGAGGAGGTCGACCGCCAGGGTCTCGTCGCCCTCGTCGGCCGCCTCGAAGACCGAACGCAGCCGGGCCCGCACCGAGCGGAAGCGGGTGACGTCGGCGTCGGCGGCCCGGCGGGCCGCCGAGGCGTTGGCGCCGAAGAGGTCGCGGACGGCCTCGACCGACGTCAGGGAGTCCTTGCCCCGGACCGGCTCCTCGCTGTTGACGAGACGTACGGCGTAATCCGAGTAATAGGCCAGTTCCACTTGTAGTCCTTACGGAGGCGCTCTATGGTCGTGTCTGCGGTCGGGTAACAGCCGGTCGTGCTTCCAGGGTATTACGCGTGCGTGAGGAGACGGGGCTTCCATGACCACCAGTACCAGTACCAGTAGCGGAACCGACTGGGCCGCCTGGCAGGAGAGCTGGGACCGGCAGCAGGAGTGGTACATGCCGGACCGCGAGGAGCGGTTCCGGATCATGCTCGACATGGTGGAGGCGCTCGTCGGCACCGCGCCGCGCGTCCTCGACCTCGCCTGCGGCACCGGCACCATCACCGCCCGGCTGCTGGCCCGCTTCCCCGACGCCACCAGCACCGGGGTCGACCTCGACCCGGCCCTGCTCGCCATCGCCCGCGGCACCTTCGAAGGCGACGACCGCGTCTCCTTCGTCACCGCCGACCTCAAGGACCCCGACTGGGCGGCTCGGCTGCCGTACGACTCCTACGACGCGGTGCTGACCGCCACGGCCCTGCACTGGCTGCACAGCGAACCCCTCGCGGCACTCTACGGACGGCTCGCGGAGCTGGTGCGCGCCGGTGGTGTGTTCATGAACGCGGACCACATGATCGACGAGAGCACCCCGCGGATCAACGCGGCCGAACGCGCCCTGCGGCACGCCCGCATGGATCAGGCCAAGCGGGACGGCGCGCTGGACTGGGCCGACTGGTGGCGGGTGGCCGCCGAGGACCCGGTCCTGGCCGAGCCGACCGCCCGCCGCTTCGAGATCTACGGCGAGCACGCCGACGGCGACATGCCGTCCCCGGCGTGGCACGCGCGCGTACTGCGCGAGAAGGGCTTCGACGAGGCCCGCCCGGTGTGGAGCTCGCCCTCGGACACGCTGCTGCTCGCGGTGAGGTGAGGCCATGCCGAACGGCGGAAGAGGGGCGGTACGGAGAATTCCGTACCGCCCCTCTTCCGGTGAGACTCCGCCGAGTCTCAGAGCACCTTGGACAGGAACGACTGGGTCCGCTCGTGCTGGGGGTTGGTCAGGACGTCGCGTGGATGGCCGGATTCGACCACCACGCCTCCGTCCATGAACACCAGGCTGTCGCCCACCTCGCGGGCGAAGCCCATCTCGTGGGTGACGACGACCATCGTCATGCCGGACTCGGCGAGGTCGCGCATGACGTCAAGGACGTCACCGACCAGCTCCGGGTCGAGGGCCGAGGTCGGCTCGTCGAACAGCATCAGCTTCGGGTCCATGGCCAGCGCCCGGGCGATCGCCACCCGCTGCTGCTGGCCACCGGAGAGCTGCGAGGGGTAGTTCCCGGCCTTGTCGGCGAGGCCCACCCGCTCCAGGAGCTGCATCGCACGCTCCTTGGCCTGGGCCCTGCCGACGCCCTTGACCTGGACCGGCGCCTCGATGACGTTCTCCGCCGCCGTCATGTGCGGGAACAGGTTGAAGCGCTGGAAGACCATGCCGATGTCCCGGCGCTTGAGCGCGACCTCGCTGTCCTTCAGCTCGTACAGCTTCTCGCCCTTCTGGCGGTAGCCGACCAGCTCGCCGTCCACGTAGAGACGGCCCGCGTTGATCTTCTCCAGGTGGTTGATGCACCTCAGGAAGGTCGACTTGCCGGAGCCGGAGGGGCCGATGAGGCAGAACACCTCACCCTGCTTGACCTCCAGGTCGATGCCCTTGAGCACCTCCACGTGGCCGAAGGACTTGTGAACGCCCTCCGCCTTGACCATCGAGGCCGTTCCCGTGGGGACGGCGTCACTCTTGCTCAGCTTGTCGGTCATGCGCCCACCGCTCCCCTCGGGCCGCCCAGCGACAGCACGTTCGCCCGCACCTTCTGCCACGGGGTCGGCGGCAGCTGGCGGCTGGAGCCGCGGGCGTAGTAGCGCTCGATGTAGTACTGACCCACGCTCAGCACCGAGGTCATGATCAGGTACCAGGCCGCGGCCAGGAAGTACATCTCCACCGGCGCACCGGAGTTCTGGCCGATGTCCTGGGCGAAGCGGAACAACTCGGGATACTGGACGGCCGCCACGAGCGAGGTCGTCTTCAGCATGTTGATCACTTCGTTGCCCGTGGGCGGCACGATCACGCGCATCGCCTGCGGGATGACGATCCGCCGCAGCGTCTTGCTGTGGCTCATACCGAGGGCGTGCGCCGCCTCGGTCTGGCCCTCGTCCACCGCGAGCAGGCCGGCCCGGCAGATCTCCGCCATGTACGCCGCCTCGTTCAGACCCAGGCCGAGCAGCGCCGTCAGCAACGGCGTCATGAAGTTCGACCAGTAGTCCTTGTAGAACGGCATCAGGTTGATGTACTCGAAGACCAGGCCCAGGTTGAACCAGAGGAAGAGCTGGACCAGGACCGGGGTGCCGCGGAAGAACCAGATGTAGAACCAGGCGATCGACGAGGTCACCGGGTTCTTCGACAGCCGCATCACCGCGAGGACGATGCCGCCCACGATGCCGATCAGCATCGACAGGACCGTCAGCAGAAGGGTCTTGCCGACACCCTTCATGATCCGGTCGTCGAAGAAGTAGTCCGGAACCGCGTGCCAGTTGATCTGGCCCTGGCTGAAGGCGTAGATGATCGCGACGAGGAGCGCGATGGCGATGACGGCGGTGACGTACCGCCCGTAGTGCCGGACCGGGATCGCCTTGATGGCCTCCGGGCCGACCGGGGGAGTGTGCTGCCCCCCGGCCGCCGACTTGTCGATGTCAGTCACGGGTGTTGCCTCTCAGTGGCCGCTTCGGGTCCGCGGGTCACTTGCCGCCGTTGATCACGGACTGCTTGACGGCGCCGTCCTGCGCGCCCCACTTCTCCAGGATCTTGCCGTACTCGCCGCTCTTGATGACGGCGTCCATCGCGGCCTTGAGAGCGTCCCGCAGCTGGGTGTCCTTCTTGGCCACGGCGATGCCGTACGGCGCGGCCTCGACCTGGTCGCCGACGACCTCGAAGTCCTTGCCGCCGCCGGAGGTCTTGACCGCGTACGCGGCGACCGGGAAGTCGGCGGACACGGCGTCCGCGCCGCCCGAGCGCAGCCGGGTCTGGGCCTGCTGGTTGTCGTCGAAGGCCTCGATGGCGAGCTTCTTGCCGCTCGGACACTTCTTGGCCTGCTCCTTGGCCAGGTCCTCCGAAGTGGTGCCGCGCTGCACGGCGAGCTTCTTGCCGCAGAGGTCTTCCCAGGTGGTGATGCCCTTGGTGTCGCCCTTGCGGGTGTAGATGGAGACACCGGCGGTCAGGTAGTCCACGAAGTCGACGCCCTCGCCGACCTTCTTGCCGGTGTCCGGGTCGACGCCCTCCTGACGGTTCTTGTTGTCCGTCATCGCCGACATCGCGATGTCGTAGCGGTCCGAGCGCAGACCGGTGAGCAGACCGTCGAAGGTGCCGTTCTCGAACTGGAACTTCACCCCGAGCTGCTTGCCCAGGGCCGCCGCCAGGTCGGGGTCGAGACCGACGACGTTTCCGGAGTTGTCCTTGTACTCGACCGGGGCGTAGGCGATGTCCGACCCGACCCGGACGACGCCGCTGCTACGGATGTCCTTGGGAAGCTTGTCGGCCAGCGGGGCGCTGCCGGCGGACGAGCTGCCGGAGTCGTTGCCGCTGTCCTTGGTCTGGTCACCGCAGCCGGTGAGCAGCAGGGCGCCTGCGACCGCGATCGCACCGACCGCAGCTAGCCGGGAGTGCGCGGCGGTCGTACGACGGGTGGAGCTTGCGGTCATGGTGGTTCCTCCGGCGGGTGGAGAGAGGTGCCGATGGGTCGACGGAAACACACACCTTCGGGTGTCGCGACCTCGTGGGTTTACGGCATCTTGCCATTCGGGTTAGCCCATCCAGGGGAGTCGCAATGTCAAAATCGGATAACGGGTGATCCCTCCACCACGTCAGGACGGGCCCTCCCCGGCCCCGCACCCCGGACCATCTGCGGGGATCCGGGCCTCCGGCCGCAAAAACTTCTACCCGTCTCACCATGTGGTCGGCGAAGATCGTGGTTTTTCCCATCCAGCAGGGCTCTTGCCAACGGTGTGACCGTCCTGTCAGCCGCGTGTCACCCCTGTGTGGCTTTCTGGTTCCCAGATGTGACCTTGCACCTAATGGACTCGTCGTCAGCACCGTCCGTCCGGTAAGAAGGTTCTTTACACCCCTCATCCGGGGCTCAGGGCGCGTGTGCGGCGCGCCCGTCGCGCAGCTGCTCGTACGTATCGGTAACCGGGCCTGCGCGGTGCCCGCCCACCCCTCACCAGGAGTGGTCGACCCTCAAACCATGCATACCTAAGGGGTAAGACAAAGTGGCAGCGGAGATCGTCAATCCTCGCAGCGACAACACAACGGATCAGGACGGGGCCGAGCCCCTCGATTCCTTCGATCCGGCGTTCGCGCTTCATCGCGGCGGCAAGATGGCCGTGCAGGCCACCGTTCCGGTCCGCGACAAGGACGACCTTTCCCTCGCGTACACGCCCGGCGTCGCGCGCGTGTGCACCGCGATCGCGGAGCAGCCGGAACTGGTCAACGACTACACGTGGAAGTCCTCGGTGGTCGCCGTCGTGACCGACGGCACGGCCGTGCTGGGACTCGGGGACATCGGCCCCGAGGCCTCCCTCCCGGTGATGGAGGGCAAGGCCATCCTGTTCAAGCAGTTCGGCGGAGTCGACGCGGTGCCCATCGCGCTCGACTGCACGGACGTCGACGACATCGTCGAGACCGTGGTCCGGCTCGCTCCCTCCTTCGGCGGAGTGAACCTGGAGGACATCTCGGCGCCCCGGTGCTTCGAGATCGAGCGCCGGCTGCAGGAGCGCCTGGACATCCCGGTCTTCCACGACGACCAGCACGGCACGGCCGTCGTGACGCTCGCGGCGCTGCGGAACGCGGCCCGGCTGAGCGGCCGTGAGATCGGGCAGCTCCGGGCCGTCATCTCGGGCGCCGGCGCGGCCGGTGTCGCCATCGCCAGGATGCTGGTCGAGGCCGGCATCGGGGACGTGGCGGTGGCGGACCGCAAGGGCGTCGTGTCGGTCGGCCGGGAGGACCTGACGCCGGTCAAGCGCGAGCTGGCCTCCTTCACCAACAAGGCCGGCATCACCGGTTCGCTGGAGGACGCCCTGGCGGGTGCGGACGTGTTCATCGGCGTCTCCGGCGGCACGGTCGCGGAGGCGGCGGTCGCCTCCATGGCCGAGGGCGCCTTCGTCTTCGCGATGGCCAACCCGAACCCGGAGGTGCACCCGGAGGTGGCGCACAAGTACGCGGCGGTCGTCGCGACCGGGCGCTCGGACTTCCCGAACCAGATCAACAACGTGCTGGCCTTCCCCGGGATCTTCGCCGGCGCGCTGCAGGTGCGGGCCACGCGGATCACCGAGGGCATGAAGATCGCCGCCGCTGAGGCGCTGGCCGCCGTCGTGGGCGACGACCTCGCCGCCGACTACGTCATCCCGTCGCCGTTCGACGAGCGGGTCGCTCCCGCGGTGACGGCGGCGGTGGCGGCCGCCGCCCGCGCCGCGGGTGTCGCCCGTCGCTGACGTCGCGCCGGACAGCTCCACTCGAACGGCCCCGCCCGACCCGGCGGGGCCGTTCTTTTCGACCGGTCACCTGACCGTCCGCCCTTGTTGCACGGGCAGGAGCCGGGGCGGTGTACGGAGCCGTGCGCCGGGCTGCGCCGGTCGGGTGCCCTTGCGCAAGAGGGCATGTGTCACAGCCCCCCGCGGTTCCGCCCGCTGCACGGCGCACCTATCGTCGAGCCCATGTTCGCTGCCTACGCCGCCCGAATCGACCGCGACCAGCCGCTCACCGGACTCGAGTTGGGGGAGCGTCCGGCCCCCGAGGCCCGGCCCGGCTGGAGCACGGTGAACGTCCGCGCCGCCTCCCTCAACCACCACGACCTCTGGTCCCTGCGCGGTGTGGGCCTCGCCGAGGACAAGCTGCCGATGATCCTCGGCTGCGACGCCGCCGGGATCGACGAGGACGGCAACGAGGTCGTCCTGCACTCCGTCATCGGGCAGAGCGGCCACGGCGTCGGCCCCAAGGAGCCCCGCTCCATCCTCACCGAGCGCTACCAGGGCACGTTCGCCGAGCAGGTCGCCGTGCCGACCTGGAACATCCTGCCCAAGCCCAAGGAACTGTCCTTCGCCGAGGCCGCGTGTCTGCCGACGGCCTGGCTGACGGCCTACCGGATGCTGTTCACCAACGCCGGGGTGCGGCCCGGCGACTCGGTCCTCGTGCAGGGCGCGGGCGGCGGTGTCGCCACCGCCGCCATCGTGCTGGGCAAGGCGGCCGGACTGCGGGTCTTCGCGACCAGCCGGGACGAGGCCAAGCGGAAGCGGGCGCTGGAGCTCGGCGCGGTCGAGGCGGTGGAGTCGGGAGCCCGGCTGCCGCAGCGGGTGGACGCCGTCATCGAGACCGTGGGCGCCGCCACCTGGTCCCACTCGGTGAAGTCCCTGCGGCCCGGGGGCACGCTCGTGATCTCCGGCGCCACCAGCGGTGACCGTCCCACGCACGCCGAACTGACCCGGATCTTCTTCCTCGAGCTGAAGGTCGTCGGCTCGACCATGGGCACCAAGGACGAGCTGGAGGACCTGCTGTCCTTCTGCGCCGCCACCGGCGTGCGCCCCGTCATCGACGAGATCCTGCCCCTGGACCGGGCCCGTGAGGGCTTCGAACGGCTGGCGTCCGGCGAGCAGTTCGGGAAGATCGTCCTGACCAGCGAGTAAGGCTGCCCGCGGGCGGCGTGCTCCGGTGATGGCCGGAGCACGCCACCGCGCGGACCGCGGCCGCCGGCGGGTCAGACCTTCGGGCGGCGCAGTATCGCGCCGATGTGCGCCGCCGCCGCCGAAAGGTGCCCGCGGGCTTCCTGGAGCTGGCCGGCGGTGACGCCGTGGTCCCTGGCCGCGTCGCGGATGTCGTCGCGGAAGCGGTCCAGCAGCCGGTCCAGGTCGCGGGCCGGCTCGCCGGTGGGCGCCTCGTGCGCCCAGGACGGTTCGTACTCGGCCGGGAAGTCCTCCGGGGGCACGGAGTACTCCGGCGCCGCGGCGGCCGGTTTGTGCGGGGCGGTGCCCGCACCCTCGGCGGCGCGGCCGAAGCCCCGGTCCTTGCCGAACTCCTTGCCGTACTCCTTCCCGAACTCGCCGAACTCCTTGGCGAGTTCGGTCAGGCCCTCGCGTACGCCGGTCGGCCAGTCGCCGCGGGTGAAGTGGTCCTGCACGCGCTCCTGGACCCGATGGGCGATGCGCTGCATCTCCTCCTGCGCCTGGGCCCGCGCCCGCGTCTGGGCCTCCTGCGCCTGGTGGCGGGCCCGCTGGGCCTCCTCGCGGGCCCGGCGGCTCTCGTCCTTGGCGCGGCGGGCCTGTTCCTTCCACTCCTGCTTGACCCGGCGCATCTCCTCCTTGGCGGCGCGCCAGGACTCCTTGTCACCGAGGTCGCCGCTCTCCCCGGGGGGCCCCGCCTCGCCGCCGTTCCTCCCGGAGCCCCGGCGGGCCTCGGAGGCGGCGGCGCGCATCTCGCGCCGCAGATCGCCGGCCGCGCCGCGCACGTCGGCCTTCATCTCGGCGGCGAGCTCCGCCACGGACTCGCGGATCTCCAGCTCCAGGTCGGCCAGCTCGCCGCCGCGGTCGGCGAGTTCGGCGCGGCCGGCGTCCGTGATGGCGTAGACCTTGCGGCCGCCCTCCGTGGTGTGCGTGACCAGGCCCTCGGCCTCCAGCTTGGCGAGCCGGGGGTAGACCGTGCCCGCCGAAGGGGCGTACAGGCCCTGGAAGCGCTCCCCGAGGAGCCTGATCACCTCGTATCCGTGGCGCGGGGCCTCGTCGAGCAGCTTGAGCAGGTACAGGCGCAGGCGCCCGTGGGCGAAGACGGGAGGCATGTCAGAGCACCTTCTTGTCGGTCGTGCCGTCGGTCGGGCCGTCGGCCGGGGAGCCGGCACGGGCCTCGTGGGCGTCGTCGGGCTCGTCCTCGCCCGGCGGGCGGCGCAGCAGGGCGATGGAGCCGGACACCGTCGTGGCCCTGAGCTTTCCGTTGCCCGCGCCCAGCCGGCCGGTGATCTTGTGTGCGCCCCACTGGCCCTGCACCCGCAGTCCGTCGAAGGCGTTGGAGATCGTGCCGCTCGCGGTGTTGGCCTCCACCTCCGCGTCCGCCGGGTGCGGCAGGCGGATCGCGATCTCACCGGAGACGCTGGTCAGGCCCACGTCGGTGGGGCCGTCCGGATCCAGGTCGATGATCATGGAGCCGCTGACCGAGTCGGCCCGGACGGAGGAGCCCGAGCCCTCGACCACGGTCAGGTCCCCCGAGACGGAGTGGAACCGCAGGTCGCCCGTGACGGCCTGGGCCTCCAGGTTTCCGGAGACGGTGTCGGCGCGGACCTGGCCGGAGACGCCGACGAGGGTCGTGTCGCCGGTCACGCCCTTGATCACCGAGGAGCCGTTGATCCCGGAGACGACGGCGCCGGCGCCGACCACGCCCACCTCGACGCGGGTGTCGGCGGGGACCGCGAGGGTGACGACCGCGCTGCGGCGCCAGCCCTTGCGGTCGAGCCACTTGAGGAAGCCCTTCCACGGCAGGTCGTCGTAGGCGACGGTGAGGGTGCCGCCCTGGTGGGTGACGATCAGGGGTGGGCCCTCGATGTCCGTGACCTCCAGGCGTGCGGAACCCTCGTCCGTGCCCACGACGTTCACCGTTCCGTTGACGATGCGGACGTGCAGGTCGTGCACCGGGGTGTCGAAGGTGAGCTTCTGGGGGTCGGCGATGGACCACTCGGACATGGGGCCTCCTTGGCCGGACACGGACACGCCATATCGCGTCTTCTGGGAAACACGATATATCGCGGATGGGGAAAGTCAAGGCGTCTCTGCATAGGCTGTAGGCGGGCCCACAGGGGCCGGGTGGATTCGCAGGAGAGGCAGTTCATGTACTTCACCGACCGGGGGATCGAGGAGCTGGAGAAGCGGCGCGGCGAGGAAGAGGTCACCTTCGAGTGGCTCGCCGAGCAACTGCGCACGTTCGTCGATCTGAACCCGGACTTCGAGGTGCCCGTGGAGCGGCTCGCGACCTGGCTCGCCCGGCTCGACGACGAGGACGACGAGTAGGGCGAGCGGCGCGACAAGGGCGAAACGGGGCGACGGGCGGACCGTGCGGTCCGTTTCGCCCCTCCCCCTCACCTGTCACCGGAGTTAGCCTTCTTCTCCCATTCGGTGAACGGGGGCGTCATGGGTGGAGGAGTCGAACGCGTACGGCTCGACGACGGAACGGTCGTCTGGGCCAGGATCGGCGGACGGGACGGGGAGGCGCTCGACGAGGGCGGCTACTGGGACACGGGACTCGGTGACCGCGTCGTCGACATGGCGGGCGGGCTGGCCGGCACGGTCGGCGGCGTCGTGCGCTCCTTGCGCGCCGGTCTCGACACGCCCGCCGCGGTCGAGGTGTCCGTCAGCTTCGGGATCGAACTGACGGCGCAGTCGGGCAGGATCGTGAGCGCCATAGCGCAGGGCGGCGGCACGTCGTCCCTGACGGTGTCCCTGACCTGGACCGAACCGGCGACGGCCGCGGACGGCGCGGATCCCGCGGCACCCGGCGCCGCGGCCGCACCGCCTCGCCCGCCGGCCACCGGCTCCGCATGAGCGCCTTCGACGAGATGGTGCGCCCCTCGCTCGCGCGCATCGGCGCGATGGGTGACGGGTATGCAACGGACCGTGACCCGTACTGGGGATCGGGGTTCTTCATAGCCCCGGGCTGGCTGTTGACCTGCGCCCACGTCGTGGGGAAGGGGGGGGCCGCGGTGTGCCGAGGACAGCGCGCCTTACGCGTGACCTGGCAGGAACGCACCACCGAACCCACCGCCACCGACGCCTGGGAGGAGCGCTCGGGCACCGGGACGGCCGTACTCCTGGCCCCCCGGCCCGAGGAGCCGGAGTCGCTCCGTGACCCCTGGCCGTTCCCCGACCTCGCGCTCGTCCGGGTGGAAGGCGCGGACGACGTGCGGTGCCTCTGGCTGGGCGACCGCGAGCCCGGCGCCCGCACCCCGATCGGGCTGTACGGCTGGTCCCTGCAGACAGGCGAGCTGGGCGTCCGGCACGGCACCGGCGAACTCGCGGGTTCCGACGCCCGCGCGCTGCTGCTCGGCGGCAGCCTGCCGATCGGCGGCCTGTCCGGCGGGCCCGTGCTCGACCTGCGGCTCGGCTCGGTCGTCGGCGTGATCAAGGGCCGCCGACGGGAGGAGGGCGTCGCCGTCCCGGTCACCGCGCTGCACGAGCTGCTGGACCGGCGCGACACGTCCGGCGTCCTGCGCGAGGTGCTGCGTGCGCACGACCGGCACCATCTCCGCCTCCTGGACGACCCGTCGCCGTACGCGAACTGGACCACCCTCCAGGCCACGCTGCCCGCGCTCGCGCCGCCGGTCTCCGGGATCACCGCCGAACTCCGCGCCCGGCTCTACGGCCACCTCGCCGAGCTGCCGCCGCCCGCCGGAGCCGGCGAGATCGTCCACCTGGTGGAGGAGGTCAAGGAGCGGGTGCGCGGTGAACGGCTGCGCTCCCTGGTGCCCCGGAACGTGCGGACCTGGCGGGAGGGCGCGGCCCTGCTGTACGGACTGCGCACCCTGGACGAAGAGGGCGGCGGGACGCTGGTCGATCTCGACGCCGTCCTGCTGTACGCGGCGAAGGTCGTGCGGAAGGCGGCGCGGGAGCGTCCCGGTGAGATCGACCCGGCCCGGCTCGGCGCGTTCACCGACTGGCTCGGCGCGCAGGCCGGCCGGCACCGGCACTGGGCGGTGAGCGGTGCCATCAGGGGACTGCTCAGCGGGATCGACGGCCGGGAGGCGGACGAAGGGCGGGAAGGAGTCACGGACGGAGGGCGGGAAGGAGTCACGGACGGAGGGCCGGACGGAGGGGCGGGCGTCGGCCGCACCGCCGCCATCACGCCCGTGACCGCTGCCGCGACCGCCCCCGCGACCGTGCCGCCCCCCGCCGTCGAACTCCAGGCCCCATCCGCGCCCTCGGTCGCGCCCGCGCTCCCGGCCGTGTCAGTGCCCCGGGCCGTGTCGGAGCCCCCGTTCATCCCGGAACCCCGGGCCGCCCCCGACGCTCCGGCCGTCACCGCCGACGTGGTGGCCACCGGCCGTACCGACGTGCTCGTCCGGATCGGCGCGTCCATGTACGGCGGTCTGCACCCCTGGAGCGTGGAGCTGATCCACGACGGCCTCGACGTCACCCCGGTCGCCGCCGACGACCGGGGGGTGCGCGTCGACGAGCTCGCGGCGGTGCTGCGCGAGCCGCTCGACCGTGCGCTGGACCTCGGGGACCACGGCGAGCACCTGGCCGGGATCGAGATCTTCCTGCCGCGCAAGCTGTTCGACCTGCCGGTGGACGAATGGCAGTTGCTGCCCGATCACCCCGGAGCCCTACGCGACGGCCACGGCGGCCTCGACCGCGGCCACGGCGGCGCCCGCGGCCCCGACGACCGGAACGTCGAGGGCCACGAGGACGATGACGACGAGGACGACGACTTCGTGGACGAGCGGTCCATGCCGCTCGGGATGCGCCGGACCGTCGTCATCCGGGACCTGCGGCGCAGTGAGCGCCCGCCCTCCCCGGAGTGGCGCAGGCGCTGGCGGGGGGTGACCCGGGGGCCGCTCACGCACGAGCCGCTGCACGGCCGGGCCCCGGCCGACGGCCACGTCGCCGCGCCCCGCTCCGGAAGCCGGTACCTGTACTACGGCACGCTGTCGGCGCTGGACGACACCTGTGTCGCGGTCTACTGCGGCCCGGTGGCGAGCGGGGAGGGGCAGGCGGCGATGAGGGACGCGCTGATGGCGGGCCATCCGGTGGTGCTGTGGCGCCGGGACCGGCACGATCACGACGAATGCAAGGACTTCTACGAGCAGGCCGCCCATGCGGTGGGCGCCGCCCGGCACGCCGAGGGCCTGCACGAACCGGTGCGTGACCTGCGCATCCGGCTGTACGACCCCGAGTCGGCCCGGGCCCGGGGCCTGCGCGGGAAGCTGGCCGTGCTGGTCGATCCGCCGGACCGCCCGCCGCGTGCCGCCGGGACGATGCGGCCACCGCCGCTGGCCGCTCCCGACGGCTGACCCGACGGCAGACCCGGCGCACGGATCCGCCGGGTGGGTCCGGCGGACGGCCGGGCGGCCGGACCCCGGGCGGCCGGACCGCCCCCGGACCGGCCCGGCCGGAGGCCGACCCGACGCCCGACCCGGGCGCCCGCCTCGCGGCCGATCCGTCCGCCACTCCCGGACCCCCCGTCAAACCCTGTTCGCGACAGAGCTGTTGGGAGGCCCGAAGTGAACGCCGGGCCGCTCGAACCTCGGCAGACACGGCCGCCTGACGGTAGCCTCGTGGGTCAAATGACCGGGCCCGCTGCATGATCACCGGATTTGGGAGGAGCCCAAGGTGAACGACTGGCGGATCTACAGCGGAGTGGGTCAGCCGCACGACGGCATGCGGCGGTTGCCGCCCCCGCCGCCCTGGCGTGACTTCACGGCCTCCCGGCGCGATGACACGGGGGATGGTTCCGAGGACCCCAGCAGCGCCCGCCGGCTCGGTGTCCGCCGCCGTCTGGTGGAGAGCTACGCGCCCCGGCCGGCCGAGGTGGACGCGGTCAACGCGGCCCTGTACCTGCGTCGGCCGCTCCTGGTCACCGGCAACCCGGGCACGGGCAAGTCGACCCTGGCGTACGCCATCGCCCATGAACTCGGGCTGGGCAAGGTGCTGCGCTGGCCCATCGTCAGCCGCACCGGCCTCCAGGACGGGCTGTACCGGTACGACGCCATCGGCCGCCTCCAGGACGTCCAGCTCGAACGGGCCCGCGGCGGCGAGGGCGACACGGCCGCGCCCGGCATCGGCTCCTACATCCGGCTCGGCCCGCTCGGCACCGCCCTGCTGCCCGCCGGGCAGCCCCGCGTGCTGCTCATCGACGAACTGGACAAGAGCGACCTCGACCTGCCCAACGACCTGCTCAACACCCTGGAGGAAGGCGAGTTCTCCATCCCCGAGCTGGAGCGGCTGGCCGACCGCGAGCCCGTCGTCGAGGTGCTCACCCACGACGGCGACCGGGTCGCCGTGCACGGCGGGCGGATCGCCTGCACCGCCTTCCCGGTGATCGTCCTGACCTCCAACGGCGAGCGCGACTTCCCCGCCCCGCTGCTGCGGCGCTGCATCCAGCTGGAGCTCGACCCGCCCGGCGAGGAGCAGCTCACCGCCATGGTCGAGGCGCACCTCGGCACGGACGGTGTCGCCGGCGGTGCCGATCTCATCCGCAGGTTCCTGGAGCGCGAACCCGGCGAGGTGCTCGCCGCCGACCAGCTCCTCAACGCCCTCTTCCTCACCCGCCACGACCCGCGCGCGCAGAGCCTCACCCGGGAGCGGATCGCCGAGATGCTCATGCAGCCGCTCGACCGTACGAGGTGAGGGGCGGATGCCCGGGATGCACCTGGACGAGCTGATCGGCAAGCTGCGCCAGGGCGGGCTCGACCTCACCGCGGAGGACGTGGCCGACGCCCTCTGGCTGGCACGGCGGCTCGGCGCCGCCCCGCCCCGCGACGCGCCCGCCCGGCAGCCCGGCACCGGCCCGGCGGACCCGCCGGCCGCCGGGCCGGAGGCGGCACCCGCCGCGGCCGGCGCGGAGACGCCGGCCGCCGAACCGTCCCGGCCCCGGGCGGACGCCCCCGCCGCCCCGGTGCCCCTGCTCACCCCCGGCCTCCCGGCGCGCCCGCACGGCGACGGCCGCACGCCCACCCGCCTTCCCGTCCGGGCTCCCGCCGCCGGCGCCCTGCCCGGGCTGCTCGGCCTGGAGAAGGCACTGCGCGCCCTCGGCCGCTACCAGGTCGCCGCGGCCCCGCCCCGGGACGAGCGGATCGACGAGGAGGCCACCGCCGAGCGGGCCGCCGCCAGCGGCATCCTGCTCCCGGTCACCCGGCCCGGCCGCCGCCGGCGCTGCGACGTCCAGCTGCTCATGGACACCGGCCCCAACATGGCCGTCTGGGGACAACTGGTCGAGGAGCTGCGGCAGGCCTGCCAGCAGTCCGGCGCGTTCGCCTCGGTCCGCGTCCACCACCTCTACGCCGACGACTCCGGTGCGCTCCTGGTCGGTACGACCGCCGGTCCCGGACGGCACACCCGGCTGCGCCCGGCGGACGAACTGCACGATCCCACCGGCCGCCGGCTCACCTTCGTCATCAGCGACTGCGTGGGCCCGCTGTGGCAGAACGGCAGCGCGCAGCGGCTGCTGCACCAGTGGCCGCGCACCGCCCCGCTGGCCGTCGTCCAGCCGCTGCCGCCCCGGCTGTGGGGCCGTACCGGGTTGCCCGCCGAGCCGGGCCTGCTGATGCGCCCCGCCGGGGTGGCCGGGCGGCTGGCCTTCGAACCCGACGACGAACCCTGGGAGGAACCGGCGCCGCGCGCCAGGCCGGTACCGGTGCTGCAGCCCACCCCGGAGGCCTTCGAGGCCTTCGCCCGGCTGCTCGGCGGCAGCGGCCCCGTCACCGAGCGGGCCTGGGCGGCGCTCACCCAGCCGGCTGCGGCCCCGGCGCCCACGGCCTCCGCCGGCGCGGCCCCGCACGGCGACGGCGATCCGCACGCCGACGGTGATCCGCACGGCGGCGACCGGGCGCACGCGCACGACGAGCCGCTCAGCGACGACGAGTTGCTGCGGGCCTTCCGCGCCGGAGCCTCGCCCGGTGCCGTACGACTGGCGGTCTATCTGGCCGCGGCCCCCCTCACCCTGCCCGTGATGCAACTGGTCCAGCGGGCGATGCTGCCGGACACCGGGCCCATGGAGCTGGCCGAGGTGCTGCTCGGCGGGCTGCTCAGGCAGCTCCCCGGCACCGGGGAACAGCCCTGCTTCGCCTACTCGGGCCGGGTGCAGAACCTGCTGCTGTCCTCCCTCGACCAGGACACCGCCGGGCTCGTCCTCAAACACTGCTCGGCCTACGTGGAACGGCACTTCGGCCGGGGCACCCGCAACTTCGCCGCCCTCGCCGCCGCCCGGCTCGCCGACCACGACCCGTCCGCGGGCGCCGGCCGGCTCTCACCGGACGGCGTCCCGCCGGAGGAGGGCGGCAGTGTCGAGGCCGAGCTGTTCGCCCGGATCCCGGCCCGCGTCCTGCGCTTCTACCTGCCCGACCTCGTCACGCCCGACCCGCTCACCGAGGCCGAACGGCTGCTCGACCAGTGGCACCACCTGGCCGACCCGGAGGTGCTGCGCCGCGCCCGCGAACAGGCCCGGGCGGCGACCGCCCCCGCCCCCACGGGCCTCCCGGGCACCGGCGCCGCCGTCCGGCCCCACCTGGTCCTCGGCCGCATCCTGCGCGCCGAGGCGGGCACGGCGGCCGCGCGCACGGCCGGACGCCGCGCCGAGCTGCTGCGCGAGGCGGCGGCCGAACTCGCCGCCGCGCACGCCGCGGCCGGCGCCGGCAGCCGCGAACGTGCCGACGCCGCCCTGGAACTGGCCTCCTGTCGCCGGGAGTTGTGGCGACTGACGGCGGAGAGCGGGCAACTCGGCGCCGCCCTGGACGTCCTGGACGCCGAGGCCGCCCCCTGGCCGTTCCTGACCGAACGGGCACGTGCCTGGTCCCGCGCCGCGCATCCGGACGACCAGGACGCCTCCGCCCCGCCCGACGGCAGCGGAGAGAGTGCCCGGCCCGGCCCGGACACGCGGGACGGGGCGGCGGACGGTACGGACCCGGGTGCGGCGGCTGACGCGGACGGGACGGCTCGTGGCGCGATCGCGACACCGCACCGCGCGCCCGCGGACGCCGGCCAGGTGCCCTGGCCCGTCACCGCCCACCGCTCCCGGCTGCTGCTGCGCGGCCGGATCCTGCTCGACCTGCGGCACCCCGCCGCCGCCATCGGCGAACTCCGGGAGGCCTGCGCGACGCTGGACCTGGAGCGGGCCCCCGACACCGTGCGCGCGCCCGCCCTGCTCGACCTGGCACGGGCGTCGCGGGAGGCCGGGGCCGAGGACGGCGAGACCCGGCAGGCACTGCTGCGGGCCCGGCGGGCCGCCGGGGACGACCCCGCTCTGCTGCTGCCCAGCCTCGCCGCGCTGGCCGCCTTCCACGACGCGGCGGGCGAGGCCCCGGAGGCCGACGAGGCCTACGAGCGGGCCGCGCTGCTCGCCCCCGCCGACGGCGCCCTGCGCTGCCGGCTCCTCACCTCCTGGGGCGAGTCACTGCTGCGGCGGGCCTCGGCGCGCGACGGCGCGACGATCGTGGACCGGGCCGAGTACGTACTGCGCGAGGCGCTGCAGGCGCTGCCCGCCCGGTCCGCGCACCGCGGACGGCTGCAGGGCCTGGTCGGCAGCGCGCTCGCCCAGCGCTTCCGCCACCTCGGTTTCCTGCCCGACCTGTTCGAGAGCCGGCACCTGCTCGGCCAGGCGGTGCGCGCGGCCGCCGACGCCGCCGTACGGGCCGAGGTCTGGCTGCAGTTGGGGCGGGTGCGGCTGGAGGGCTGGCGCCGGGCCGGGGCACCGGTGCTGGTGGACGCCCTCCAGGCGTACGAGAACGCGGAGCGGGAGGCGCGGGCCGCGTACGGGGAGGACCCGGGCTCGGTGACCTCCGCCCGGGCGCGGCACGGCAGCGGAGCGGTGCTCGCCCTGATGGGCCGGCCCGCCGCGGCGCGCGGGGCCTACCAGGCGGCCCGGGAGCAGTGGCAGCGGCTGGCCGGCGCGCTGCGCCCGGTCGACTGGGCGGACGTCGAGCTGACCCGGCGGGCGCAGGCGGAGCCGACGACGGGGGAGGGACCGGCGCGTGCGGTACGGGGACTGCCGGACGAGGAATGGGAGCGGGTCGCTCCGCCCTGGTGGCCGTGGACCGAAGAGTGGGCGAACTGGTCAGAACTTGACCGGAGTTGATCTGGTCAGGGTTTCCACTTCCGGGCTGTCGGGAAGAACTGGGCAGCCATGGCGACGGAGCGGGCCGTTCGCGGGCGGGGAGGAGCCGAGTGTGGCGGAGCAGTGGAGCGGGGTGGCCGCCCCCGGTCGGGACACCGGGCGTGCCGCGCGCCTGCCCGACCTCACCGATGTCGACCTGCGTACCCTGCGGTTTCTCGATGATCCCGCCCTGACCGCCGCCGTCGACCGGGTCCTGCGCGATGCCACCGGGTGCCAGCAGGTCTGGCACAGCGGAGAGGGCGAGGGCGAGGTGCAGCCGTCCGCCGTGGATATGTTTTCGGCCGGACTCGCCGAACCCGGCCGGCTCCCGGACGAGCGGAGATGACCCCGGCGCCGATACCCGCCGAGGTCCTCGGGGCGCTCGCCGGCACCCGCCCCGCACCGCGGAGCACGCAGACACTGCGTGCCGCCATCCACGCGCGTCGCATGCTGCTCCTCAAGTCCCTCCTGGTGCGCACCGACCGGCAGCGCGGGCTCCTCGGCCCCGTCGCCCGCCGGGACTTCGAACGGGCCTGGGCGCTGCTGGCGGCCGCGGAACGGACCGGCCCCGCCGAGGTGCGCGAGGTGCTCGACTACCCGACGACCGGCACCTGGCTGGCCGCCGCGCTCGCCGCGCCCCAGGGCGCCGCGTTCGAACGGCAACTGGCCCACCTGGCCGGAGTCGCCGTCGCCGCGGCCGTCCGCGCGGGCCACACCGTGACCGGGACGCTGACCGTGCCCACCGGGCTGCTGGTGCTGCCCGGCCTCGGCGTGCTGCGCTGCCCGTCGGGCCGGGTCCGGCTGGGCGGCGGACCGGGCGGGACGCGGATCGCGGACGACGGCGGGCACGCCGAGGCGGTGCTGCCGCACCCGGCGGCGCGGCCGGGGCCCGGCGCGTCCCGCGCCACCGGCGACGGGACCGGCTGGAGCGCGCTGCGCACGCTGCCCGGCGGCACCGTACGCCTCGACGACCTCGACCCCTACCGGACGCCCTCACCCGGTACCGGACCGGGATCACTGCGTGCCGCCGACCGCCCCGACTGCCCCTGGGGCACCTGGGCCCGGCGCTGGCGTCGCGCCCGCGACCTGCTGACCGCGGTCGACGGGCGGCGTGCCGTCGAGACCGGCGCCGTGCTGCGCGCCGTCGTACCGCTGGCCGCCCCGGACACCGGTGCCACCCCGATGGGAGCCACGCTGAGGTCCGCGCCCGGCGCCGCGCTGATCCGGCTCCCGGGCACGGCGCGGGAACTCGCCGAGTCACTGGTGCACGAGACCCACCACACCAAGCTGGCGGCCCTGGACGAGCTGGTCCCGCTGTGCGGGCCGGGCGGGAGCGCGGTGCACCGGGTCGGCTGGCGCCCCGACCCCCGTCCGGTCCCGGCCGTGCTGCAGGGCGCGTACGCCCATCTGGCGCTCACCGACCTGTGGTGGAGGGTGCGCACCGGCGCCGGGGCCGCCCCGGCGTGGCGGCGCCGGGCCGGCGAGCGGTTCGAGGCGCTCCGCGAGGAGGTGGGGCAGGCCTTGTCCCTCCTGCTGGAATCCGATGAACTGACCCCAGCGGGAAGGGAGTTCGTCCAGGGCATGGAACGCCACCACGCCGGTCTCGGGGTGACGGCCCAAAATGCGCTGTGACGCTCCGCAGGGGCGTAATTTCTGTGCGTTAGCGTGTGCCGTGAGAGTGCGGTGGCGGGAACAGGGAGCGTGCGATGGCGGAACAGCGGCGGTCGGGCGGCGACGGGGCTCCGGCATCCGAACGCATCCTGGTGGTCTTCCCCGGTTACCACCGGGCCTGGGCGGCCTGGATCGCCCAGTGCCTGGAGAGCCACGGGCACCAGGCCACGCTGCAACGCTGGGACCCCCCGCGCGAGATCCCGCTGGAGGACTCCCTCGCCGACCTGCTGCTGGCCTCCGGACCGGTGCTGCTCGTCCTCGACGACTGGTTCTTCGAACTCGGACCGCGTCCGGCGGGGGAGTGGAACGACGCCCTGCGCGGCTTCGTCGCGGCGAACGCCGTCCGGTTCGCCGCCGTCAACCTCACCAACCGGTCGCTGCTGCCGGCCACCGCGGTCCTCGAACCGGCCAGCCTCTGGGGCCTGAGCGAGGAGGCCGCCGAGGAGCGGCTGCTGCGCCGGCTCGGCCTGGAGCGCCGCCGGGTGCCCCGGCCCACCGCCCACCGGGCCCGCTACCCAGAGAACCGGTGCGAGATCTGGGGCGAGATCCCGCGCCGCAACCCGCGCTTCACCGGCCGGGACGACCTGCTCACCAGCCTCCACCAGCAGCTCGCCGACGCCGACCGGGGCGCCGCCGTCTGCACCCTGCTCGGCATGTCCGGCATCGGCAAGACCCAGCTCGCCGCCGAGTACGCGCACCGGTTCAGCACCGACTACGACGTGGTGTGGTGGGTCAACTCCGACGACCGCAACATCCAGCGCGACCGGCTCGGCGAACTCGCCGTGGAGTTCGGCCTGCGGGTCGGCAACGAGCCCGGCGAGCGCATCCGGGCCGTCCGGGAGGCGCTGCGCCGGGGCGAGCCCTACGGCCGCTGGCTGCTGATCTTCGACGGCTGGGACGACACCGAGGGCGTCGACACGCTGCTCCCGCAGGGCGCGGGCCACGTCCTCGTCACCTCCCGCAACCGCGGCTGGGGCGAGCACACCGACATCCTCGAGATCCCCGCCTTCCTGCGTGCCGAGTCCACCGCCTACCTGCTGCGCCGCGCACCGCACATCAGCGCCGCCGAGGCCGACGAGGTCGCCGCCGAGTTCGGCGACGTGGCACTGCCGCTCGTCCAGGCCGCCTCCTGGCTCGGCGAGTCGCGCATGGAGGTGCCCGAGTACCTGCGCATGGTCCGCGAGCGCCGGCTGTCCACCGTGGACGAGCCCGCCACCGGCGAGGGCTTCCCGCGGTCGTCCATGACGTCCTGGTCGATACTGCTCAACCGGCTGCGCGGCGCCCAGCCGCAGACCATCGACATCCTCGGCCTGTGCACCTCGTTCGCCCCCGGACGCATCCCGCTCGGCCTCATCCGCGCCTACCCGCACGCCGACCTGCCCGAGCAACTGCGCTGGATGTCCGGCGACCTGACCGCCTGGACCCGGGCCCTGGACACGCTGGTCAACTACTCGGTGCTGACCCGGGAGACCCGCGGCCCGGTCGGCGTCGAGATGGGCCCGCACCAGGAGTCGGTCCACATGCACCGGCTGGTCCACGACATCGTCTCCAAGCTGACCAGCGAGGAAAGCCGGGTGGTGCACCGCCAGGCGGTCCGCACCCTGCTGGCCCAGGCCGACCCCGGCAACCCGCTGGACAGCCGCAACTGGCCCCGGTACGCGGAACTGCTGCCCCACCTCGAGCCCTCCGGCGCCCTCGGCAGCGCCCAGCCGCGCGTCCAGGAGACCGTGCTGAACTGCCTGCGCTACTGCTACCGCAGCGGCGAGTACAAGGGCGGCCTCGACCTGGCCCGGCGGATCCGCGACCACTGGTCCCGGATCATGGACCCGCTCGCCCAGCCCATGCTCGACCTCACCACGCAGGAGAGCAACATCCTGCGGGCCAGCGGCCGGTTCCGCGACGCCTACGAGCTCGACCGCGCCGTCCACCAGCGCCTCGGCGCCGCCGAGTCGCCCTCCGAGCTGGCCGAGCTGTCCACCAAGGGCGCCATGGCCGCCAGCCTGCGCCACCTGGGCCGTTACGACGACGCGCACGAGCTGCAGAGCGAGGTACTCGACGGCTACGGCAGACTCCTCGGTCCCGACGAGGGCCCCGCCCTGATCGCCCGGCACAACCACGGCGTCGGACTGCGGCTGCTCGGCCGCTACCAGGAGGCGTACGAGCTCGACCTGGACACGCTCGCGCGACGGGACAACGTGCTGCGCGCCCGGCACATCAGCACCCTCAACTCCGGCGGCGCCGTCGCCCACGACCTGCGGCTGCTGGGCCGGTACCGGGACGCGCTGGCCCGTCAGGAGACCGTGGTCAGGCTGAGCCTGCAGGTCCTCGGCGCACGGCATCCGCAGACCCTCTCGGCCCGCGGCCAGCTCGTCATGTGCCGCCGCCGGGAAGGCGGCCACACCCAGGACCTGGGGCCCGAGATGGCGAACCTCCTGGAGCAACTGGCACAGGTGCACGGCCGTGAGCACTACCGGACCCTGGCCTTCACCACCAACTACGGCAACTACCTGCGGGAGCACGGCGACCTCGCGCAGGCCCGGGAGCTGATCGACCGGGCCGAGGCCGGCTACCGCGCGCTGCTCGGCCCAGCCCACCCGGTCGCCACCGGCATGCTCTCCAACACCGGTCTCGTCATGCAGGCCGCCGGTGAACGCGCCGAGGCCCTGTCCATGTTCGAGGCGTCCTTCGCGGGCCTCACCGCCACCCTCGGCGCCGACCACCCCTGGGTCCTCGGCTGCGCCCTCAACGCGGCCAGCGCCCGCAACCTGGGCGACCGGATCACCGACGCCGTGGAGCTGAGCCGGGAGACCCTTCGCCGGGCCCGGCACACGCTGGGGCACGAGCATCCGCTCACGCTCTCCTGCCAGGTGGCGCTGGCCTCCGACCTGCGGGCCGCGCGGGAGCACGAGGAGGCCGGAAAGCTGGAGGACGACGGCCTCCTGGGCCTCACCCGCACCCTGGGCGCCCAACACCCCCACACCATCTCGGCCCGCCAACGAACCCGCCCCTACTGGGACTTCGAGCCCTACCTGGGCTGAGCGCCCCAAGGGGCGCGGGGAACTGCGCGACCTGCTACGACCAACCCGCAGCCGCGCACAAGCCCAACCACCCCCCCCCGAAAAGGCGAAAAGGGCCCGGTGCCGAGTCGAAACTCGGCACCGGGCCCGATCACGGCTGAACCGCCGGAGGCCTACGCCTCGAACACCTCACGCACGAGCTGCTCCTGCTCGGCCTGGTGCCGCTTCGCGGAGCCCACCGCCGGGGACGAGCCGTGCGGACGCGAGATGCGCCGCAGCCGCTCGCCGGCCGGGATGTCCGCGCCGACCGCCAGGTCCAGGTGGTCGATCAGGTTGAGCGCGATGAACGGCCAGGCACCCTGGTTCGCCGGCTCCTCCTGCGTCCACAGGTACTTCTCGGCGTTCGGGTACTTGTTGACCTCCGCCTGGAGCTCCGCACCCGGCAGCGGGTACAGGCGCTCGATGCGGATGATCGCCGTGTCCGTGGCGCCGCGCTTCTGCCGCTCGGCCTCCAGGTCGTAGTAGACCTTGCCGGCGCAGAAGACGACCTTGCGGACCGCCGCCGGGTCGACCGAGCTGTCGCCGATGACCGGACGGAACTCGCCCGAGGTGAACTCCTCCGCCTTCGAGGCCGCCGCCTTCAGGCGCAGCATCGACTTCGGGGTGAAGACGACCAGCGGCTTGTGGTGCGGGTTGTGCACCTGCCACCGCAGGAGGTGGAAGTAGTTCGCCGGCGAGGTCGGCATCGCGACCGTCATGTTGTTCTGCGCGCAGAGCTGCAGGAACCGCTCCGGGCGGGCCGAGGAGTGGTCCGGGCCCTGGCCCTCGTAGCCGTGCGGCAGCAGCAGGGTGACGCCGGACGTCTGGCCCCACTTCTGCTCGGCCGAGGAGATGAACTCGTCCACGACCGTCTGGGCGCCGTTGACGAAGTCGCCGAACTGGGCCTCCCACATCACCAGCGCGTCGGGACGGGCCAGCGAGTAGCCGTACTCGAAGCCCATCGCCGCGTACTCGGAGAGCAGCGAGTTGTAGACGTTCAGGCGGGCCTGGTCCTCGGAGAGGTACTGCAGCGGCGTGTACTCCTCGCCGGTGCTCCGGTCGATCAGGACCGCGTGACGCTGGCCGAAGGTGCCGCGCTGGGAGTCCTGGCCCGCGAGGCGGACCGGGGTGCCGTCCAGCAGCAGCGAGCCGACGGCGAGGGTCTCGCCCATGCCCCAGTCGATCGTGCCGTCCTCGACCATCGCCGCACGGCGCTGGAGCTGCGGCTGCAGACGCGGGTGCACGGTGATGTGGTCGGGGACGTTGACCTGGGACTCGGCGATCCGCTTCACGACCTCGGCGGAGATCGCGGTCGGGACCGCGACCGGGAAGCCGTCCTGCGGCGCCTGGGTGTCACCGGCGGCCGGCTGCGAGGTGGCCTCGCGGACCTCGGTGAAGACCTTCTCGAGCTGGCCCTGGTAGTCCTGCAGCGCCTGCTCGGCCTCTTCCAGGGTGATGTCGCCGCGACCGATCAGGGACTCGGTGTAGAGCTTGCGCACCGAGCGCTTCTTGTCGATCAGGTCGTACATCAGCGGCTGGGTGAAGGCCGGGTTGTCCGACTCGTTGTGACCGCGGCGGCGGTAGCAGATGAGGTCGATCACCACGTCCTTGTTGAACGCCTGGCGGAACTCGAAGGCGAGCCGCGCCACGCGCACGACGGCCTCCGGGTCGTCGCCGTTCACGTGGAAGATCGGGGCCTCGATCATGCGGGCCACGTCCGTCGCGTACATGGAGGAACGCGAGGACTCCGGGGCCGCGGTGAAGCCGACCTGGTTGTTGATGACGATGTGGACCGTGCCGCCGGTGCGGTAGCCGCGCAGCTGCGACATGTTCAGGGTCTCGGCCACCACGCCCTGGCCCGCGAAGGCCGCGTCGCCGTGGATCGCCACCGGCAGGACGGTGAAGTCCGTGCCGCCCTTGTTGATGATGTCCTGCTTGGCGCGGGCGACGCCCTCGAGGACCGGGTCGACGGCCTCCAGGTGCGAGGGGTTCGCGACCAGCGACACCTTGATCTGCTCGCCGTCCAGGCCGGTGAAGGTGCCCTCGGCGCCCAGGTGGTACTTCACGTCGCCGGAGCCGTGCATCGACTTCGGGTCGAGGTTGCCCTCGAACTCGCGGAAGATCTGCGCGTAGGACTTGCCGACGATGTTGGCGAGGACGTTCAGGCGGCCGCGGTGGGCCATGCCGATGACGACCTCGTCCAGGCGCGACTCGGCGGCCGAGTCGATGACCGCGTCCAGCAGCGGGATGACGGACTCGCCGCCCTCCAGCGAGAAGCGCTTCTGGCCCACGTACTTCGTCTGCAGGAAGGTCTCGAAGGCCTCCGCCGCGTTCAGCCGGCGCAGGATGCGCAGCTGCTCCTCGCGCTCCGGCTTGGAGTGCGGGCGCTCGACGCGGTCCTGGATCCACTTGCGCTGCTTGGGGTCCTGGATGTGCATGAACTCGATGCCGGTGGTGCGGCAGTACGAGTCGCGCAGCACGCCGAGGATGTCGCGCAGCTTCATCATCGACTTGCCGGCGAAGCCGCCGACGGCGAACTCGCGCTCCAGGTCCCACAGGGTGAGGCCGTGCTCGGTGATGTCCAGGTCGGGGTGCTTGCGCTGCTGGTACTCCAGCGGGTCGGTGTCAGCCATGACGTGGCCGCGGACCCGGTAGGAGTGGATCAGCTCGAAGACCCGGGCGGCCTTGGTGACGTCGTCGTCGTGCGAGGCGTCGATGTCCTTGAGCCAGCGGACCGGCTCGTAGGGGATGCGCAGCGCCTCGAAGATGTCGTCGTAGAAGCCGTTCTCGCCGAGCAGCAGGTTCGCGACCTGGCGGAGGAACTCGCCGGAGGCGGCGCCCTGGATCACCCGGTGGTCGTAGGTCGACGTGAGCGTCATGACCTTCGAGACGCCGAGCTTGTTCAGCGTGTCCTGGCTGGTGCCCTGGAACTCGGCCGGGTAGTCCATGGAGCCGACGCCCATGATCACGGACTGGCCGGGCATCAGACGCGGCACGGAGTGGACGGTGCCGAGGCCGCCGGGGTTGGTCAGCGAGACCGTCACGCCGGTGAAGTCGTCCATCGTCAGCTTGCCGTCACGGGCGCGGCGGACGATGTCCTCGTAGGCCTGCCAGAACTCGAAGAAGTTCAGCGTCTCGGCCTTCTTGATGGCGGCCACGACGAGCTGGCGGTCGCCGTTGGGCTTCACCAGGTCGATGGCCAGACCGAGGTTGACGTGCGGCGGCTTGACCAGGGTCGGCTTGCCGTCCTTCTCGCCGAACGCGTAGTTCATCGACGGCATGGCCTTGATGGCCTGCACCATCGCGAAGCCGATCAGGTGCGTGAAGGAGATCTTCCCGCCCCGGGCCCGCTTCAGGTGGTTGTTGATGACGATCCGGTTGTCGAACAGCAGCTTCACCGGCACCGCGCGGACCGAGGTGGCCGTCGGCAGCTCCAGCGAGGCGTTCATGTTCTTCGCGACGGCGGCGGACGGACCGCGCAGCGTCACGTACTCCGGGCCCTCGGGGGCCTCGGCCGCCGGGGCCGCCTTCGGCTTCGGCTGGGCCGGCGCCTGTGCGGGCGTCGCCGGCTTGGCCGGAGCGGGGGCCGGCGCCTTCGCCGCGGGGGCGGGCGCGGGCGCCGGAGCGGCGGCCGGGGCCGCGGCGGGCTTCGGAGCGGCGGCCGGCGCCGGCGCGGGAGCGGCCTTGGCCGGCGCGGGCTGCTGGGCCTGGGGAGCCGGAGTGGTGGTCCCTGCGGCCCCCGCGGCCGCAGTACCCGCCGGAGCCGACGCGGCAGGCGCGCCCGGCTTGTAGTCGGCGAAGAAGTCCCACCAGGCTCGGTCTACCGAATTCGGGTCCTGGAGGTACTGCTGATAGATCTCGTCGACGAGCCACTCGTTGGGACCGAACGCCGCGGCGGGGTTCTTCCCGGCTTGGTCGTCGGTCGAGATGCTCGAGTTACTGGGGGACTGTGGCGACACGGCGGCAACCGCCCTCTTCCGCTTCACAAGGTTATGGACAGCGGGAATAAAGGCTACGCCTCCAAGACCGTGAAGGTCAGGTCGGGCCCGTCCATCGTCGCGTAAGTCACATCAGAAATCTTGTTTCAGGGCTTGATATGGCGGGAAACAAGTGTGGTTCCGGATGCGCGAGTGGGTGTGCGGGATCGCCGAGCGGGGCCCGGCGCCGCAGGTCGGCGTGCGTCTTCGGGACCCGCCCCTGATCACACGTGTCCGGCTGCGCGGACGCTCGTGGATCTTGAGGTTCCGGTTCGGACCCTACGTCAACTTCGGACGGAAGTCTCTCCCGGAAGAGTGACGATGATCCTGCAGCCCCGCTCGGATTCGGCCACTCCGATCCGGCCGCCGTGGAGATCGACGGCCCACCGCGCGATCGCCAGGCCGAGGCCGGTGCCGCCGTCGCTGCCCGGACCGTGCGGCCGGGTCACCGCGCCGCGGTTGAACCGCTCGAACACGCGATGCCACTCCGACCGCGGGATGCCGGGGCCCTCGTCCAGGATCTCCAGCTCCAGTGAGTCCGGCACCGGGCCGGACCGCGCCTTCACGGTCACCCGCCCGTGCGGCGGGCTGTGCTTGACCGCGTTGTCGATCAGGTTCGCGACCACCTGGTGGATGCGCTCGGGGTCCGCGAGCGCGGTCAGCTCCGGCGGGGAGACATCGAGGTGCAGGTGCACGTCCGTACGGGTGTGGCTGCCGGAGCCCGAGGCGATGCCCGCGCGCGCGGAGGCGACCATGTTGGCCTCCTTCAGCACGCCGGACAGGTACGGCCACACCTCGAAGCGCCGCGTCTTCAGCGGTACGACGCCGTTGTCGAGCCGGGACAGGTCCAGCAGGGTCTCCACGAGCCGGCCGAGCCGCTCGGTCTGCTTCAGGGCCGTCCGCATGGTCTCCGGATCGGCCTCGGTGACCCCGTCGACGATGTTCTCCAGCACGGCGCGCAGACCCGCGATCGGGGTGCGCAGCTCGTGCGAGACGTTCGCCACCAGCTCCTTGCGCTGGAGGTCCTGGGCCTCCAGCTCGTCCGCCATGGCGTTGATCGTCACGGCGAGGTCGCCCAGCTCGTCCCGGCGGCCCTCGCTCACCCGGCGGGTGTAGTCACCCTGCGCGATCGAGCGGGCCACCGTGGTCATCTCGTCCAGCGGGGCGGTGAGCGAATGGGCCACGAACTGCGTTATCAGCAGTGTGGCGATCATCGAGAAGACCGTGATGAAGCGCAGCTCCGTCTTGGTGTGCACCGCGATCATCGACAGACCTGTGGTGATCAGCACCGAGATGACGACCAGCGCGCCCAGCTTGGTCTTGATCGAGAACGGGCGTACGCCGCCCCAGGGTTCCTCCGTGGGGTTCCCGGGGCTCCTCCGTGCGGCCTCCCGCCCGTCGCTCATGGCGTCGGCGTCTCCAGCGCGTACCCGACACCGTGCACCGTGCGGATGCGCTCGGCGCCGATCTTCCGGCGCAGCGCCTTGATGTGGCTGTCCACGGTCCGGGTGCCGGAGGCGTCCGCCCAGTCCCAGACCTCGGCCAGCAGCTGCTCCCGGGAGAGCACCGCGCGCGGGGTGTTGGCCAGGCAGACCAGCAGGTCGAACTCGGTGGGCGTGAGGTGGACGTCCTCGGAGCGCACCCGTACCCGGCGCTGCGCGTGGTCGATCTCCAGCTCGCCGAGCCGCAGGATGCCCGAGCGGGGCGTGGAGGCGGCGACGGCCGCCCGCTCCACCCGCCGCAGCAGGACGTGCACCCGCGCGGCCAGCTCCCGCATCGAGAACGGCTTGGTCATGTAGTCGTCGGCGCCGACCCCGAGTCCGACCAGCATGTCGGTCTCGTCGTCGCGCGCGGTGAGCATCAGCACCGGCACCGGGCGCTGGGCCTGCACGCGGCGGCAGACCTCCAGGCCGTCGAAGCCGGGCAGCATGATGTCGAGGATCAGCAGGTCGGGCTGCCAGGCCTCGGCCGTGTCCACCGCGGCCGGTCCGTCGGCCGCGGTCTGCACGAGGAATCCCTCCGCGCGAAGCCGGGCCGCGATGGCGTCGACGATCGTGGGATCGTCCTCGACCACCAGCACCCGGCGCTGTGCGCCGGGGGTGGTCGTGGTCGCGCCGGTCTGGGAGGTGTGTGTCTGCTCCATCGCCCGCCCCTGTTGCTTTCCGGAATCAGTGGGGTGATCCCATGACTGCGATTGACGCTTGAATGATCCGCGTCAGGGCAGCACATTACGGGGACAGGCCGCGCCGTCGCTATCCAGGGCGGACGGCTAGGTGCACGGCGTCCGGAACGCCCCGGGCAACGGGGACCTCTTCGGTACGCACCTGACGGAATCCGGCATTCCGCAAGGTTCCTTCAAATTCCGGAGAGGGCTCGGCCGACCATACTGCAAACACCCCGCCGGGCTTCAACACCCTTGCGCACGCGGCGAGTCCGGCCGGTGCGTAGAGGCCGCCGTTGTCCTCGGTGACGGTCCAGCCCGGCCCGTTGTCGATGTCGAGGCACAAAGCGTCGAACGTGTCCGATGTCTCCTCCAGGTAAGTGAGGAGATCCGCCTCGACGATCCGGGTGCGCGGATCGGCGAGCGCCTCGGCGGACAGTTCCGCCAGGGGGCCGTCGCGGTGCCAGTCGATGACGGCGGGCTCCCGTTCGGCGACCGTGATCCGGCCCCACCGTCCGTCGGCCGCCGCGTGGGCGAGCGAGAACCCCACGCCCAGCCCGCCGATCAGCACCTCGGGCGCCGGGCGCCCGTCCAGCGCGTCGTACGCGGCGTCCACCAGCAGCCGCTCGGAGCGGCCGTCGGAGGTGTCCATCAGGAAGCAGCCGTTGGCGATGATCTGCAGCAGCCGGCCGTGCCTGCGCAGCACCACCTCGCCGTAAGGGCCTTCGCGGCGGTCCAGGACCACGGGGGAGTCGTGCACGGCAGTCATGCGCCCATCCTGCTCCGAAGCGGCGCCGGGGGCACCGCATTTCCGGTGATCGCTCACAGCGAACGGTGCGCCGGGAACAACCGCGGGGCGTCGGACATTGAGTCGGCATAGCTCAAGTTGACTGCCTAAGGGGAGATCATGGCTGCTGAGTCCACGGCGTTCACGCTCGTACTGCCGGTGCTGCCGCTCGACGACGAGGTCGTGCTGCCCGGCATGGTGGTTCCGCTGGATCTGAGCGACGCCGAGGTGCGGGCCGCGGTGGAGGCGGCACAGGCCGCCGCGCGTGCGGAGCCCGGCAAGCCCAGGGTCCTGCTGGTGCCGCGCGTCGACGGCACCTACGCGAAGACCGGTGTGCTCGGAACCGTCGAGCAGGTCGGCCGGCTGGCCGACGGCGACCCCGGCGCGCTGATCCGCGGCCGCGGGCGGGTGCGCATCGGCGCCGGTACGACGGGCCCGGGCGCGGCCCTGTGGGTGGAGGGCGCGCGGATCGACGAGACCGTGCCGGAACCCCTGCCCGGCCAGGTCGCCGACCTGGTCAAGGAGTACAAGGCCCTGGCCACCGCGTGGCTGCGCAAGCGCGGCGCCTGGCAGGTCGTAGACCGGGTCCAGGCCATCGACGACGTCTCCGCGCTCGCCGACAACTCCGGGTACTCGCCCTTCCTGAACACCGAGCAGAAGGTCGAGCTGCTGGAGACCGCCGACCCGGTGGCCCGGCTGAAGCTCGCCACCCAGCAGCTGCGCGACCACCTCGCCGAGCAGGACGTCGCCGAGACCATCGCCAAGGACGTCCAGGAGGGCGTCGACAAGCAGCAGCGCGAGTTCCTGCTCCGCCGCCAGCTCGAGGCCGTCCGCAAGGAACTGCGCGAGCTGAACGGCGAGAACGACGGCGAGGAGTCGGACGACTACCGCGCCCGCGTCGAGGCCGCCGACCTGCCGGAGAAGGTCCGCGAGGCCGCCCTGAAGGAGGTCGACAAGCTGGAGCGTTCCAGCGACCAGTCGCCCGAGGGCTCGTGGATCAGGACCTGGCTGGACACGGTCCTGGAGATGCCGTGGAACGAGCGCACCGAGGACGCCTACGACATCCAGGGCGCCAAGGCCGTGCTCGACGCCGAGCACGCGGGGCTCGAGGACGTCAAGGAACGCATCACCGAGTACCTGGCCGTGCGCAAGCGGCGCGGTGAGCGCGGCCTGGGCGTGATCGGCGGGCGGCGCGGGGGAGCCGTGCTGGCGCTCGTGGGCCCGCCCGGCGTCGGCAAGACCAGCCTCGGCGAGTCCGTCGCGCACGCCATGGGACGGAAGTTCGTCCGGGTCGCCCTCGGCGGCGTACGGGACGAGGCCGAGGTCCGCGGCCACCGGCGCACGTACGTCGGCGCGCTGCCCGGCCGGATCGTGCGCGCCGTCAAGGAGGCCGGGTCCATGAACCCGGTGGTGCTGCTCGACGAGATCGACAAGGTGGGCTCCGACTTCCGCGGCGACCCGGCGGCGGCCCTGCTGGAGGTCCTCGACCCCGCGCAGAACCACACCTTCCGGGACCACTACCTGGAGGTCGAACTCGACCTGTCCGACGTGGTCTTCCTCGCCACCGCGAACGTCCTGGAGGCCATCCCGGAGGCGCTCGCGGACCGTATGGAGATCGTCCGCCTGGACGGCTACACCGAGGACGAGAAGGTCGTCATCGCCCGGGACCACCTGCTCCCGCGCCAGCTGGAGCGGGCCGGCCTGGACCGGGACGAGGTCACGATCGACGAGGGCGCGCTGCGCAGGCTCGCCGGCGAGTACACCCGCGAGGCGGGCGTGCGGACCCTCGAGCGGTCCCTGGCCCGGCTGCTGCGCAAGGTGGCGGCCCAGCACGAACTCGGCGAGCGGGAGCTGCCGTTCACGGTCCGGGACGAGGACCTGCGCGCGCTGATCGGGCGCCCGCACCACGTGCCCGAGTCCGCCCAGGACCCGGCCGAGCGCCGGACCTCCGTCCCGGGCGTGGCGACCGGCCTCGCGGTCACCGGCGCCGGCGGCGACGTCCTCTTCGTGGAGGCGTCCCTCGCCGACCCGGAGACCGGGGCGGCCGGGCTGACCCTGACCGGCCAGCTCGGCGACGTGATGAAGGAGTCGGCGCAGATCGCGCTGAGCTTCCTGCGCAGCCACGGCGCCGAACTGGAGCTGCCGGTGGGCGACCTGAAGGACCGGGGCGTGCACATCCACTTCCCGGCGGGCGCGGTCCCGAAGGACGGGCCGAGCGCGGGCATCACCATGACCACGGCCCTCGCCTCGCTGCTCTCCGGCCGGCTGGTCCGCACCGACGTGGCGATGACCGGCGAGGTCTCGCTCACCGGCCGGGTGCTGCCCATCGGCGGGGTGAAGCAGAAGCTGCTCGCCGCCCATCGCGCCGGGGTGACCACCGTGGTCATCCCCAAGCGCAACGAGCCCGACCTGGACGACGTCCCGGCCGAGGTGCTGGACCGGCTCGACGTCCACACCGTGACCGACGTCCGCCAGGTCCTGGAGCTGGCCCTCGCGCCCGCCGCCAGCGGCGCGGAGCCGGAGGTTCCGGTGGCGGCGTGACGGACGCCCCCGGATGAGGGAGGGCCCGGGTCCCGTACAGGACCCGGGCCCTCACCGCGCCCGCAGGGCGGGGCGGCGCCGTCTCAGCCCGCGGCGAGCGACTGCTCCGCCCACACCGTCTTGCCCACCCGGTCGTGCCGGGTGCCCCAGCGCTCCGAGAGCTGGGCGACCAGCAGCAGGCCCCGGCCCCCCTCGTCGTAGATACGGGCGCGCCGCATGTGCGGGGTGGAGCCGCTGGCGTCGTAGACCTCGCAGATCAGGGTGGAGTCCTGGTGGATGAGCCGCAGCCGGATGGGCGGCCGGCCGTAGCGGATGGCGTTGGTGACCAGCTCGCTCACCACCAGCTCGGTGGTGAAGACGGCCTCCTCCAGCCGCCAGGCCGAGAGCTGGTCGCTCGCGTACTTGCGGGCCCGGCCCACCACCGTGGGATCGCTCGGCAGCTCCCAGGAGGCCACCCGGTCGGTGTGCAGGGCCCGGGTGCGGGCCACGAGCAGGGCGACGTCGTCGTCGGGGCGGTGGCTGAGCAGTTCGGTCAGGACCCGGTCGCAGACCGCGTCCAGCGTCGGCGCGGGCCGGCCGAGCGCGTCGAACAGCTGGTCCAGCGCCTCGTCGATGTCGTGGTCGCGGGCTTCGAGCAGTCCGTCGGTGTAGAGGGCGAGCAGGCTGCCCTCGGGCAGTTCGGTCTCCAGGGCCTCGAACGGCAGCCCGCCGAGGCCGAGCGGCGGACCGGCGGGCACGTCGAGGAAGCGGACGGCGCCGTCCGGGGTGACCACGGCGGGCGGGGGATGGCCGGCCCGGGCGAGGGTGCACCGGCGCGAGACCGGATCGTAGACCGCGTACAGACAGGTGGTGCCGATGCCGCCCGCCGCATCGGCGGCCGGGTCCGCGCTGCCCTCGTCCGCGGCCAGCCGCAGCACGAGGTCGTCGAGATGGGTGAGCAGCTCGTCCGCGGGAAGGTCGACGTCGGCCAGGGTGCGCACCGCCGTGCGCAGCCGGCCCATGGTGGCGGAGGCCCGCGTCCCGTGACCGACGACGTCGCCGACGACCAGGGCGACCCGCGCCCCGGACAGCGGGATCACGTCGAACCAGTCGCCGCCCACCCCGGCGCGGGTGGCGGCGGGCAGGTAGCGGCCGGCGATGTCCAGCGCCGCCTGGTCGGGCAGGGTGTGCGGCAGCAGGCTGCGCTGCACGGCCGTGGTGGTGACGTGCGTCCGGGAGTACCGCCGCTCGTTGTGCAGGCCGGTGGCCGCCCGGGCGGTCAGCTCCTCGGCGAGCCGCAGGTCCTCCGGGCCGAACGGCTCGGTGCGCCGGTCGCGGCCGAACAGGGCGACGCCGAGCGTGCTGCCCTCGGCGAGCAGCGGCACCACGATCAGCGAGTGGGTGCCGGACGTGCTCAGCCACGCGGCCCCCGGGTCCACGGCCGCCCACCCCGAGATCACCGGGTCCGACGTGTCGTGCAGGGCGGACCGGCCGGTGGCCAGGGACTCGGCGGGCGGCGTCCCCGGCTCGTAGGCGACCGTCCCGCCCACCCCGGGCCCGGCCGGCGGGCCGCCGTTGTCGGACTCGGCCCGCACCGCGGCACGGCGCAGGACGAGCGGGCGGGTGCCGGTCGCCTCCTCCGGCCCGCCCGGTCCGCGTGGTGAGTCGAAGAGGTCGACGGCCGTGAAGTCCGCGAGCCGGGGGACCGCGGCGTCCGCCAGTTCCCGCGCGGTGCGCTCCAGACCGGGGGCGATGGGATCGCGCGCGGCGGCCTCGTCCGGGGCGCGCTGCCGGGCCGCGGGATCGGGGTCGTGCCGGTGGGTCGCGAGACAGACCGCGCGCACCGCGCCGGTCCCGTCCTTGAGCGGGGTGAGGACGGTGGGCCGGTCGAGGTCGGGGCCGAGGACGGCCTGCACCTCGCGCGGCTCCCCGGTCTCCAGCACCTGGCGCATGGTCCGCTCGGCCTCGTCCCGCGCCGGCCCCGGCGCGATGTGCGTCAGCCGCAGCCCGCGCATCGCCGCCTCGGGCAGGGACAGCGCCCGTTCCAGCCTGCGGTTGGCGCGCATCAGCCGCAGTTCGGTGTCGAAGATCGCCAGCGGGAAGGGGGACTGGATGAAGGTCCACTCCTCCAGCGGCTCGCCGCGGGGCGGCTGCGGCCGGTCCGCCACGGCGGTGACCACGAGCCAGTCGGACTCCCCGGCGCGCCGGGTCCGGCGGTGCGCGAGCAGGCCCTGCTCCATAGGCCGGCCGTCCTGGTGCAGCAGCGCGACCATGCCGTGCCAGCGGTCCCGGCCGGCCAGGGTGTGCCGGACCGCCGCCCGGTCCGCGGTGGCGAGCAGCGCGGCGGCCGGCCGGCCGACGACCGCCGCGGCCTCGTAGCCGAGCAGGCGGCGGGCGCCCTCGCTCCAGCCGGTGAGGACGCCCTGCTCATCGATGGTGGCCGTGGCCGTGTACGTCGACTGTCGCTCCATCGCCGCTCATCTCGCCCTTGTCCGGCAGGCTCTCCCTGACCAGCATGATCCCGGGCGGCGCGGAGCACCAACGCAGCGGGACGGCGGCCGTCCGCGGGGACGGCCGCCGTCCCGGAACACGGGGAGGATCAGCCGTTGGCCAGTGCCTGCACCCGGTCCAGTGCGCCGTTGAACTTGTCGTGGTCACCGACCGTCGGGCCGGACGAGGTGTACTGCCACATCGTGTAGTACGACCATCCCGCCGGCAGTGTCCCCACGGTCGAGGCGTAGCGGGCGATCCACAGCGGGTTGTTGGCGGCGAAGCCGCCGTAGTTGCCGGTGCAGTCGGTCCACCAGCTCGTCGCCGTGTAGATCACGGCGTCCCGGCCGGTGCGCGCCTTGTAGGTGTTGAGGAAGTCGGCGATCCAGCTGACCATCCCGCCGGCGGTCTTGCCGTAGCAGGCCGCGCCGTACGGGTTCCACTCGATGTCGAGCACACCGGGCAGGGTCTTGCCGTCCCGCGACCAGCCGCCGCCGTGGTCCACGAAGTAGTTGGCCTGGGTGGCGCCGCTCGTGGTGTCCGGGGTGGCGAAGTGGTAGGCGCCGCGGATCATGCCGACGTTGTACGAGCCGTTGTACTGCTGGGCGAAGTACGGGTTCGTGTAGTACGTGCCCTCCGTGGCCTTGGTGTAGGCCCAGCGCACGCCGCTGTTCCAGAGGGTGGACCAGGCGACGTTGCCCTGGTAGCCGGCGACGTCCACGCCCTCGGTCTGGGTGGCGTCACCGGTGGTGGGGGTGCCGTGCTGCCCGTCGTGGGCGGCCACCCCCATGCCCATGGACGCCGAGCCGCGGCCGGGGGTGGTCGCCGCCTGGGCGGCGGTGAGCGGAAGGGCGAGGCCGAGCGCCATGAGCAGGGCCGTGACGAGGACGGCGAGCGGGCGCGGACGGAAGGAACCGGGTCTGTGCACGGGCATGACGTGCCTCCGGGGAGAGGGGTGGGGGGGTGGGGGGATCGTGGGGTGACCGCTTGACCACTGGCGTGGGCATGTCATTGCTTGCCTGTCACAGAAGCTACGCACGTAGATGACATCGTGGGAAGGGGATCCGGATGCTGCCGTTGGTCTAAGCCTGCGAAATACTTGAAGAGCTGCGGCTATGACGGCGGTTGGCGAAAACTTTCAGGACGGCGAAACCGATCAGGGGTGCTGACGTGCACGAGGACGGAAACGGCGACGGACGCCGTGTCACCGCACAGGTGACGCCCAGTGGTGCAGACCAGGAATTCCTGGCACTGGAACGCGAGTTGACCGTGCTGCTCAGGCGGGCCCGGGCCAACCAGGGTGAGATGGCCCGCGAGGTCCACCCCGACCTGGAGTCCTCCGCGTACGGGCTGCTCATCCGCCTCGACGAGCTCGGCGGCCAGCGCGCCACCGAGCTCGCCGCCTACATCGGCGTCGGCAAGGCGACCATGTCCCGCCAGCTCCGCGCCCTGGAGGAACTGGGGCTGATCGCCCGCGAGCCCGACCCGGCCGACGGCCGCG
Source organism: Streptomyces sp. NPDC002386 (assembly GCF_053593175.1). Classification (NCBI taxonomy): domain Bacteria; kingdom Bacillati; phylum Actinomycetota; class Actinomycetes; order Kitasatosporales; family Streptomycetaceae; genus Streptomyces; species Streptomyces sp. NPDC002386. Next base: position 244,640 of record NZ_JBSFBX010000006.1, read on the forward strand.
CCTGGCTGGTCACCCTGACCGACGAGGGCCGCGGCCGCGTCGGCACGGTCCGCGAGGCCCGCCGCGCCCGCTACGTCAGCCAGCTCGCCCACTGGGACCGCCGCGAGGTGTCCGAACTGGCGCGGCTCCTGCACGAGTTGAACGGTGTCATGGAGCGCTGAGCCCCTCCGCTCACAGCTCGGCGTACACCACCGTCGCGTCGTCGTGCGTCTTGCCGCGGCCCAGGAACGCCCGCTCCTCCCGGTCCGCCGACTCCAGCGCGCGCACCCGGTCCACCAGCGAGCGGGCGCCCTCCTTGGCGACGAGGGCGAGCAGGTCCGCCCAGTCGCCCTCCCGGAACAGCTCCGTCCAGCGGGTCGCGCCGTCCGACAGGGCCGCCAGCGCGCGGACCCGGTCGCGGGGAAGGGTGCCGGCGACCGCGCGGGCGGCGACCGAGGGGTCGGCGGCGGCCGTGAAGAAGCCGCCCTCCCGGTTGCGGAGGTTGGCGTCGACCAGCGCGTCGGTGGCCAGGGCGGAGCGGGGCAGCCGTGCCAGCCGGTCGTCCAGCACCGCGGTGACGGTGCCGTCGGGCGCCCGCAGGAGCAGTGCCGCGTCGGACAGCACCAGGTACTCCACCAGGTCGGCGGACCAGCGGACCAGGGCCACGGTTGCCTGCGGGGTGCGCGGGTGAGAAAGGTCACAGGTGCCCGCGTGGGCCTCCGCCGTCCGCGCGATGCCCCGCGACAGGACCTCCGGCAGGGTCAGATCTCGGCCGGAAACGGCCAGTTCGGTCAGTGCCCCGCCGAGCCGTGACGTGAACCAGGGCACGGAGTGTGCACAGCCGGTGGCGCCGCGCGGCGGAGTCACTCCGTCCAGCAAGATCACACAACCACCCTGACCGGAAGCGGGTAGTCCGACGCCCGCGAAGTCCTCGTTGGGGCGGTTCGCGTCGCCGGATTCCGAAACGAGATCTGTGCGCATCCGGCCAGTCTGCACCAGGCCTTCACAGCCTTCGCCAAAGGCTGGCAACGGCCGCCGAATTGGCACGGCCCCCCAGGTCAGGTGCCTGCTTTGGGGGTAATTGACGCACTCCGGCAACGCGTGGTGGCGAATACTGCCAAAGCCTGCCGCGCGCGTCCAACCGGCCCGCCGCGCCCCCGTGGCGCAGGCCCCGCCGGAACTTGCCCGCCAACTCCCCTCCGATGTTCACTCCTTCGAGTGGCGGGTCAGGTGATGGGCGACCACTGCCCACCGGCGCTGGGAGGGTCGGAAACCGTATGAACCGGGTGTACGCACCACTTGGCCCCGAGACGACGGGCCGCCACCCGGGCCCTTGAGCAGACGAGTTCAGGAATGCGAGCACCGGTGCAGAAGAAGTGGCCTCGGCGCACAGGCAGGCAGACGGCTCCCGAAGGGGGCGTCGAACAGACCCCCGTGGGCACCGGCCGCCCCCGCCACGTGCGGACCCGGCTGATCGTGGCCGTGACCGTGGTGGCCGCCGCCATCGCCGGAGCGGGAGCACCCTCGCTGCTCACCGCCTCCCAGGACGTCAGTGAGTCCCAGGACCTGGTCACCCTGTCCGCCCGCACCCAGGACGCCCTCGCGCTCGCCCACTCGCTGGCCGACGAGCGCGACGAGGTCACCTCCTACATAGCCGCGGGCCGCCCCAAGTCCAAGGCGCCCACCGAGCAGCGCAGCGCCCGCGTCGACCGCCAGGCCGAGGACCTGCGCGCCGACCCCGACACCCCGGCCGCCCTGCGCACCGCCCTCGACCGGATCGCCGCCGTCCGGCACGCCGCGCTCACCGGCAAGTCCGACGCCCTTCAGACCCACCAGGCGTACTCGGGAACCATCACGGAACTGCACCGGCTCGCCGGCGAACTGGCCGACCGGATGCCCCCGCGGGCCGGCTCCGGCGGCCACGCGCTCGCCGAGCTGGACTCCGCCGTCCAGCAGTCCGCCGCCGCCCGGGGCCTGCTGCTGGCCGCGCTCGGCATCCCGTCCACCACCCGGACGGTGATCGACCCCGCCACCGGTCTGCCCAGCACCACCAGCGAGCCCACCGCGGAGGGCCGCAAGCAGCGCGACGCGCTCACCGCCGCCGCCCAGCAGGCCCGGCTGCGCGCCGACGCCGCCCTCGCCGACTTCCGCGGGACCGCCCCCAAGGCGTCCGTCGCCTCCTACGACTCCACGGTCACCGGCCCCGAGGTCAACTCCGCCGACAAGTACCTCGCCGCCCTCACCGACCAGCCCGCCTTCACCGGCAGCGACACCGCCACCGACCCCAGGAAGCTGGACGCGGCCCTGTCCGCCCGGGTGGACCTGATGCGCGGCGCCGAGTCGGCCCTCTACGACCACCGCACCAAGGACCTCGAGAAGCTCCGGGACGACGACGTCACCGCCCTGGAGATCCGCATCGCCGTCCTCGGCGCCCTGATGCTCCTCACCGTCGGCATCGCCACCGCCATGGCCCGCACCCTCACCCGCCCGCTGTCGGTGCTGCGCCGCGGCTCGGCACGGCTGGCCGAGGCGGAGGACCCGGCGGGCCAGGAGCCCGTCGCCTTCACCGGCCGCAACGACGAGTTCGCCCAGGTCGTCCGCTCGGTCAACGCCCTGCACGCGCGCGCCGCCGCCCTGCAGGAGCGGGTGGCCACCCTGGAGACCGACCGCAAGCACCTGGTCGGACAGCGGCAGAAGATGGCCGACGCCCGCGAGGAACTGCGCGCCGAACTCGACGCCTCCGCCGCCCAGCTGGAGCGGCTGCGCACCAGCATCGGCGGCACCTTCGTCAGCCTCGCCCTGCGCACCCTCGGTCTGGTCGAGCGGCAACTGGCCGTGATCGAGGGCCTGGAGGAGCGCGAGCAGGACCCGGAGCGGCTCGCCACCCTCTTCAAGCTCGACCACTTCGCCACGGTCATGCGCCGGCACAGCGAGAACCTGCTGGTCCTGGCCGGCACCGAGCACGTCCAGCAGTCCCACGGCCCGGTCCCGCTGGTCGACGTGGTCCGCGCGGCGGTCAGCGAGATCGAACGCTACGAGCGTGTCCGCATCGCCGCCCTGCCCCCGCACGCCCACGTGGTCGGCTTCGTCGCCGACGACCTCTCCCACCTGCTCGCCGAACTCATGGAGAACGCGGCCTCGTTCTCCCCGCCGGACCTGCCCGTCGAGGTCTCCGGCTGGCTGCTGGAGTCGGGCGAGGTGATGCTGTCCGTCCAGGACGGCGGCATCGGCATGACCGGCGACCGCCTGGACCGCCTCAACGCCCGCCTCGGCGAGTTCGACCCCGAGTCGGCGTACGACCAGGAGGGCGACGACGGCCTGGGCCTCGGCCTGTACGTCGTCGCCCGCCTCGCCCAGCGCCACGGCATCCGCGTGCAGCTGCGCGAGCAGAAGCAGGGCGGGGTGGCGGCGGTCGTCGTGCTGCCCCGGACCCTGCTCGCCGAGGCCCCCGCGGCGACGGCCCCGCGCCCGGCCACGCTCTCGGACACCCAGAGCTTCTCCCTCCCCGGCGCCAACGCCGAGGTCAACTCCAACGTGCTGCACGCCCGCACCAAGGACAACGACCCCCTGGTAGCCCTCGCCGAGAAGGCGGCCCGGGAGGCCGGGGCCGGGGCGGGCCCGGCGGAGGACACCGAGGTCCACGCGCGGTCGCGCGCGGAGGAGCCGACCGCCGAGGAGGCCGCGACCCGGCCGAAGGCACCCGCGGAGACCTTCGCCGAGACGACCATGGAGCTGCTGCTGCCGGAGGTCGCCACGCGACCCGCGGCCGCCGACGGCGAGGACGCCCCGCCGGTGGCACCCGCGCCCGACGACGAGAGCCGCACGGCTGGTGGCGCGGGTGAGGACGAGTCCGCGGACACCGAGGACGAGGCGCTCACCAGCAAGGGCCTCCCCAAACGCACACCCAAGATCACCGCTCCCGCCGCCGCCCAGCCCCGCCGGCGCGGCACGTCCGTCGACGCCGAGGCCCTGCGGCGCAGGCTCGGCGGCTTCCGCCAGGGAGCGCAGGCCGGTTACCGGGACGTCGAGGCGGAGATCACAGAACGTACCGGAGAGACCACGGGGGGCACCGTCGAGGAGGCAAGCAGTTGACCGCGCCCAGTACCTTCGGACTGAGCAGTGAGGCCCGCAACCTGCATTGGCTGCTGACCAACCTGGTCGAGGAAGTGCCCGGCATCCAGTCCGTCGCCGTGGTCTCCTCGGACGGCCTGCTGCTCCTGTCGTCCGACCCCGGACACGCCGAGCAGTCCCGCAGGGCGCGCCCGGTGAGGGGCCCCCGGGGCTCCGCCGCCGACCTCGCGACCATCGTCTCCGGCATCGGCAGCCTCACCATCGGCGCCGCCAAGCTCATGCAGTTCGGCGGCGTCAAGCACACGATGGTCGCGATGGACGAGGGCAGCCTGTTCGTGATGTCGATCAGCGACGGCTCGCTGCTCGGCGTGCACGGCTCCGCGGAGTGCGACATGAGCGTGGTGGCGTACCACATGGCGCTCTTCGTCGGCCGGGCCGGCCACGTCCTGACCCCCGAACTCCGCAGTGAGCTGCGGAAGTCAATGGAAGCCGAGTCGACGGGGAGCGCTCGATGAGCGGTACACCGAAGAAACTTCCCGTGCGCGGCGGCGAGCGCAAACCCGCCCGCGTCCGCCCCTACTCGCTCACCGGCGGTCGCACCCGCTTCGGCCACGTCCTCCTCGTGGAGACCTTCGTGGCCGCGCTGGAGGCCCCCGAGGAGCGCAAGGAACTGACGAATGGTTCCCTCGCCACCCGGGTCATGCCCGAGCTGCGGGCCATCGTCGAACTGTGCCGCCGTATGCGCACGGTGGCCGAGATCGCCGCGCTGCTGAAGATGCCGCTCGGCGTGGTCCGCGTGCTGCTGAGCGACCTCGCGGACCAGGGAAAGATCCGTGTGTACGGCACCGGCACCGGTCACGGCACCGGCCGTCCGGACCGCGCTCTGCTGGAAAGGGTGCTGAGTGGACTCCGCCGTCTCTGACGCCACGGGCGTCGCCCCCCTCGTCGCCGGGTTCAGCGAACCCGACGAGGACCTGAAGGCCTGGCAGCAGGACCGTGCGCAGGCCCCCGTGGCCACGAAGATAGTGGTGGCCGGCGGCTTCGGCGTCGGCAAGACCACGCTGGTCACGGCCGTCTCGGAGATCACGCCGCTGCAGACCGAGGCGCTGATGACCGAGGCGAGCGAGGGCACCGACGACCTCACCGACACGCCGGGCAAGTCGACCACCACCGTGGCCATGGACTTCGGCCGCCTCACGCTCGACGACGACCTGGTGCTCTACCTGTTCGGTACGCCGGGCCAGCAGCGGTTCTGGTTCATGTGGGACGACCTGGTGCGCGGCGCCATCGGTGCCGTCGTACTGGCGGACACCCGCCGCCTGAAGGACTGTTTCCCCGCACTGGACTACTTCGAGAGCTGCGGACTGCCGTACGTCGTCGCGGTCAACCACTTCGACGACAGCGAGCTGTTCGAGCCGGAGGACGTACGCGAGGCGCTGACCATACCCGCGCACATCCCTGTCATGATCATGGACGCGCGGCGCCGGATCTCGGCCATCGAGACCCTTCTGGCCCTCGTGGGCCACGCGCTGGACGAAACCCCCGAGTAGTCCCGACCTAGGAGCACCACCCGCATGCGGAAGATACTCGTCGTCGGAGCCGGCCAGTCCGGACTCCAGCTCGCCCTCGGCCTGCAGTCGCACGGCTACGAGGTCACCCTGATGTCGAACCGGACCGCGGACGAGATCCGCTCCGGCCGGGTCATGTCGACGCAGTGCATGTTCGACACGGCCCTCGGGCACGAGCGCGACCTCCAGCTCAACTTCTGGGAGTCCCAGGCCCCGAAGATCGAGGGCCTCGGCGTCTCGGTCGCGGCCCCCGGCTCCTTCGACCCGGGCCCCTCCCAGCGCGCGATCGACTGGGTGGGCAAGCTGGACGGGTACGCGCAGTCCGTCGACCAGCGGGTGAAGATGGCCGGCTGGATGGAGACCTTCGCCCAGCGCGGCGGCCAGCTCGTCATCCACGGCGCGGCCGTCGGCGACCTCGACTACTTCTCCCGCGCCTACGACCTCGTGCTGGTCTCCGCCGGCAAGGGCGAGCTGGTGTCGATGTTCAGCCGCGACCCCGAGCGCTCCCCGTACAGCGAGCCGCAGCGCGCCCTCGCGGTGTCCTACGTGCACGGCCTCGGCCCGCGCCCGGAGCACCCGGACTTCGACGCGGTCCGCTGCAACCTCGTCCCCGGGGTCGGCGAGCTGTTCATCATGCCGACCTACACCACCTCCGGCCGCGCCGACATCCTCTTCTGGGAGGGCATCCCCGGCGGTCCGCTGGACGTCTTCAACGGCGTCAAGGACCCGGCCGAGCACCTCTCCCTGACCCTGCAGCTCATGGAGAAGTTCACGCCCTGGGAGTACGCGCGCGCGACGAAGGCCGAGCTGACGGACGCGGGCGGCACCCTGGCCGGCCGCTACGCCCCGACCGTGCGCAACCCCGTCGGGCGCCTGCCCTCGGGCGGTCTGGTCCTGGGCGTCGCCGACGTGGTCGTGGCCAACGACCCGATCACCGGCCAGGGGTCCAACTCCGCGTCCAAGTGCGCCGCCGCGTACCTCGCCTCCATCGTCGAACACGGCGACAAGCCGTTCGACGAGGACTGGATGCGGGCCACCTTCGACCGGTACTGGGCCACGGCCCAGCACGTCACCAAGTGGACCAACGCCATGCTGGCACCGCCGCCGGAGCACATCCTCAACCTCATCGGCGCGGCCGGCCAGCTCCAGCCCGTCGCCGACCGGTTCGCCAACGCCTTCAACGACCCGGCCGACTTCGAGAACTTCTTCTACGAGCCGGAGAAGACGAACGCCTACCTGGCCTCGGTCGCCGGGGCCTGACGGGCCTCTGACCTGGGCTCCGGCCGTCGTCGTCTGTTGTTGTCGGTCGACGTCGGCCGTCCTCGCACGGCCCACAGACGGCCCCGGAGATACCTCTCCGGGGCCGCTGGCGTTACTGGCGTTCAGCCCCTCGATGCGAACCAGCCCTCGCCCAGCCTCTTCGGTCGGGTGCTGCCCGTGGCTTCCCGCTTGGTTGGGCACGCGCGGGGCGCGGCCACCTTGTGATCTCTACGAGGACTCATTTGTCGTCCAGGCTGGCTGGGCGGACGGCCATGACGACGGCTCGGCCACTGCCGAGGATGTCGTAGATCAGGCCGCCGTAGCCGGGGGGCACAGTGCCGGCCGGGTTGGACGGCGGGTAGAAGTCGGATGCGACGAGCAGTTTTCCGGTGCGGGCGTCGCGCCACTGGATCTGGTCCATGTAGTTGGCACCTAGGGGGCCGGGGTTGAACTTGGTGGGATCGGTCTCTTTGGAGCGGGCGTTGGCGTTGACGAACACTCGCTTGTCGGCCGGACCGATCAGCGTGATGTAGCTGTTGCTGCGCTGTTTGACCTTCCAGGCCAGTGACAGGCGGCCGTCTCGGAAGTCGATGGCCGAGGCGGTACCGAGGCCGAAGTCCATCACGTAGATGCGGCTGTTCTCCGGGTCCGCGGAGACCTTGGCGTAGTAGTAGCTGTACTGGCCGGGCTTGAGTGTCGGTGTGGGGTCCAAGCGGGTTACCCGCTTGGAGCCGCTCTGGTGGATAGCGACCACGCTGAGCGGCACCTTGGAGGCGCTGCCATTAGTGGAGAAGACCACCCAGTCGCCCATGATCACCGGAGCGCCTGCCTGGGTCTGGCCGGGCTTGGCGTAAGTGACCGGCCCCCAGGTGGTGTCCTGCTTGATGGTGTGGCCGTCCCAGACGTAGCGGAAGATCTGGGTGGGGGTGGTGGTGTAGGCGTAGTCGTGGCCCTGGTAGCGGCTGGTGGTGACCCGGCCGAGGACGTTGCCCTTCAGCTGGGTCCAGCTGAGCACCTTGAACGTCTTGGGGTCGACTGTGCCGATGATGGAGGGCTTGGCCGAGTTGGGGGCTCCGGGGCATTTGTACGCGGCGGCGCTGTAGCCGTTGAGCGTGCATCCGACCGGCCGGTTCAGCGACCGGACGACGAGGGTGCCGTCAGGAAAGGCGTCGATGCCGTTGAACGCGCTGTCGTTGGTGGGACTCTCACCGGTGGGCATGTCCTGCTTGAGGAGGACCTTCCCCGTGGTGCCGTCGAGCTTGTACAGCGTGTGGTCGGAGATGGCGACGATGTTGCCGTCCGCCATCACGTCCACCGCGCCTGACACGTGCAGCTCGTTGTTCGTCCGGGCGTCCGACAGGGGGGTGCGCCAGATCTGCTTCATCGTGCCGGGCTGGACCTTGGCGACGAAGGTCTGTAGCGCGGGCGGGTTCAGGTCGCCGTTGCCGCCGTAGTAGACGTACATGTCCTTCAAGCCGCGCGTGGCGATGTCGAACTGGGAGTAGTAGATGTTGTCCGAGGTGGGGTGAGCCTCCACCACATTCGGCCCGGTCATCGACCCGGGGAACTGCGCGCAGGGGTGAAGACTCGTGCGTGCGGAGTCATAGTGCTCGAACGGCACGAGAGTCCGGTACCAGGGGCTGTTGGGCTGCTTGGCCGCGCAGGCGGCTTCCTGCTGGGCGATGACCGCCTCACCGATGGGCGGATTGCCCATCATCAGATCCCGGGCCTCCGCGGACGCCGAGGAGGCCGCCGACGGATCGGGGGGTCCCCCTGGTGTTCCCGACAGGTTGGTTGCCGCGAAGGAGCAGCCGGCGGCGACGACCGTCAGCGCAGCCAGGGCCCCGATCACCCGCGTGCGACGTATACCTACCTTCACCCTTTCCTCCTTCTTCTCGGCGCACTGGTGTCCCGGCGGTCCCAGCCGTCCACACACGACAGCGAAACGGAACAAAAGCTGCAAAGAGATGCCATTCGCACACGTAGCGTATGCAGAGTGGGGGGTGAGCAGAGACGTAGGATCCGCCAATCGGGGCAACGGTGCTGACTGGTCCGGAGCCTTCAGGTCTGCCGAGGCCGGCGGAGTCCAACGGCGTGGCCATACGCCGAAGGGGCGGCGCCCGTTGTTCGGACGACGCCCCTCCAGGAGTGGGCTTTGCAGTTTGGCCTGATCCTCATCAGGTCGATCACAGGGGTCGGCCACGTCGACCAACTGCCCCTGTGCCGCGACCGATCGTTCACTGAGGTCCGGCCTCGTCCGCTGCGGTTCGCGCTTGTTGGTGTCAGCCACTGGTGTCAGATCGGCTGTCAGTGCTGCATGGCACTCTGCCGCCATGACGACAACGACAGAGCTGACCCTCTTCGCCGATTACTTTCAGATACATGTATCCGATGCGGATTCGGACGGTGATCTAAGCGACGCGTGGACGGGCCAGGCCGTTGCCGATCACCTCGCGGTTGCACAGGATGCGCTGGGTATCGGCACGGTGGTCAATGTCAACGTATCCGTCACTGTGGTCGTCCTGCCTCAGGAGCCGAGTGATGACAGCGCGGAATTCGATCACGTTGTTGAGGCCAGCCTCGATGTGCCGTCGGGTCGCCTGATGGTTCTGGGCTGCACGGACTACGCCCCCGATGCGGCCACGTTCGAGGTCGCGCCAGGCTGGAACCGCGTCCGCGTATCCCGGAGCAACTTGGCTCGGGCAGCTCAGGCCGACGTCGACTCCGACGAGAGCCCCGAGACGACTGAGAAGATCCGTATCCAGGTGTGGGCGGCCTCGGAGTCTCCAGCAACGATCACCAAGCGATGGTCTTAGTCCGGCGGAGTCTCTGATAGCTGGTTCGTCTGCCCGTCCTTCGAGCCTCACCGTCACCACCATCAGTTACCCACCACTCACCCAGCTCTCGGGCTGGCGGGTAAGGAAGCAGCGGGGCTTAGGCAGAGGGCTGGTCGGTAACCAGGAGTCGGCTGGTGAAGCCCTGGTGGCACAGCCGGTCGCAGGCCTCGAGTACGTTGTCCGGCACGGGCTGGTTGATCATGAAGCCCTGCGCCGGATAGAGCAGCAGTCGCTGCAGCGCCCCCACAAGCATGTCGATCACCAAGCGGCCGTCCCCGATGGAGTCGACGTGCTCCTCCAGCGTCATCGGACTGGACGCGCTGACGATCTCGACTGCGGGCCACAGCTTCCGCGCGGTGGCGTAGGCCCGCCTCTCCTCATACGGCTTGCTGATCAACAGGACACGTCCGCTCGGATCGTTTAAGCCGGAGCACATCCGAGAGTGGGTGGCGGGCCTCGAATCTCGGGTGCCTGGCTCGTACGGTCGGGTTATCTACGCCAACGTGCGAGCGGCCCTGAGTGCGGCTGTTGACGACGGGTACCTGAGCCGCAACCCGGTCTCCGCCCGCTCCGTGAAGCCGCCCGCGCTTGAGCCCAGGCGTGTGGTGCCGTGGACGGTTGAGCGAGTGTTCGTCGTACAGGCAGCAATGCCGGAACGGTACCGACCCGTGGTCGACTTGGGCGCGGGGTGCGGCATGCGACAAGGGGAGATTCTGGGAATCGCCGTGGACGCGGTCGACTTCGATTCCGACACGCTGCATGTGGTGCAGCAGCTCAAGCTCAGCCGGAGTAAGCCCGTGTTCGCGCTGCCCAAGGGCGGCAAGACCAGGAACGTACCGCTCCCCGGTCCCGTGGCCGACGCGCTCAGGGCCCACATGAAGCAGTACCCGCCGGTTGAGATCACGCTGCCGTGGAAGACACCGGATGGGCCGAAGGTGACCCGGCGGCTCATCTTCATGGCGCCTGGGGGCAACCACGTGTGGCGCACCTCCCTGAACGAGGAGGCGTGGAAGCCTGCGCTCGTCGCGGCCGGCGTCATTCCGGAGCCGAAGACCAAGGCGGCCGGTTACGCGGCGGCTCGTGAGCACGGCATGCATGCGCTGAGGCACTTCTACGCGTCCGCGCTCCTGGACGGCGGGGAGAGCATCAAGGCGGTCAGCGAGTACCTCGGGCACAGCAATGCGGCCCTGACGCTGCGGATCTACGCGCACCTGATGCCGAGCAGCCAGGAGCGGACGCGCACGGCGATCGCGACCGTCTACGACAAAGGCCCGTTGACCGGCTGACGGCCCACAGACGGCCCACGGCCCCGTGAAGGCTGACCAGTTCGGTGGAAACCGCTGGTAGAAGCCTCGCGGGGCCGTCGGCTTGCTTCTACGAGCCGGAGAAGACGGCCGCCTACCTGGCCTCGGTGGCCTGATCCCGCGGGGGACCGTCCGGGCGTACGGCGCCGAGGACCGGAGCGGACGCCAGCGGGGAGACCTCGACCCGTCCGCCCGGTCTCGGTGCCTGCACGACCCGGCCGCCCCCGACGTACAACGCCACATGGGTCGCCCCGGGGAAGTAGACCACCAGGTCACCGGGGCGCAGCCCGTTCAGCGGGACCTTCGGCAGCCGGGCCCACTGCTCCTGGCTGGTGCGCGGGATCGGGGTGCCGGCGCGGTCCCAGGCCTGCGAGGTGAGCCCCGAGCAGTCGTACGACGCCGGGCCCTGCGCTCCCCACTGGTACGGCTTGCCGACCTGCGACAGGGCGTAGCGGACGGCCCGGTCGCCCTCGCCGGACGGCGGTCTGTCGTCGCCGAGGGCGCCGGAGGCCGTGAGCCGCTGCTGGGCCTCGCTGACCCCGGTCCGCTCCAGCGCCGCCACCGCGGCGAGCTGCTCGGGGGTCAGTGAGGCGAGGAGCCGCTCGACGTCGCCGAGCCTGGCCGTGACGTCGTCGCGCTGCTTTCGCTGCTTCCCGGTGAGGGTGAGCTGCTCGTCCAGGGCCTTGCGGGCCGCCCTGGCCAGCGCGTCCCGCTTCCGTTCGGTGCCGGTGAGCCGGTCCACGGTCTCGGCGCGTTCGTGGGCGAGCCGGCCGATGACATGGCCCTCGTCCAGCGCGTGCTGCGGGTCGCGGGCGAGCAGCAGGCGCACGTAGGGGGAGAGGTCGCTGCTGTTCTGGTACTGCTGCCGGGCCAGACGCCCGGCGTCGCGCCTGCCGCCCTGCAGCGCGAGCCGGGCACGGGCCAGTTCGCCGTCGAGGCGGGTCACCTCGGCGCGCTGCCGCTTCAGCCGCTCCGCCGTCGCGTTGTAGGACTCGGTGGCCTCCTCGGTCTGCCGGTACAGCCGCTGGAGGTCCGTCAGCAGCTGGGAGACGGTCCGTGGCGGCGCGGGTTCGGCCGCCGCGGGCACGGGCGCGAGGACGGCCTGGGCCGCCACCGCGGCCGTACAGGCCAGGCGCAGGAGTACTGCCGACACGTCATCACCTCCGGTACGGGGCGGACGGCCCCTCCGTCCGCATCCGCACGGTGATATTCAGACGTGTTCATGGGCTTGTGTGCCGATTGTGGGCGAGACGGCCCAACGCTCTCACCCGGTCGTGTCGTCCGGCTTGCGGGACGGCGCGCTGTCCGGCTTGGTCCACGGCCACCTGAGCCGTTCGGTCGGTCCGCCCTCCGGGTCGTACCGGTACTTCCAGCCCCGCACCAGTCCGAGCCGTTTGCTGTGCCCCCTCGGCACGCGCCGGTAGACGTGCACGGCGGGCGGGCCGCCGGCCGCGTCCGGCACCGGCACGCGGTACGACTTCGGGGGGTGGCCGGTCAGGCCCAGCAGCACCGGCAGCACGCGGCCGTCCAGGGGCCCGCCCTCGAACGGGGTGTCCTCACTCTTCACCGGTCCGGCCCTCGGTCTTCCTCGGCGAGCGCGCCGACCACGTCCGCCGTCTGCGGGTCACGTCCGGCGGTCACGGTCAGGACGGCCACGAACTGCTCGACCAGCCAGTCGCGCAGCTCCTCGACCGGCGGCTGCTTGCCTTCGTCCAGCCAGATCAGCGAGGCGGCCTCCACCGCCGTGATCCACGTCCGGACCGTCATGCGCAGCCGCGGTCCCGGCGCGCAGACGCCGAGGTGGCTGTAGATGTGCTCGGCCGCGGCCCGCCGGACGCCGTCCACGATGGCCGTCGTACGGGAGGTCTCCACCACGCTGCCGCCCTGCAGCAGCGCGCTGAAGCCGGTGTCGTGCTGGTCGACGAAGGCGAGGTAGCGGTCGAGCGCCCGGGACAGACGGGGCAGCAGGGGACCGATGCGGGCCTCGTCGAAGCACTGCTGGAGCTCCTCGCCGGCCGACCTGAGCGCGGCCTCGTAGAGCTGCTGCTTGCCACCGGGGAAGTACCGGTACACCAGCGGACGGGAGACCCCGGCCGCCTCGGCCACGTCGTCCAGCGACACGTCCTCCGGCGCACGGTGTGCGAAGAGCGAGAGAGCGGCGTCGAGGAGCTGGCTGCGCCGTTCCTCGACGCTGAGCCGACGATAGGCGGGGGTTGCGGCCTGCGGGGTCATGCCAAGCAGCGTAATCGGACCGTGAAGAAGCCGCGCAGGCACCGCCACACCCGGCCGCGCCCGCGCCCCGCGCGCGAGCGGGCGCGGGGCGCGGGCGCGCCCGGCTCCCGCCCGGGCCGGCCCGGTTCCCGCCTAGGCCAGCAGCCCGGAGGACTTCCACAGCCGGCGGCCCACGCCCCGCAGCACACCGATGTCGTCGAGGAAGTCGGTGAGCCGCTTGGCGCCGGTCTGCATGACCTCCCGCCGGTGCCCGCTCGCCTTCACCTGCGCCATCGCCTCCCGCTTGTCCAGTCCCACGTTCGTGTAGACCTCGGGGTTGATGAACGCCACCGAGAACACCCGCGCGAACTCGCCGGACGTGACCCGGGTGAACTCCTGCGACCACTTCGGCGCCGTCAGCATCTGGCGCCGCAGTTCCTCACGCGCGTACCGCACGTGCCGGGCCTCCTCCACCACGTGGATGCGCGTGACGCCCCGGATCAGCGGCTGCACGCGCTCGTCCGGGAAGGTCAGCCGCTGCATCCAGTCGAGCACCTCCTCACCGAGCAGCGTGGCCGTGAAGGAGCCGGGCGTGGTGGAGATGGTCTTGAACAGCCGGCCCAGGTTCTGGTGGGCCCGGCTCACCGGGTACCAGGGGGTGCCGCCGTGCGAGATCAGCCGCGCGAACATCTTCGAGTGCCGGCACTCGTCCTCGATCTCGGTGAGGGCGTACCGCACGTGCGCGCTCGTCGCCGCCTTGTCGTAGATGTGCCGGACGAGGAGCTGCATCAGGATCAGCTCGAACCAGATGCCGAGCGAGGCGAGCGCCGCGGCCTCGTGCTGGGAGAGCAGGATCCGCTGTTCCTCGCTCATCCGCTCCCAGAGGGGCGTCCCGTACAGCGAGACGAGCTCGGGCGGCCAGAACCACTTGCCCTCCTCGAAGGGCGCGTCCCAGTCCAGCTCCCTGTCCGGGTCGAAGGAGTGCTTGGCGGAAGAGACGAGCAGCCGTTCGGCCACCTGTTCGCGGTCCTTGAGCAGGCCGAGCGCGTCGCGCAGTCCGTCCAGCGCGTCCGCTTCCGTCAGGGTCGTCATGGCTCCCTCACCTCGTTACCCGGGGGTACGTTCCGCTTCTTATGAGACTGCCTGTCAGCAAGCTCGTCAATCCCCCGCGCATGACTTGTTGACTCGGCGTCTACGTGTGAGCCTGCGAAGTATGCCGACGCATGACCTGTACACCGACGAGCCGGGAGACTCCCCCTGGCAGGTGCCCGCGAGCGGGGCGGCCAGGTTCAGCTGGGAGTACGACGAGGGCCGTGACCGCCTGCTCGCCCTGTACCAGAAGGGCAAGGACAAGCAGTGGGACGGGCAGCGGCGCATCGACTGGGAGCTGGAGGTGGATCCGTACGACCCGCTGGGCACCCCCGACGAGGCGATGTCGCTCTACGGCACCCGGCACTGGGCCGGGCTCACCGACCGCGACAAGGGCGAACTGCGCAAGCACTACGCCTCCTGGCAGTTCAGCCAGTTCCTGCACGGCGAGCAGGGCGCGATGATCTGCGCCGCGCGCATCGTGGAGTCCGTGCCGGACATGGACGCCAAGTTCTACTCGGCGACCCAGACCATGGACGAGGCCCGGCACGCCGAGATCTACGGCCGCTTCCTGCACGAGAAGATCGGGATGCTCTACCCGATCAACGACAACCTGCGGTCCCTGCTCGGCGACACCCTGCGCGACAGCCGCTGGGACATGCCCTACCTCGGCATGCAGGTCCTGATCGAGGGACTGGCGCTCGCCGCCTTCGGGATGATCCGGGACACCACCAACAAGCCGCTGCCCAAGCAGATCCTCGCCTACGTCATGCAGGACGAGGCCCGACACGTGGCCTTCGGGCGCATGGCCCTGCGGGACTACTACCAGCAGCTCACCGACGCCGAACTGCGCGAACGCGAGGAGTTCGTCATCGAGGGCTGCCATCTCATGCGGGACCGGCTGCGCGGCGTCGAGGTGCTGGAGAACTTCGGCATCCCACGCGCCGAGGCCGAGCGGATCAGCGAGGAATCCGAGTTCCTCCAGCTCTTCCGCAAGCTGCTGTTCAGCCGCATCGTGCCCTGCGTGAAGGACATCGGCCTGTGGGGCAGGCGCCTGCAGCAGGCCTATGTCGACATGGGCGTCCTGGAGATGGGTGACTCCAGCCTGGACCTGCTGATGGCGCAGGACGAGGAGATCGCCGAGCGGCTGGACGCCGAGCGCTTCGCCGCGGAGGAACGGCTGCGGGTGGCCGAGGTGGGGGAGGCGATCGAGTCGGGGACGGCCGACGCCTGAGCCCCTCCGCCCGTGCAGTACCGTTCTGGCGTGTCCATGCCTCCACCCCCTCAGCAGCCGCAGTACCCGCACGGCCCGCAGCCCGGCCCCTACGGCCAGCAGCCCCCGGGGCCCTACGGGCCGCAGACCCCGCCGCCCCCGGGGCCCTACGGCTCCCCGTACCCGCAGGCGCAGCCGTACCCGCCCCAGCCCCACCCCCAGCAGCCCTACCCCGGCTGGGGCGTGCCGCCCATGGGTCCGCCCGCGAAGAAGCGCGGGCCCGGCCTGGCGCTGGGCATCGTGGGCGGGGTCGTCGGCCTGGTCGTGCTCGGCTCCGTGGGCGTCGGCGCGGTGCTCGAGTCCGGCTTCCCCGCCGCCGAGAACGAACTGGCCCTGCCCCACAGGCTGCTGGACGAGAAGTACCAACTCGCCGAGGACCTCTCCGACACCGAGGGGCAGAAGGTCGAGGACGAGGCCGACGGCGCCTGGGACGCCAAGGACATCCATGCCGTCGTCGGCCGCTACAGCCCGGGCGGCGACGACACCAAGGGCATGCTGCTCGTCTCCGGCATGTACGGCAGGTTCAAGAACGAGGCGGACGTCCGCAGCGGCATGCTCAAGGGCGCTGGCGAGGCCGGCGGGGTGACCGTCACCCGGCCCGCGCGGGACGTCACCCCGGCGGGCGCGGACGTCACCGTCTCCTGCGAGGTGCTCACCCAGAAGCAGGCCCTGGTGACGATCACCTACCCGGTCTGCACCTGGGCGGACGGCAACACGGCGGCCGTGGTGGGCGAGGTCGACCTGCAGCGGAAGGACTCCGCCGACGTCGACCTGGACACCGCCGCACGCAACACCCTGAAGGTCCGCTCCGAGATGATCAGACCGGTCGGCTGACCGCCACCCCCTCCTGCGCGGGGAACGAGGTCCGCAGCGTGAAGGCGTACGGCGTCGGGCCGTGCGCCCTCAGGTGCAACAGCCGCTCCTCCGCCTCGGCGACGTCGGGCCGGTGTCCCGCCGGCACCCACCACAGGGCGGTCACCGCGTCCCCGGGACGCTCGAACCACTCACGGCGCCGGGCCAGCAGCTCCCGGTGCCGGCCCCGGTACATGAACGCCGTGAGCGACTCGACGTCCCGCCACACCGACATGTTGACGATCAGCCAGGCGTCACCGAGGAAGGCGATGTCCGTCGCGTTGCCGGAGTCGCCCTGCAGCCGCCAGACGAAGCCCTCCGCGGCGTCCGCCACGGCGTTCACCGGGTCGAGGCCGTCGACGAAGTCCTTCAACCGGGGCGAGTCCAGCGGGTACTTGAGGCGGGCGATGTTCACCTGGGCGAGATGGCGCACGGGCTCCGAATCCGTCATGACCGGACGTTAGGTCGGCCGGCGCCGCTCCCGGTACCCCCGTCTCACAGGCCGAGCACTGCCCGCATCACGTCCTTCGCGATCGGTGCCGCGTCCCCGCCGCCGCTGATCTCGCCCCGGTCCGCCGAGGCGTTCTCGACCACCACCGCGACCGCGACCTTCGGCTCCAGATCGTCGTCGGCCTGCCCCCAGGAGACGAACCAGGCGTACGGCACACCGGCGTTGCCGAGGCCGTGCTGGGCGGTGCCGGTCTTGCCGCCGACCGTCGCCCCGGGGATGGCCGCGTTGGTGCCGGTGCCCTCCCGGACCACGTCGGTCATCAGCTCCTTCAGCCGCTCGGCCGTCGACGGCCGCATCACCTGCCGGTCCGGCCGCATCCCGCCGCCCGTGAGCGTCTCACCGCCCCGGCGGGTGGTCGACTCCACCAGATACGGCGTCCGCAACCGGCCCCCGTTGGCGACCGCCGCCGCCACCATCGCCATCTGCAGCGGAGTCGCCCGGGTGTTGTACTGCCCGATCGAGGCCAGCGCGAGCTGCGCCTTGTCCACACGGGTGTCGAAGGTGCTGGGCGCGACGGCGAAGGGGACGCGCAGCCGGGTGTCGTTGAAGCCGAACGCCTGCGCCGTGGCCGACATGCCCGGCACCCCGACGTCCACGGCCAGCTTGGCGAACACCGTGTTGCACGACCACTCGAACGCCGCCCGCAGCGAGGCGTCCCTGCAGCCGTCGGCCTCGTTGGTCAGCCGGGTCCTGGTACCGGGCAGCCGGTAGGGGTCGGGGGAGCGGGTGCGCGCGTCCGGATCCCTCACCACCCCCGAGTCCAGCGCCGCCGCCGCGGTGACCACCTTGAACGTCGACCCCGGCGGATAGGTCTGCCGCACCGCCCGGTTGAGCATCGGCTTCTCCGGGTCGTGGTTGAGCCGGGCCCACGCCGAGGACGCCGCCTCACTGTTGCCGGACAGCTCGGCCGGGTCGTACGACGGCGTCGACACCAGCGCCAGGACGCGGCCCGTGGCCGGCTCGATCGCGGCCACCGCGCCCTTGCGCCCGTGCAGCCCGTCGTACGCCGCCCGCTGCGCGCGCGGGTCGAGGGTGGTGACGACGTTGCCGCCCGGACCGGCGCCCCGCGTCACGTCGTTCCACAGCGGCAGCGGCGCCAGCATCGGGTCGGCGCCGGAGAGCACCCCGTCCTCCGCGTCCTCCAGGAACGTGGTGCCGTACAGCTGCGAGGCGTGCCCGGTGACCGGGGCGTACAACGGGCCGTCGCGGTAGGTGCGTTCGTAGCGCAGTTGCTCGCCGGTGTCCGTGGAGCCGGTGACCGGCTCGCCGCCGACCAGGATGTCGCCGCGCGGCTGCTGGTAACGGGCGATCGTGGCACGGCGGTTGGCCGGGTTGGACTCGTAGGTGCCCGCCTGGAACACCTGCACCCGGGCGGCGTTGGCCAGCAGCGCCGTCAGCAGCAGGACGCAGAACGCGCAGGCGTGCCGGATGTACCGGGTCATGGCCGGCCCGCCGCCGTACTCGGTCATGACGCCTCCCGCCCCGCGTGTCCGGCCACCCGGTCCTGCGCGCCGCACTCGGTCACGGCGCCTCCTGGCCGTCGTACTGGCTGCGGGCCGAGTCGCTGACCCGGATCATGAGCGCCACGATCGCCCAGTTGGTGACGACCGAGGAGCCGCCCTGGGCGAGGAACGGCATCGCCATGCCGGTCAGCGGGATCAGGCCGGTGACCCCGCCGGCGATCACGAACACCTGGAGCGCCAGGATCGAGGCGAGACCGACGGCGAGGAGCCGCCCGAACGGCTCGCGCAGGGCGAGCCCGGCCCGGTAGCCGCGCTCCACGAGCAGCGCGTACAGCAGGAAGATCGCCGCCAGGCCGGAAAGGCCCAGCTCCTCCCCGGCCGTCGCCAGGATGAAGTCCGACTTGACGGCGAAGCCGATGAGCACGGAGTGGCCGAGCCCCAGCCCGGTGCCGAGGACCCCGCCCGCCGCGAACGCGAACAGGGACTGCGAGAGCTGGTTGGGGCCCTGCCCGGCCTCGATCGTGGCGAACGGGTGCAGCCAGTCCTGGATCCGGCCGCCCACATGCGGTTCGAGCCGGCCCACGGCGACCGCCCCGAGCACGGCGAGCAGCAGGCCCACCGCGATCCAGCCGGTGCGGCCGGTGGCCACGTACAGCAGGACGACGAACAGACCGAAGAAGAGCAGCGAGGTACCGAGGTCCCGCTCCAGGATCAGCACGCCGACGCTCAGCAGCCAGATCGCCACGATCGGGCCGAGCACCCGCCCGGTCGGGAACTGCATCCGCCACAGCCGCCGGCCCGTGTACGCGAGCGCGTTGCGGTTGGCGGCCAGATAGGCGGCGAAGAACACCGCGAGCAGCACCTTGGCGAACTCGCCCGGCTGGATGGAGAACCCGCCGATCCTGATCCAGATGCGCGCGCCGTTCACCGCGGGGAACAGGATCGGCAGCAGCAGCGCGACGAGGGCGGCGACCACGCACACGTAGGAGTAGCGCTGCAGCACCCGGTGGTCGCGCAGCATCAGCACGACGAGGATGAACAGCCCCACCCCGAGCGTCGACCACACCAGCTGCGCCGGTGCCGCCCGGTCGCCCGGCGTCTCCAGGTCCAGCCGGTAGATCAGCACCAGGCCGAGCCCGTTGAGCAGCACCCCGATGGGCAGCGGGAGCGGATCGGCGTACGGCGCCCGCTTGCGGACCACGAAGTGCGCGAACAGGGCGAGCACACCGAGCCCGGCACCGTAACCGGCGGCCCCCGGCGGCACCCTGCCGCTCCTGGCCAGACCGACCGCGCAGTAGCCGTACACGGACAGCAGCACGGCCAGCACGATCAGCGCGAGCTCGACGCCACGGCGCCGGGGCAGGCGGGCACCACGCGCGGGCGCCCGCGGCTCGGCCACTGCGGTTCCGGCCTTGGTCATGTCCGGAACTTACCCAAACAGGACAGTCCGGCCGGGCAGGCGCCCCAGCGGGGCGCGTCAGCGGTGGACGCCGGCACAACCGGCCCGGCGCCGGCCCCGGCTGCCCGCACCGCCCTCACCGCCCGCTCTCAGGGCAGGGTGAGAGCGGCGACCGCGCCCCCGTCCACCGCGTTGCCGAACGTCAGCCGGGCACCCAGCACCTCCGCCTGCCCGGCCGCGATCGTCAGCCCCAGCCCGTGGCCCTTGGCGCCGCCCTCGGTCCGGAACCGCTGCGGGCCGTGCGCCACCAGGTACTCCGGATAGCCGTCCCCGTGGTCCCGCACCGTCACCACCGGGCCGTCCACCGTCAGCACCACCGGCGCCCGCCCGTGCTTGTGCGCGTTCGCCACCAGGTTGCCCAGCACCCGCTCCAGACGCCGCCGGTCCGTCTCCACCCGGGCGTCCCGCACGATCCGCACCTCGGTGTCCGTCCCCGACGCCCGCACCACCCGGCCGGCCAGCGCGCCCAGCTCCTCGAAGTCCAGCTCGCGGCGCTCCCGCCGGGTGTCCAGGCGGGAGATCTCCAGCAGGTCCTCGGTGAGCGTGCGCAGCGCCGCCACCCGGTCCCGGACCAGCTCGGTCGGCCGGCCCGGCGGCAGCAGCTCGGCCGCCGCGTGCAGCCCGGTCAGCGGGGTGCGCAGCTCGTGCGCCACGTCCGCGGTGAACCGCTGCTCGCTCAGCAGCTTGCCCTGCAGCGACGACGCCATCGAGTCCAGCGCGGCGGCCACCACGGCCACCTCGTCCTGCGGCCGCGTCGGATCCTTGGTCCGCGGATCGTTCACGCGGGCGTCCAGATCGCCCGCGCTGATCCGCCGGGCCACCCGCGCGGTGCCGTTCAGCCGCCGGGTCACCCGGGTCACCGCGAACGCGCCGACCAGCACCGTCGCCCCGATCGCCAGCGCCGACGACCACAGGATCGACTGGTCGAGCCCGGCGATCGTCCGGGCCTGCTGCGAGTAGTCGACCTCCACCGCGAGCGCCCGGTGGCCGTTGGCCGGACCCGCCGCCCACATCGTCGGCCGCCCCAGGTGCGAGGAGACCATCGTGCCGCGCTTCCCGGCCACCGCCAGCGCCCGCAGCCGCCCGGGCAGCCCGTCGGGGTCGAGTCCCGCGCCCGGCAGCAGCGCGTCCCCGGCCTCGTACGCCGCCGTGGCGTCGTCCAGCCGGGACAGCGCCAGGTCACGGGCCCGGCCGACCGTCTGGTTGGTGACCGACACGTGCACCAGCACCCCGAGCAGCGCGGCCAGCGCACAGCTCATCACCGTGATGAACGCGGCCGCCTTCACCGCCAGCGCCCCGGCCCACCGGGGCAGCGCGATCCTCATGGGCCGCTCGCGGACGCGCCGGGGGAGGCCGACGGGGACGCCGTCGCGGACGCCGGCGGGGCGGTCGCTCCGGATGCCGACGGGGACGGCCCACGGCCGTGCGGGACCCGGCCGGTGCGCAGGAACTCGTCCCGGGAGAACACCATGGCCCGCCGGTCCTGATCCCAGATCCAGGTGGTCCGGTACTCGTACCCGGCGATCCCGGCCGGAGAGCGCTCGATCAGGGCCCGGCCCGCCAGCTCCACCCCGATGATCGCGTCGTTGTCGGCCAGCACCTGCACCAGCCGGTGCCTCTCGACCGTGTAGACCCGCACCGCCGTCTGGTTGGTCGGGTACAGCCGGAAACCGAGCGTCATCTCGACCCGGCCGTCCCCGGTCAGATCCCGGTAGTACGCCCGGAGCAGCGGACACCGCGCCCGTACCCCGCCCGGCTCGCACTCGCGCACCCGGTCCACGGTCGCGTGGTACGCGCCCTTCGAGCCGTAGTCGTCCGGATGCGCGGCGATCTCCGCCCGCACGACGTCCACCGGATCGACCTTCCGGATGTCGTCACCGGGCACCGTGACGCCCTTGACGGTCTCCCGGGTCGCCACGGCGTACGGGTACGCGGGGCTGGACGCCGGCCGCAGATCCGGCCAGAGCCGCGCCGGGCTGACCGCGGTCGGTGTCGCCCCGGCGCCCTCCAGCCCGCCCCGGTCCCCGCAGCCCACCGCCGCCGTCGCCACCAGGGCGACGACGGCCGCGGCGCGGGCGGTGCGACGGACTGACCTGCGGGCTGGCACGGGGCTCCAGGTGCTTCGGGGGACGGTTGGGGCGACGGTGACGACCGAGGCCGGTACACCCTATGCGCAACTCGTAGGAAAGTCCTTTTTGCACACCTCAGCTGCCGGCCGTCCGCGAACGCCCCCGCCCCCCGGGCAGCAGGCTCACCCCCGGCCCCGCCGCAGGCTCACCACCGGCCCAGCCCTGGCGTCACCCTGCGCCCCGCCCTCCGCGGCCGACCTCGTTCTTGCCGTCACCGCGCCCGCCTGTTCCCATGGTCAGGGGGTGATGCACGCATGAGCGGCACGAGCGGCATGGGCGGCGAGGGCGGCATGAACGGACTGCGCGTGGTGCCGGCCCGGCAGCAGGGCCACGAACGCCTGCACGTGTGCGGCCCGGACGGAGCGGACGTCGCCTGGTACGACCGGGACACCGGCCGGGTGAACCTGGTCGCGGCGGACCGCGAGGCCGACGTGATGGACGCCCTCAAGCCGTTCCTGACCGGCCCGGTGACCGTGGGCCCGCCCCCGGTGCCCACCCCCGCCGAACTGGCCCGGCTCACCCTCCACCCCGACGACGACCTCGCCCCCAACCGCCCCGGCGAGGCCCTGCTCGTCGCCCTGGACCGCGACCCCGGCCACGCCCGCCGCCTGCGCCCCGACCCGCGCCGCCGCGCCCTCACCGCCGAGCAGACCGCCGGCGAGGCCCTGGACCGCCTGGAGGGCGCCGGCTGGCACACCCTGCACTCTCTCCCGCTCCCCGGCGGCGACCGCATCCACCACCTGCTCATCGGCCCCGGCGGCCTCTTCGCCGTGCACGCCCTGTACGCCCGCAAGCAGCGGGTCCTGGTCGCCGACCCGATGGTCACCCTGGGCCGCCAGGACCCGGAGCCCGTCCTGCGCCGCCTGCGCTCCGCCGCCGACCGTGCCTCCCACGCCCTGACCGCCGAGGTCCACCCCCTGCTGGCGCTCCTGGACCCCACCGACATACGCACCCCCACCCCGCCCCGGGACGTCCGCGTCCTGCGCACCGCCGACCTCCCGGCCCTGGCCCGCCTGGGCGCCGTACTGAAACCGGCCGACGCCGAGGCCCTCCACGCGATGGCCCGCGACCGGAGGACGTGGGCGAGGCTGTAGCAGACGTGGGCGAGGCTGCAGCGGGGGAGGAGCGGACGAGAGGGCGGCCGCCCAGGACATTTCCGTAGCGGGGGAGTAGCGCATGACCGGGCAGCCGCCCAGGGCAGTTCCGTAGCGGGGGAGTAGCGCATGACCGGGCAGCCGCCTAGGGCAGTTCCCCGACGCCCCGCCCCTCCACCAGCCCCTTCAGCAGATCCCCCGCCTCCCGCACCCGCTCCACGACGTCCCCCGCCGAGAACTCCAGCTCCGCCGCCCCCCGGCACCCCTCCACCTCCCGCCACGTCACCGGCGCGGACACCAGCGGAACGGCTCGCGCGCGCACGGTGTACGGCGCCGCCGTCGTCTTCCGGCCCGCGTTCTGGCTCCAGTCCACGAACACCTTTCCCGGCCGCAGACTCTTCGCCATCCGGTGCACCACCAGCCGCGGCATGGCCCGCTCCGCCTCCACCGCAAGCGCCTTCGCGTACTCGCTCGTCCGCTCCGGCGAACGCCCCCGCACCGCGGCCAGCAGATGCAGCCCCTTCGACCCCGCCGTCTTCGCGTACGCCTCGATCCCGTCCGACGCCAGCCGCTCCCGCAGCCACAGCGCGACCTCGCAGCACTGGACGATCGTCGCCGGCGCCCCCGGATCGAGGTCGAACACCAGCCGGTCGGCCTCCTCGGGCGACTGCACCAGCCACTGGTGCGTATGGAACTCGGCCACCAGGTTCGCCGCCCACACCAGGCTCGGCAGGTCCCGCACGACCACCATCCGCGCCGGCCCCTCGGACCGGGGCACCTCGGCGGTCATGACCCAGTCGGGCGTACCCGGCGGAATGTTCTTGGTGAAGAACACCTGCCCGTCCGGCCCGTCCGGATAGCGCAGCAGGGACACCGCCCGGTCCCGCAGATGCGGCAGCATCACGTCGGCGACGGTCGCGTAGTAGTGCAGCAGCTCCCCCTTGGTGAAGCCGGTCTCCGGGTACAGCACCTTGTCCAGGTTGCTGAGCGCGACCCTGCGGCCCTCCACCTCTGTGATTGGCGTCATAGGATGACAATCCCAGAAAAACACCCGCATAACGCCGTATCGCCATACGGCACATGCGACGCCCGCTCGGAACGGAGGCCGCGGCACGTGCGATCCATCTGGAACGGCGCCATCTCCTTCGGACTCGTCAGCATCCCGATCAAGCTGGTGAACGCCACCGAGAGCCACTCGATCTCCTTCCGCCAGATCCACACCGAGGACAGCGGCCGCATCCGCTACCGCAAGGTGTGCGAGCTGGAGGACCGGGAGGTCAGCCAGGCGGAGATCGGCAAGGCGTACGAGGACGCCGACGGCACGATCATCCCGATCTCCGACGAGGACCTGTCCCACCTCCCGATCCCGACAGCCCGGACGATCGAGATCGTCGCCTTCGTGCCGGCCGACCGGATCGACCCGCTCCAGATGGACGCGGCGTACTACCTCGCCGCGAGCGGAGCCCCGGCCGCCAAGCCGTACACCCTGCTGCGCGAGGCGCTCAAGCGCAGCAACAAGGTCGCCATCGCCAAGTACGCCCTGCGCGGCCGGGAACGCCTGGGGATGCTGCGCGTGGTGGGCGACGCCATCGCCATGCACGGACTCCTCTGGCCGGACGAGGTACGCGCCCCCGAGGGCGTCGCCCCGGACGGCGACGTCACCGTCCGGGACAAGGAACTCGACCTCGCGGACGCCCTGATGGACACCCTCGGCGAGGTCGACCTGGAGGACCTGCACGACGACTACCGCGAGGCGCTGGAGGAGGTCATCGCGGCCAAGGCGGCCGGCGAGACCCCGCCCGAGGCCCCTGAGCCCGCCGAGGGCGGCAAGGTGCTGGACCTGATGTCGGCGCTGGAGAACAGCGTCCGCGCCGCCCGCCAGTCCCGGGGCGAGCGGCCGGCCGCCGAGGAGGCGGAGGGAGCCGACGTCAGACCCCTCACCCGCCGCCGCTCCACCCCGAAGGAGACGGGCGGCAAGAAGTCGACGGCCACCACCTCGAAGAAGGCTCCGGCGAAGAAGACCGCGGACGCGAAGAAGTCGACGGCCAAGACCACCCGCGGCGCGAAGAGGACGACGCCGTCGAGGAAGTCGGCGGGTTCCACCGGCTCCGCGTCCGGAGCCGCTGCCCGGTCCACGTCCAAATCCACTGCCAAGTCCGCCAGTTCGGCCAAAGCGACGACGAAGAAGACCCCGGCGAAGAAGACGGCCTCCCGCAAGCGCTCGGCCTGACGGCGGGCCGTCCGCAGGACCGGAGCGGGGCCGGTGCGGGGCCGGTGCAGGGAATGGACCGGTATTCCCTCCCCTGAGATGGGACGACTCGGGCACGATGTGGGCGTGACTTACGTGGTGACCGTGACCATGGCCCCTGCCAAGGGCGCTCCGGAACTCGACCCCCTGCAGCGGGAGGGCGTCATCTTCGTGCTGCGGAAGGGCTTCGACTCGCTCGAAGCGGTCGAGGGACCGGACGGCATGGAGATCGAGCTGATGGACGACGTCATAGCCGCCCATCCCGGAGGCGCCCTGCTCAAACTCTTCGTGGACGCGCCGGCGCTGGAGTTCGCGGAGGACGCCGCGCGCGAGGTCGTGGCAGAACTCCTCGAACGCACCGAACCGCTCGCCGACTGGCAGATCACCCGCTGCGCGGTGGAACTGAACTCCGCCCTCCTGCAGGAGAGCCTCGACGCCGCCGACGGCCCCGACGCCCCGCCCGCCGACCCGGCGGAACGCGCCCGCCGCCACGCCGCGGCGGAACCCGCACCGGCGCAGGGCCGCCTCGACCGGGCCGAGGTCGAGGCCATGCGCACCAGGCTCCGCACCCTGGCACCGGCCCTGAGGGCCTTCCCGCTCGACCTCTTCGGCTTCTGCGACGACGAGGAAGAGCGCACCGTGTCCCGCGAGGCGGCCGAAATCGCCGCGGGTGCCCTCGTCTTCGCCATCGACCTCCTGGTGGACGAACTCTTCACCGACCTGGCCGGCCTCGAGGAGGACGGCCCCACGGTCGCCGAGAGCGACGCCACCTTCATGCTCCTGGACGACCTGCCCTCGCAGTACGCCGACGAGTACACGGTCCTCTTCGCCCGCCGCCTCACCGTCACGGCGGTCACCCTGACGGCCCGCCTCACCCAGCCCCACTTCACCGGCCCGCACTGCGTTGCCGAGGACATACTGCTGAGGGTCCTGCTCACCCAGGCCGAGGTCGCGGCCGACCTCTACGACCTCCTCACCGACGAGGTCACGACGGCCTTCGAGACCCTCACGGACACCCTCGACGAGGACCCCGCCCACGACCCCCTGGACCACGCCCCACCCGGAGTGGAGAACTGGTTCACCCCCTTCGATGCCGAGAGCCCCGTCCACCCGTACGCGACGAACGACGACGAGGAGTCGTTGCAGGGGCGGTAGCTGGTGGCCGGTGGCCGGTGGCCGGTAGCCGGTGGCCGGAGCCGGAGCCGGAGCCGGAGCCGGAGCCGGAGCCGGAGCCGGAGCCGGAGCCCCAGCCGCAGCCGCAGCCGCAGCCGCAGCATCGCGCGGACCCTCGGGTGGGCCCCACCCCCCGGATGGCTTCCCCGATGAGCGCCGCACCCGAAGTCGATCTAGCCTCCGAGATGAGCGCTTAGTGGATCTTCTGTTGGTGCGCTCTTCTGATTGAAGAAGGAGGAGAAATGCGCAAGCTTCGCACTGCCGTCGCGGCGGCCGCCATCATCGGCGGCGTCGGCTTCATGGGAGCCGCCCCAGCCACCGCCCTGCCCATGGGCGGCGGCCACGGCGGCGGTTGCAGGTCCCACGACTTCAACCTGGACATCCTCGGCGAGGTGGGCGTCCTCAACGGCCTGGGCGCCAACCTCATCAACGGTGAGGGCAGCCCGGGAGCCCAGTTCACCGACATCGGCTCCGACTGCGGAGGCTGGTAAGACCACCTCCAAGCACACCCGAATAGGTCCGGGCACCTGGCCGCCAAGGCCGAGGCCCACTCCACCGATCTGTGGCAGAGAATCTCATCTCAAGGTGGACACCGAAGGCCCCGCACCGTTACCGGTACGGGGCCTTTGTGTTGGCCACCGAGAATCCAGGTACTGAAGACCACTGACTCCATGGCGACTACAGTCACCTGTGTGCGACACGTCACGTTGCGTCGCACGTCGGGCGGTTGGGACCAGCCACCTTCGCGCCCGACTCGTGCCGGTTGGGGGGCATCATGAATGAAATGGTCAAGGGCTCGAACGTGGCTCTTGCATCCCTGAGTGAGAACGTCGGATCGGTCATCGTCGGTCTGGGCTGGGGGAGCCCGACCGGTGAAGGCGACGCGGACGTCTCCGTCCTGTTGCTGGACGTGAACGGCAAGGTCCGCAGCGACAGCGACTTCTACTTCTACAACAACCCGGTCGCCGTCGACGGGAGTGTGCAGCTACTGGGCAAGACACCGACGGCGGACGGCAACGAGGACCGGATCAGCTTCGACCTCACCGCGGTCCCGGCCGACATCGACCGCGTGGTCGTCGCGGCGAGCCGCTACAACGGAGCACGCTTCGGCGAGCTCGAGGACGTACACCTGACTTTGGCCGACGGCGCCGGTGACGACCTCCTCCGTTTCCCCGTCGCCGATGTCGACTCGATGAGCGCCATCATCTTCGGCGAGCTGTACCGGCGCGGAGATGAGTGGAAGTTCCGCGCTGTCGGCCAAGGTTACGAAGCCGGTCTCGCAGGTCTGGCCACAGACTTCGGCGTCGACATCGAGGACGACGCGGAAGCGGTGGAGGCACAGAACGACGCGGCGGCCGACGACCAGGAGGACATGACCGCCCCGGCCCCCGCCGGCGAACCGGGCCCGCAGAGCACCCGGGAAGCCGTCCCGTCTCCCCGCCGTCCCGCGCAAGCCGGCGAGTCACGGAAGCCTGCCGTCCGGCCCCGTACCGCCAAGAAGAAGATCACGCTGCCCAGGGTGGCCAAGAAGACCCTGGCGGAGAACGAGTCCTGGAGGGAGGCCCGGCTCTTCCCGGTGTCGGCGCTCAAGAGCGACCGCGACCGGGAGATGCGAGCCACCTCGGTGCTGCTGTCGGTGATGGCACAGGTGCCGGAATTCGGCCGGAGACTGACCGCGGCGTTCGGGGCGCCGGCGGGCCGCATGGAGACCTTCGCCGAGGTCACCCTGCCGCACGGCGACTCACCGCGACGCCCCGACGGGGTGATCCGCGTCGAACGGGCCGGCAAGCTGTGGACCGCCCTGGTCGAGACGAAGACCAACGGCAACGCGCTCAAGTCCGATCAGGTGCAGGCGTACATGGACATCGCCGCACGCCGCGGGTACGAAGCGGTGATCACACTCTCCAACGACGTCGCGCTGGAAGGCAGCCCGCTCGTCGACGTCAAGATCGACCGAAGGCGCAAGCACAAGGTGGCGCTCTGGCACCTCTCCTGGGCGGAGGTCACCCACCAGGCGCAGATGCTGATCCGCCACGAGGGCGTCGGCAACGCGGCACACGCCTGGCTCCTCCAGGAACTGCTGCACTACCTCCAGCACGACAACTCCGGCTGCCACGGCTTCCAGAACATGGGCCCGTCCTGGGTCCCCGTACGCAACGGGATCGACGACGAGACCCTGTGCCAGGGAGACGCGCGCGCCCTGGAGGTCGTCGAGAGCTGGGAGCGGCTCATCCGGCAGGTCTGCCTCGGCCTGGGCGGCGAACTGGGCCAGAAGGTCCTGCCCGTCCAGCGCGCCAAGCGGGGAACGGACCCGGGAGAACGCCGCAGCCGCCTCGCCGATCAGCTCTGCCAGGACGGCCGGCTGGACGCGGAGCTGCGCATCGACGGAACGCCCGGCGTCCTGACGGTCAGCGCGGACCTCCGCACCGGCAGACTCCGCACCTCCGTCGAAGTCCCGGCACCCGAACAGGGCTACCCCCTGTCCTGGGCGAAGCGGCTCGTACGCCGCCTGGCCGACGCCCCCGCGGACCTCCACATCGAGACCCTCCTCGAGGGCGAGACCGGCGGCCCCCGCGGCACCCTGGAACGGCTTCGCCCCGAGCCCGCGGACCTCCTCCCCAAGGACAGCACCAACCGCATCACCGGCTTCCGCCTGACCCTGATCAAGAGCATGGGAAGCGGCCGCGGCAACGCGGAGACCGGTTTCATCCGCAGCGTCGACGACGCGGTACACCGCTTCCACAAGTCAGTGGTGACCCACCTGGACCGCCCGGCACCCCGCCGGGCCCCGATCGGGGAAGCGGCCACGACGAACTGAGTCCGGCGACCCGCCTCAACCATCCGACCGGCCACCATGAGCCGATGCCACGAGGCCCCGGGTCCTCCCCGGGGCCTCGACCGCGTCCGTGTGCCGTCCGCTGGGGCAACCCGGACGGGGCCGAAGCGGGCGATCACATAATCCCCGTGACTCGATCGCCGTCCTGGCAGGATGGCGCCATGGAACGTGTGCTTGGAATCGGTGGGTACTTCCTGCGGGCCGCCCACCCGGCAGCCCTGAGCGCGTGGTACCGCGACTGCCTGGGCCTGGACGCGGACGAGCACGGCGTGTGGCGGCAGGAAGCCGGCCCCACGGTGTTCGCGGCATTCGAGCCCGAGACCGACTACTTCGGCTCCCGCACCCAGCGAACCATGCTCAACTTCCGCGTCCGTGACCTGGACGCCATGCTCGCGCAATTGCGCGCCGGGGGAGCCGACGTGGCAGACGAGACGCAGGACATGGAGGGCGTCGGCCGATTCGGCTGGGTCACCGACCCCGAGGGCAACCGCATCGAACTCTGGCAGCCCGCCTGACCTGACCCTCACCTTGGGCGGAGCCGTGCTCGTGGCCGACCATCTGGTCAAGGTACGAGCCAGGCCGGCTCCGCACGGTCACGTCCGAGCGTCGGCCTGAAGGCCGTGCCTACCGCCCGGAGAACTGCCTGAACGGACGCCAGAACGCAACTGGACGACGGCACGCCGCCGGCCGGCGTACCGAGGACTACGCAGCCGGCCCGGTGCCCGCTACCCCTTCCGTTCGCCGCCCGGCACGGAAAACCTCCCGGACAGTCCCGACGAGAAAACCCGCGGCAAGCACCCCGATCACGATCGCACCCTGCCGCACCCCATCGGCGTCACCTCCGTCGAGGTAGGCAACGCTGCGCACCTCGGTGGGGCGCTCAGGGTCGTACACGACGGGCATGTACGCCCCGGGCTTCGCGGAGCTTGCCGAGCCGGACGGGACATCGACGTCCGCTCGCACGGAACCGGACGGCGTACTGAAACGCACGGTCACGGAAGTCGCCCAGCCTTCCTCCGTCCGGCCGGTGATCTCGACTATGGCCGCGTCGGTCCTGAGGCCCTGGGCCCGAAGACTTGCCAGCACCTGGTACTCCTGAGCGGCCTGCCACCCCATGACTCCAGCAATGGCGGCGAACACCAGGAAGCCCGCGGCGGCCAGGCGGACCTTGGCCCAGCGAGGCGCCACCAGCCAGGACTCCGGCCCGGCCCGCAGCAGCCCAGCCACCAACTGACCCGGCGAAGGAATGCCCCAGCCCCGGCGTCGCAGCAGCCATGTGACACCGTCCGCTGCGGTCAGCGCGGCCGCCCAGCCGAGAACATAGAGCCACAAGGACCCAAACGGCCCGAAGACCATACACACCACGACGGCCACGCCGCCCGCGAGCACTCCCCACCCGGCTGGAATGCCGTACTCGCCCCGGCCGCCGCTCAGCACGGATCCGCGCTCATCCATCTGCGCCTCCACACCTCGTCACGGGATGAGACTCACGGGCTGCGGCACTGGTTGTAGGAGTACCCGACCGTCTCAGCAGGCGCTTGCACTGAATGACGGAGCATCAGGGACTGATGCCAAGCACGTCATGTGGTTCGTCGTATTGCCCGACTAATCTTCCGTGTATGGGGCTTGGCGACATCAAGTACGAAGACATAGTCGCGGCGACCGAGGAGTTCCGTCGCCTGGGCCGGGACAACTTCCTTCAGACCTACGGCTTCGGACGGGCCAGGTCATACGAGCTGGTTCTGGACGGCCTTCGCTATGACTCGAAGGCCATTGCCGGTGTCGCCCACGGGCATGCCACCGGCGACCTCCTGAGAGCAGGGGATTTCAGCGGCGGCGCGGCCACGGTGGCGCGACGCTTGCGCGAACTCGGATTCGTGGTGGAGACCGGGGAGGCCTCCCGGAACGGCGCAGCTCTGCTGGCACGCCTCCGGAAACTCAGAGTGTCCCGCGGACCCGGGAGCTCAGCACCCAGCCGTCATCAGCCGCTGAGCCTCCTGTGGGCGATAGCCCGCGAAGCCGATGAGCGGCCCCGTATGGCCCCGTGGCCACAGTTTCGAGACGAAGTGGGCCCGCTTCTTGTCGAGTTCGGCCTTCCCAACGCGAAGGCCACACCGGAGTATCCCTTCTGGCATCTCCGGGGCAGCGAGCTGTGGGAGGTCCAGGGCGTACCGGTCGAGCTGGTCAAGGAGATGCCGCGGATGAGCATCCTCGACGCGCACCACCCGCAGGCCGGCCTGACGGAAGAGACCGCCGCTCTCCTCGGAGACCCGTTGATCCGCCTCGATGCCATCGCCACCATCTGCGACGTATATCTCGAAGACGTCGACCGCCACACCCTCTTCGAGCGAATCGGCCTCGGCGGATACATAACAGCCGGCAGCCTGTCGAGCCCTTCGGAGCCGGGACGCAGCGAAGCCGGCGTGGACGAGTACGGGCGGATGACGGGCCCCGCACCACGCCGCGAAGCGACCGGTTCTGTCATCGTCCGCGACGAAGCATTGGCCAGAAGGGTCAAGGAACTCGAGGGCGATCGGTGCCAGATCTGTGGCACGACGCTCCGCTATCTGAACCGCCCCTACAGCGAGGCAGCTCACATAAGGGGCTTGGGCAGGCCCCATCACGGTGCCGACGAACTGCAGAACCTCCTGTGTCTGTGTGCCAACTGCCACGTCCTCTTCGACGGCTTGGAGATCTACGTCGACCCCGATGGCCTGGTCAGGGGAACGAGGGACAGCAGAGAACCCCGCCCGCTCCGCCGCGACCCCAGACATCCGGTGGACGAGGCGCACCTCGGCTATCACCGTGGTCTGTGCAACGTCAATGCTCATGGGCTTGCCGTCACCTGACCTGGTCTTCGGCCTTCATGCCCGTTCACCCGCACGGACGCCCGGCGTGTGATCGGCAGGGCGCCTCGCGTCTGACTGCGGGGGATGTACGGATGCTGAAAGGCGACCAGAACTATCGGTGTCCAGACGCCAATCGCCACGATGGCAACGGAGACAGCCCACTCACCCCACCGAGGGGGTCGACCGAAATGACCAAGGGGGAGACAGAAGCGTAGAAGCTCAGGCAGCGTGGGAGATGCAAGTAACAGAGCGGTGGGCGGTGGGGACAGGAGCCGAATGCTCCTCACCACTCGGGCCGGTGACCGAGCGCCGACGGACGCGTCGTGCTGCGCAAGGAGGATATGTGGCGACCGAAACGTTCAGCATCGACAAGCGGCCCTTGCGGGATCTGCTGCGGCAGGTCGAAGCGGGGAAGATCCAGTTGCCGGAATTCCAGCGTGGCTGGGTCTGGCCCTGGCCCAACATCGCGAGTCTGCTGGCTTCGGTGTCCCTCAATTATCCGATTGGGACGGTGATGCTGCTCGAAGGCGGCGGAAACGTCCGGTTCAAGTACAGGCCGATCGAAGGAGCGACCCCGGGTGGGCAGGTGCAACCGGAGTCGCTGGTCCTCGACGGACAGCAGCGGCTCACCTCACTGTTCCAGTCGTTGGCGATGGAAAGCCCGGTGGACACCCAGGACGAGCGCAAGCGTCGGGTGGCCGGCTGGTTCTACGTCGACATGGCCAAGGCCCTCGATGAGAACGAGGACCGGGAGGACGCGATCCGTTTTCTCCCATCCTCACGCAAGGTGGTCAACTTCCGCGGTGAGGTCCTGGAGGACTACTCGACAAGGGAGTTGGAGTACCAACATCGCCTCTTCCCGCTGCGAAGCCTATTCGACAACGCGTGGGGCGACGGCTTCGCTCGCCACTGGGGCTTCGCGCCGGACGCGATGGAGCTCTGGTACGGCTTCCGGGACGGCTTTATCCGGTCGTTCGACCTCTACCACTTCCCGGTCATCGAACTCGGCAAGGGCACCCCCCGTCAGGCCGTGTGTCAGGTCTTCGAGAAGGTCAACACGGGTGGAGTCACCCTCACCGTGTTCGAATTGCTGACGGCGACGTACGCCGCCGACGAGTTCGATCTGCGACGTCACTGGCACGAGTGCCGTTCTGCCTGGGAAGCACCTGAGTACGCCATCCTGCGGGACGTCTCCAACACCGACTTCCTCCAGGCGGTCACTCTGCTTGCCACCGCCGAGCGACGCCGCCATGAGGAAAAGGCCGGCACGGACGAGGAGCGCCTGCCGCGTATCGGCTGCAAGCGCAAAGACATGCTCGCGCTGAGCCTGGAGGACTACCGGCGGTACGCGCCCGACGTCGTCGCAGGCTTCAAGGCCGCCGCCAAGTTCCTGCGTCAGCAGTTCGTCTTCGACACGCGGTTCCTCCCGTACGGCACGCAACTCATCCCGCTTGCTGCGATCTTCGCGCTTGCCGGCAAGTACGCGGAGACCGCGGGTGCGCAGGAGAAGCTGGCTCGCTGGTACTGGTGCGGAGTGTTCGGCGAGCTGTACGGCGGTACCACCGAGACCCGGTTCAACCTCGACCTCCCCGACGTCGTCGACTGGATACACGGGGCGCCGCACGAACCCCGAACGGTCACACAGGCACAATTCGCGGCGAGCCGCCTGCTGACCCTGCGAACCCGGCAGAGCGCTGCGTACAAGGGCATCTACGCGCTCCTGCTCAAGGCGGGCGCCGTGGACTGGCGTACGGGGGAGAAGGCTGAGGTCAGTGTCTACTTCGACGAGGCGATGGACATCCATCACATCTTCCCGCAGGCCTGGTGCCAGAAGAACGGTTATGAGCGCTCCGTCTATAACTCCGTCGTCAACAAGACACCGCTGACGGCACGCACCAATCGGATCATCGGCGGCCACGCACCGTCCGAGTACCTGCAGCGGCTCGCCAAGGCGGCCGAGACGAGTCCAGAGGGCGTCGAGCAGCGCATCAGCACACACCTCGCGGACCCAGGGCTGATGCGGACCGACGACTTCGACGCCTTCTTCGAGGAACGGCGGAAGGTGCTTCAGGAACACATCGCCGGAGCGATGGGCAAGCCGGTGGTGGACGACCACATCCCCGGCCAGCGGCCTGGGGCGGCGGTCCGGGCCGCTGAGATCGGGCTAGGAGCCAGCGTCTAAGTTCTGTGACCTCAGGACACCCCAGTCCGGTGGGTCGAACGCGAGGCCCGCGCCGCTTAGTCAGGTGGGCCTCGCGACACGACCGCCCTGTCGCCGAAGATCCGGGAGAGGGTGGTGTGGACGCGTCTGGGCGCAGACGTCGACGGCGGTTGCCGCACCGGCGGCGGGCTCGGTGATGGTTCCAGCTGGGGGCGACGGCGACGACATGCCGTGCCGCGTGGGCCAGGACCGACGCTGGGCAGCAGATGTCTCCTCGGCCTACTCGCCCTTCTTTTCGACTGACCGCCAACGCCACATGACGCCCAGCCACACTGCACAGCAGACGACGAAGAACACCACCGTCCCAAGGCCAACCGACTGGATCACGAGCGAGCCGATCACGACAGCGATCGCCATCAGGACCGAGCAGCCGACGCAGCCGTAGCCACACGAAACGATCATGGGTTCCTGGCTCATGTGCCCCCCGAGAAAGTTCAATGAGCAAGGACCGAGCATAGGGCCAAGCTCACTCTGTCGGCACGCCATGCGGCGAGGCCCGGGCGCCAGGGATAGCGGCCACGTACTGGTGCCGAGACCGCTACCAGGCGGCGTAGCGGGCGACTGTCGTCATAGGCATTGTGCTTAAGCGGGGCGCCACCACATTCCCTGCCGACGCTGCAGGCCCGACGTCGAAGGCGTCGGCCGGCGGCACCGGTCAACATGTCCTGACGTACCGCCGTTCCTGGCTGCATGCGCCCGCATATAGGCGAAGACGCCGGGCCTCAGCGCTTCCGTTCGTGACGGGGTCTTTGGGCACCTCATGCTGGGTGCCCCGGCAGGATTCGAACCTGCGCACATGGCTCCGGAGGCTGTTTGGCCTCGCAGTAAAACGGCTGGTCAGGGTCAGGTAGACGCGTCATTGGTCCGTGCACGTCCACAAGCAGTCCACAGGATCCTGACCACCCGCAGCGGTTCACCGCTTCCTACGAAACTTGCCAAATCCTGTTCCCATAGCCCCAGCACATCGGATGCCGCAGGGTGTTGACGAGTTGCCGGTCATTGTGGTGGTCAACCCCGAGGTTGAAGCTCCAGCTGGCTGAGGGCAGGTCCTGTCCCATCCCTACCGTCTGACGCACTCGGCGCACCTCTCTCGAAGTGGCTGAGGGAAGCCGTACCACAGAGTTGACGATCATGTGAGCCATCAGAGGAACCGCCGCTGTACTCGCCGGGCTCTACACGGGTTAGGACTTGATGATCTTGGCTGTGGGTTGGTACGGACCGCTCGAGTCATCTCTTGACGCTGAGACATCATGCGAGTCCTAGAGGGCAGAGCAGTCGCCCGCTACAGTAACGGCCAGGGGGAAGTCCTTTGCGGCAACAGGCACCGGTCGAGCTGCCGGAGACGGAGTTGCTAGCGTGGGAGCAAGGGCATCAGAGGGGACTGGTCATGGCCACTGTGCACGATGTAGCCGCATACATCCTCGACCAGGCTGGGCCCGTGTCTGCTATGAAGCTGCAGAAGCTCTGTTACTACGCCTACGGTTATCACCTTGCCTGGGAGGATGAACAACTCTTCCCGGAACCGTTTGAGGCCTGGGCGAATGGTCCCGTAGCGCCAACGCTCTATGAGGCCCACCGCGGTAAGTTCTCACTTAAGCGCGGGGATTTTCCAGCAGTGCCGAGTCGTCTGACCTCAGGCCAGCGAGAATCCATCGATATCGTCATTAAGTCCTTCCGTGACTACACCGCGCATCAGCTTTCGGAAATGAGTCATCAAATCGATGGCCCGTGGGATCTGGCGCGAAAGCGAGCGAGCGTCCGAGAGCTTGAACGGTCGGATGAACGGTTGAGCGACATTGACATGTTTGAGTACTTCTCAAGGCTGATTTCCGTGGACGACGGGGAATAATTCGCAGCTGGATTTAGGCCGGGCGATGTCTCTCCTGCCTGTGCCGCAATAGCTACCCACTGGGTGTTTATTTACGACCGCATCGATGTTTTCCCGGTGCGGGCGACTTGATGTCTGGCCGGCGTCCGGAGCGACTCATCCTTCCCTCCGTAAGAGCTCTGCGCTACGAATAGAACCCTTGTCCGATAAGGCGCCGAGAGTCCGTCTGTCGACTCTCGATGGGCACATCTCCGAGCCCCTCGCGTTTAGCCTGCAATACAGCCTGCGCTGCCAACTTAGCGAGGCAGTACTGCCAAGTCAACGAGTCAGACATAAGCCCATAAACCGCTCTTATCGGATACGCTTGCGGTGCCCTGCTCTAGTGGTCTAGCTTTTCTCTCGCGACTCGGGGAGAGAACAGATCCGCCCAGTGCAGGTGATTGCCGTGCGGGTCTGATGGGGCATATTCCAGGTCGATGTATCGATACGGTTCGCCGTACGGCAGGCAAATATGATTCGCAGCGGGGGGCTGGGGGTGGCGAAAGCTAAGAAGCGGCTGGTGCCGCCGTCCAAGCCAAGTTCCGGTAAGCGTGTTGTTATGCCGGCCGTGGGGCTTCTTCCTAGCGCGGGTAACTCGCCGGCGCGGGTGTGCTGGCGTTTCGCTCATGCTGATTGGGAAGGGCGTTGGGGGTTGCAGCACCTGACTATCGAAAGATGGAACTGGATCATGTCCAAGCTGGTTCAGTTTGAGACCATGACCATTCAGGAGTTGCGGGAGTCGAATGCCTACGTCGAATACGAACTCCCGAGCAGGCTCGATGCAGAGGCCTTGACCCGTCTTGAGGAAGTTGGACTTTCTGACCTGACCAAGCTGGGGCGATTTCGCCTTACAGGGAAGAGTCGTTTGTATGGCGTCATGGAAGGCAACGTCTTTCATGTGTTGTGGTGGGATCCGCATCACCAAATTTACCCATGGGAACCCTGGAATACGTGATGCGGCCGAGCGATGGATGGCTTATGAAGAGCTGTAGCAAGGATCCATCGCCGTCTTCGACTCAAAGAATCAGGTAAAGCCTCGCGGGTGGCTAGTAGATTTGGGGGAGGCGTCTTCGGAATGGAAGACGTAATCGATTCATTTATCGAAGCTCTTTTGGAGGATAGTGAGCGCCTCGGCCAGCTAGAGCGTGCACATGTCGTCCAGGTTGCGAGCCGTCGGGGCATTAGCCCGCAGCAGTTGGATCGCGTTTTTACCGTGTTGCGTGGACACGGGGCGTTGAGCGAAGAGCCGAAGGACGGACGGACCGCCTTCGGTGAGGTAACTGAGTCCGAGCCCGATTCATCTGAATGCGATACGTCGGACTCTCCGCTTGGCCAGATCGGACGCCATCGTATCTTGAGTGCTGACGAAGAGGTTGCGCTGGGGAGACGGATCCAGATGGGGCAACGTGCAGCCGAACTCCTCGCAGCCGGCGAGGCCCTGGGGGAATCTGCCGAGCTCGTGCGTGATGGTGACGCGGCTCGCAGGACGTTGGTTCGGCACAACGTGCGCTTGGCAATCAATATCGCGAAGCGTTTTCTTCCGAGTGCGGGCGATCTAGAGCTTGACGATTTGATCCAAGAGGGAATCGTAGGCCTTAACCGCGCGGCGGAAAAGTTCGACCCCGCGATGGGGTTTAAGTTTTCCACCTATGGAAGCTGGTGGGTGCGACAGGCAGTAAGTCGAGCCATCGCTAATACCAGCTCCGCGGTCCGCCTGCCAGTGCATATTCGCGAGGAACTGCGGCGCATCGAAAAATACGCGCGTGGCTTCGAAATGCGTAATGGTCGAGTTCCAACAGTTCCGGAGCTAGCCGAGGCATTGGAAGAGAAGCCTGCCTCGATTCAGGCGCTCCTCGACTACTCCGCGCCCATCATCCATTTGGATGTCCCCGTCGATGATGAGGGCGGGGCAACATTGGGCGACCTGTTGCTCACGTCCAAGACGGAGCGACCAGAGTACGAGACCATCCACCAAATCCTGAGGCAGCAAATCCTCGACACGGTAAGCAGCTTGTTGGAAGGTGCGGACCCGAGACTGATGCGACTTTTGGAAGGCCGTTTCGGCCTAGACGGCGATGAACCTATGACGCTGGAGGCCCTAGGCAAGGAATTCGGAATAACAAGGGAACGGGTGCGGCAGTTGGAGAAGAAGCTGCTTGAGCGGCTGCGAGCAAACGACAAACTTAAGGATCTGATGATGGAGTTCTTCGCGACGGGGGCGGCGTGACACAGAACGTGATCGAGGCCCAAACCCGATTTGTGACCTGGCTCGACAGCAGAGTGACGGCTGCGGGCCGAGGGGACGGAGAGAGCCTCTTGGAGGCGGATCCGTCAGGTGTGTATTGGTTGGGACGGCTTGCCCCAGAGAGCGAAGCGGCAGCAGTGGGCCGCGAGCGACGCATGGCTCCGTGCGCAATCGGAATGAGGGTGCGACCCGACCGCGGCGGGCCCTGGTCTTTCCGAGTCCGAGTGCGAGCCTTGGCCTGGAACCGGGCGCGGGATTCACAGGAGCGGGGCGAGAAGTGGGAGAAGACCGCGCCGATCGACGTGGAGGTACCTGTCGATGTCCCGGTGGGCGCAGCTGGAACGCCCTTCGGTAGCCGGCTGATCGCCGAAGCTCTGCACGCCGCTGGGGCCGTGGGCTCGAGAGCCGAGTTGCGGGTGACCGACGAGTCCTGGCGCGGAGCGCCTGAGCTCCTAGTGGAGCTTGTTAATACCACTTCGGCAGGATCGCGCCAACGCGGCGAGTGTCACCTGTTCGAAACAGAGCTGCGAGTAGTGGATCTGCCAACTCTGCCGTTCTTGTTGGAATCACTACCCGATAGCTTTCGATATGACCGACGTCTTCCCGCGATCGGCATCAACTGCGGTGTGACCCTCGAAGGAGCCCGCGAGCTAGTCACAACTGACCAAGTGGTGGTCGACCGGGGACGCCCGGAATATACCTTCGGCTACACCGACGTAGATGCCTTGCCGCTGACATTCGAGCGTCTGTTTCAGGATCCAGTGGCTACCTTGTCGCGACTGGTGGATGCCTACGAAGCGTGGGGGCGCGACCATTGGTCGCCTGAGCGCCTGCGGCACCGGGCTTCGGAAGAACACTGGCAGCCGGAGATGGTTCGCCAGGCTCAAAAAGCCGCTGATGAGCATGTCGCGGAGCTGCGGCGGCTGCATGCCGGCGTGGAGGCGCTGGAGCAGCACCGTGATCTCCGCTGGGCGTTCCAGTTGATGAATCGGGCTATGTGCCGCGCGTCGCGTGGACGTTACGACGGTTGGCGGCCTTTTCAAATTGGCTTCGTGTTGTCGGTACTGCCCTCCCTCGTGCGCGGGGGAGCGGACTGGCAGACAGTGGAAACTGTCTGGTTTGCCACCGGTGGTGGCAAGACTGAGACCTATCTGGGCCTACTCGTGCTGGCTGCCTTCCATGACCGGCTGCGGGGGAAGCTCGCAGGTATTACCGCATGGAGTCGTTTCCCACTCCGAATGTTGTCTCTGCAGCAGACTCAGCGATTTGCTGATGCGCTGGCTGCAGCCGAGCTGGTGCGCCAAGACTACAAGGTTGCTGGTGATCCGATTTCGCTTGGCTACTTCATTGGTTCCGGCGCTACCCCCAATGAAATCCCAACAGCGCCGACTGAATATAACCCCATCGACATCGATGAGCCTGGTATGGCCGACCGCTACCGAGTGCTAACCGCCTGCCCATTCTGCGGGTCGGAGAAGCTCCGCATGAAATTTCACCGCGGTGACTGGACCCTACGCCACCTGTGCACAGCGACCCAATGTCCCTCTAAGGGACAGCCGCTGCCCGTGTATATCGTTGACCAGGAAATCTACCGTTTCCTCCCTACCGTGGTGATCGGTACCCTGGATAAGGCAGCGCTCATCGCCATGCAAGGCGGTATGCGGGCCTTCGTCGAAGGACCAGCCGGCCGTTGCTCGCGCACAGGCCATGGCTTCACTTACGCCAAGCGCGCCAAACGTCCTAACGGCTGCCTCGTGCCCGACTGCCCTGGGGAGACTACCCCCTTGACCGTGAAGGAACGAGCTCGCTTCGCTCCCTCTTTCCGATTGCAAGACGAGTTGCACCTTCTTCGCGACTCACTAGGGGCGGTCGATTCCCATTACGAGTCGCTGTTGGACGCCCTGCAGCTCGAGCTCACAGGCACGACGCCGAAGATCATTGCTTCATCGGCGACGCTCACCGGATTCGAACGGCAGGTAGGCGTCTTGTACAACCGCCCGGGACGGGTCTTCCCGGTTCCCGGCCCCTCTGCTCGTGAATCCTTCTGGACACGCGAGACCGATCACCTACTGCGCAGATTCGTCGCGGTATGGCCACGCGGCGTCACTCTAGAGTGGGTGTCCGACCGCACCACCACCATCCTGCAGCAGTCTGTGCGTAGGTTGCTACAGGAGCCCCAACGCGTCTGCGCCGAGGCACGCATCGACCCTACGCATGTGCCCATGCTGCTGGATATGTACGGCACCCATGTCGTGTACGGCAACACCGTGCGGGATGTAGAGGCGGCCCGCCGTTCCCTAGGCACCCAGGTGCCCGTGAATCCACTCAACGCCGCACAGCTCACGGGCCAGACTCCCTTCGAAGAGGTCCGCGAGACGTTGCAACGCCTCGTGCGTCCAGAGGACGGATTCCTTGACCGCCTGCATGTCCTCACCGCGTCGTCGATGATTTCTCACGGGGTAGACGTTGACCGCCTAAACATCATGACGGTGCTTGGTGTTCCACTGACGACCGCTGAATTTATCCAGGCCACCGCACGGGTGGGACGAACTCATCCGGGCCTTGTCTACGTAATACATAAGGTCGGCCGCGAGCGCGACGCCGCAGTTTTCGCCCACTTCACTCCCTTCATAGAACAGGGTGATCGCTTTGTGGAGCCCATTCCGGTTACTCGCTCGAGTCGCCGCGTACTGGAGCTGACCACCAGCGCGGCAATCGAGGCGCGCCGTTTGTTCGTCCACGAACCGCGTTCTGCTTTGGGGCGTCTGACCACAGTAGAACTGCTGCGTAAGTTCGCCGCTCAAACCGACCTGGCCTCAGGAGAGGAGGCCCGCGCCTGTGCGGCGGCCCTGGGCGTAGACGAACAAAACCACCTAGCTTTCGATGACGTCCACAGGCAGTTGGAGGCGTATTTCATGCGCCTTGAGGATCCCGGTTATGGGGCTAAGTGGCCAAACCAACTACTCGCGCGCGCGCCCATGCGCTCGCTGCGTGATGTTGAAGCCCAGATCCCCATCAGTGACGACTAACCGAAGGGAGAAAGTACACGATGAAAGATCAGCGTAGCGGATCACAGATTCTCTATGGTTTCCTTCCTCAGCAGACTGCCGATCTCAAGGGTGGCATTTGGCGCACGACTGAGTGGAAGGACCCGCGTCCCGTCGACGTTGACGATTCGATCATTCGCCACCGCCTGGCTTTCGAACTTGAGGGTTGGGTCCAACACGGCATGGATCCCAGCGCGGTGAACTTCGTGCGGTCCGGTGGAAACATCGAGGTTGTGGCAGTTAACCCTGAACGGGGGGTGCGCGTTGAACGCTTTCCACAGGTGTGGGTGTGTCGTGTTTGCAGACGGGTCCAGACTGGTGCACCCAATATTTGCATGTGTGGCACTAACCGCTGGCAGCAGTTGCACTTCGTTGGCTTCCACGAGTGCGGATATCTCGAACAGCCAGTCATCCCTCTTTGCCGCGACCATCGCCAGGTGTGTATGCCTCCCCAGTCAAGCATGGATGCCTCGCGCATCGTCTTCGAGTGTCCGATATGCCACCGGGAGATTCGCAAGGGATTCGGTTACCGTAAGTGTCCCTGCGGGCGCCGTTACTCCGATGCCAGAGGCGCAGAAAATTTGCGTTACAACGTCCACCGCTCAGCCAGCGTCTACACTCCGCAAACCTTCACCCAGATCAATCCTGCCAGCCGCGCGGCAATGCGTCGTGTCACCGAGTCCGGCGGACCGCGCCGCGCACTGCTTTGGGCTTTGAGCGGTTTCGAGGACGCTGAGCCGGGAGGCGGCCGCCAGACACTGACCTCGCTAGTCGATCAATTGGTAACCTCCGGCCTGTCTCGCACTGTGGCCGAACAGATGGCTGTGGTGGCTAGCGAAGCGGGGGAACTCGGCGTAGAAGAAGACCTCGGCGCGCTCGCAAATTCCCACACTGTCCAAATCCAGGCCGCCGAACGCGAGGCCGTCGACGTCGCTTTGGCCGCCACAGACAAGGACTCTCGCCGGCGCGTCGTCGACCTGGTCACACCCGCAACGCCGAGCGATGCCCTCACCCGTTACCAGGTCGATTACCCTGCTGCACTCCGTCGTGCCGGCCTGGCCGGAGTCGATCTCTTCACTAACTTTCCCGTCCTTAAAGCAGTTTATGGCTTCACCCGAGGTGGCGGCGAACCCGGATCGTCACGGCTAAGTCTGTTTTCCGGAAAAAGTGGCGGACGGCGCGTATACGCAGACCTGCGCGCTACTGAGGCGCTCTTCTTCCGTCTCGACCCCATGCTGGTCCACGCTGCACTTTGTCGACGCGGTCACGCACTGCCGCCGGTTTCTGACGCCCGCATGGCCCGCACCGTCCTTGCTGCCGAAGCCGTACCGCCCTCACGCTTCAGTGACCCGGGTGATGCGAACGGTGCGAGGGATTTGATGGGACGTGATCTACTTACTCTCATTCACTCCTATGCACATCGGGCAATCCGCCAACTTGCCGTCTTCGCTGGAGTCGACCGCGAAGGCCTCGGTGAATATCTTGTTCCTCGCCATAATGGATTTTTCGTTTTTGCTGCAAGCCGCGGCGACTTCGTCCTTGGTGGTCTGCAAGCAGTTTTCGAAAACGATCTTCACCTACTGCTATCTAGCATCGCAGGTGCTGAATCGCGATGCCCGATGGACCCTGCATGTGAACGCAACGGTGGGGCCTGCTCCGCCTGCCTTCATTTGGGTGAACCAGCTTGCGATTACTTCAATCGTTTTTTGGATCGGAGTGCTCTGTTTGGTCCTAGCGGGTTTCTTGCGGCGGCAAGGAAGGCCTCGCGGTAATTACGATACGGCAGGGGAGGGTTCACTCTTGTTGCTTTCGGTTCGGCCGCTACTGCACACCTGTGCTTCGCTGGTGCGTATGGCAGCGGCTGAGCACTGGAAACGTTGCAGCCAGTCGTAGAGCTGTGCACGCGCGTGAGGTGCCACGCTAGGAAGGCCAGCGGTATAGCGACTACTTACCACTTTTTTCGTGAGTGGCATTCCGTGCTCGATGGCGAGTAGTGCCGAGGCGACCTCGTCGACGCGCTTACGGCGTGTGCGAAAAAAGGCTGGTGTCGCGATAAATCGATTAACGCCCACTGAACGAATGCGCGCTTCTATTGATTGATCGACTGAAGTGGTTGCATCGATCATTTGCCAGGCCTCCTTCGCCACTGCGTCGATGTGAGGTGCCACGGGCGCGCTATGAAAGAGCGCGGTTGCGAGAAGTTGAGCAGCGCGTTGGAAAGGTTGTCCTTCATAGTCGGTGAGTCTGGCAACCTCACGCGGAAGCCAAACAAGGTTTGGAACGAAGCTATAGAGCAGTGGTATACGACTGGCAAGGACAGACTGGCCGACGTCTCGCCATACATGTGCCGCGATAAACCCATTACCCATCTTCGCGCTGGCAAGAGGGTGCCGTGCAGGCGCAGTGATGGTTAGAGAGCGGGCTGTCCCCTTGACGAACGAATTATCGTCCAGGCAGTACCCGAGCGGATCAGGGCTGGACCACCGTTCTTCCCGGGTACCACCAGCGCTACGGCAGGATAGATCGCGTACCGACCATGGCAGCATTACCGGCCATGCAGCGTACGCGTCCAGTGGTAGCCAAACCCCTGTCTGGAGAATCACATCAATTGGGTCTTGCTCGGCTAGGCGTGAAACATCAGGGACGAAATGCGTCAAAACACTGTCGCCTGTTACCCGTCTGGCAGTCATCTCACCATCCCGTAGCTGAAGTTGCGCCGAAAGGCTACTTGGACCGACGTTCATGGGATAGACCCAGAGCTGACAGCACAGCACAGCACGTGTAAGCATCGACGGCAGACGGGCGTTGAACCGCTACGGGGAAGTGTTGAGGTTGGAGGCCACAAGCGGTCCGCGGATCTCGATCCGACGTGACGGCCTGTGGTGCTCGCATGGTCGAACCAGGCGGGCGGGACGATCCGATGTCGCGGCGCGGCGGACGCTGAATGGGCCTCGCGCTTGCAGCCCGGTTATCGCTGTGCAGAACAACGGGACTTCAGTTACGGGGGATCGGCACTTCGCTCCTCCGCAAGCGCGGCTTGCCGCTGTTCGTTCGCGTGGTCAAGGTA
Organism: Streptomyces sp. NPDC002386; assembly: GCF_053593175.1. Taxonomy (NCBI): domain Bacteria; kingdom Bacillati; phylum Actinomycetota; class Actinomycetes; order Kitasatosporales; family Streptomycetaceae; genus Streptomyces; species Streptomyces sp. NPDC002386. The sequence goes on from NZ_JBSFBX010000006.1 coordinate 289,293, forward strand.
GTCCGATACGTTCGAACTAGCGAGTGTCACTTCCTCATTAGGCTCCGGCAAGGGAGCTCCGCGACGGTGAGCAGCTAGCAACGTGATGCCGAAATGGCACACTTCGCTCATGAACCACGGAGTAGGTGCCGTTCTGGTGGAGTACTCCCAATTGTCGAGGATCGTGACCAGCTTCAGCATTTTCCGACGGAGATCGTTGTCTGAGATACCGGCAATAGGTAGGCGTGCCGCATCGACGTTCCGGGCAACACTTCTGGCCCACTCAGCGCGCTCTGCACTCGATCGGGGCGGCACTTCCTGGAACAAGTCCTGGATGCTGAGCAACGTGTGGGCAGCGGCATCCATGGCCGCATCGTTGCGTTGCCGCTCGATCTCCTGCCTTTGGGCTTGTGCCTGCTTGCGCTGCTGCCAGACGGCACCGCCAAAGGTCGTTGCGGCACCAACTGCGACACCAACCAGCCCGAAAACCCCGGAAGTTACGTCGCTCATTGGTTCATTATGCCGTGACCAGTTACTGATGAGCCCGCTAACCAAGGCCTCCTTCACGTCAGTCCCGTGATCGATGGAGGACAAGGGCGGCCGCCGTCCTGTGGTGAGGAGCGGCCGCCCCGCAACGCCAACGCACTGTGGTGAACAACCGCAACCCGTCTGCTGACCTTCGCAGCTGGTGAGGGACACGCCGGCCCGAGGTCGAGGGACCTTCGCCTATGCCGGGCCCGGCGGGCACTTTGGAGGCAGGACCGCGTGCATCTCACCGCCCTGACTGGCTGTCGGCGGCCCGCCATCCGCGGTTCGCTCGGGCTACGTGGAAGTAAATCCCTGAGCCCAGTGGTTGCGGATGAGTGCGCGTGACTGGTCGGCCGACTGCTTGCTGGGCGTAGGCATGCGATCGGGTGCCGACCATAGCCGGCCAGGATGCAGTTCGTCCCATGGGGGTCGGGCCCCGGTGGTTCTCTTCCCGCCGGGAGAGTGGTTGCCGAAGCCATCCACCAGCGTGTTCCACACGGGTCTGAACCGCCGGATCATGAGCTGTTCGGCTAGGGATACGAAGAATCCCACCGCGACCAAGTACCGCACACGGAAATCCTCCGCGTCCAAGTCGCGGGCGTGCTCCAGGGACGTGCGGTGCTCGTTGATCCGGGCCCAGAGGGGCGCCTGGTCCTCCTCGGGGAAGGTGATCAAGCCCTTGCGGCCACCCGAGTACACGGCCTTGCCGACGTAGATGGGCGTATGGCACCCATCGGCGATGGGACGGTACAGCTCGTGATCGCCGGCGTAGTAGATCGCATAGATCCCGGCCCCGAACATGGGAGGCACGTTGGTGATAGGAGCGGGCTCCATCTCCAGCATCCTCATCTCGATGCTGTGGCCTAGGTTCTCCAGCTTGAGTGGATCGTATGGCTCCGGGCGTGTAGCGACCTGTCTCCAATGACTTTGTACGCCCGGGGCTCTCCGCTGCTTTCCTATCTGACCAGCATCCTCGGACACCGATCCTCACCCCTCCCCTTAGCGCGCGCCATGATCGGCTGCCTGGTGTGGCGGACACTCTAGCGAGTGGGTTTGCCGAGGTGAGGGGACCTTCTCACCCATCGGGTGCCATGATCCAAAACTCCGCGGTATGCTTCCGCTATGTCTGATCAGGGGAAAAGAAGCGCCATGGGACGGACGGCCGTGGAGTTGTTCGCGGGCGGCGGCGGGCTCGCTATGGCTGTGCACAATGCCGGCTTTTCTCCCCTGCTGGTGAACGAGTTCGCCAAGCGCGCGCTGCAGACCCTAGAGGAGAACGGAGCGGTCCCGCGTGATGCCGAAGACACGTCCATGCCGAAGCCGGGTAGTGGCCGCGCTGGTCGCCGTGCTGAGGGGTGGCCCCTTGTACCGGGGGACGTTCGCGGCATCCCCTCGTTCGATTTCCTAAAGGACGCCGAGGTAGACGTCCTCGCGGGCGGACCTCCCTGCCAGCCGTTCAGCCTTGGCGGCGTCCACAAGGGCACCGAGGACGAGCGGAACATGTTCCCCCAGATGTTCCGTGCCATCCGAGAGATGAGGCCCAAGGCCGTCATCTGCGAAAACGTGCGCGGTCTGCTTCGTCCGTCGTTCCGGCCGTACTTCGAGTACATCCTCCGGGAGATGAGCCTGCCGTTCGTGCGGCGTGCGGAGGGCGCCACCTGGGAGGACCACGATGAGGTGCTCCGGAAGATCCTCGCAGAAGGCTCCACGGAGCCAACCGAGCGGTACGACGTGACGTACGTTCCCGTGAACGCGGCGGACTATGGCGTGCCACAGATCCGACACCGCGTGATCATCGTCGCGTTCCGCGCTGACCTCGGCGTGGACTGGGAGAAGTACAAGCCGGAGCCCGGGTTCTCGGAGGCCGCGCTCCTCTACTCCATGCACGACGGCACGTACTGGAAACGCCACAACGACGTACCAGGGATCGACGCGATTCGAGAGAGGGTCATGGCGAACCTGCCGGCCGCCCCTCTCCTGCCGGATGGAATGGAGCCGTGGCGCACCCTGCGGGACGCGATTGCCGGCATCGATGAGAACGAGGGCAAGCCATTGCCCCCGGTTCCGTTGGAGGCTGTCCACGACCGGCTCGAAGTCGATGGCATTCCCGATCACGTGGGCTGGCCCAGGGCCCGCGTCTACGTCGGCCACACCCCGAACGAACTTGACCGACCCGCCAAGACGGTGAAGGCCGGCGTGCATGGGGTGCCCGGCGGTGAGTCTGTCCTGCGCTTGGATGACCCCACCTTCGACGGGAGCGGGTACCGCTACATGACCGTTCGCGAGACGGCGCGCGTTATGACGTTCCCCGATGACTGGGTACTTGCTGGTCCACGAGGCGAGAAGATGCGCCAGCTTGGGAACGCCGTTCCGGTCAAGCTCGGTGAAACCTTCGCGAAGGCAGTCCGGGCCGCTCTCGATGATGCCGAGGGACGGACGTGATCCCACCGGCCAAGAGCCAACATGGTTGGAGCGATCAGCTCCCACCTGAGCGGGCCTGGAAGCCGAGGGCGAGTATGACCAGGGCGGCTCGCTCTGCGGAGCAGGACCGGGCAGCCGGCGGCCGTCACCGACGCATCGTCGTGATCGATGACGAGAAGCGGGCGACCGGATCAATCGCGCTTCGTCTCTACCGCCGCACGCGCCGGATCCGCGCGTATCTTCGTTGGTCGCAACAGGGCTCCACGCGGGAGCGCTACGTGGGCGAGGTCAACGCCGCGACTCGTACCGCCAACCTCGCTCAAGCCTGGTCCATAGCTCGGGCCGCAGGAATGGTCATCGACGAGGTGCTGCCGACCGATTCAAAGGCCTCCTCGATAGCCGTGCGCGCCGTCATGGCGGCAAACAAGGGGCGTGACACGAAGCCGGAGCTCCTGCTGCGCTCGATCCTGTACCGCAGGGGCCTGCGGTACCGCGTGAACGCCCAGCCGTTGCCCGAGCTGCGCCGCACAGCCGACCTGCTCTTCCCGAAGGCCCACGTTGCCGTCTTCGTCGACGGCTGCTATTGGCACGGGTGCCCCGACCACTACCGTCCCGCAATGAAACGCTCCCGATTCTGGCAAGACAAGATCCAGGGCAACCAGGCCCGGGACGCTGACACGAACCAGAGACTTCGCGAGAAGGGCTGGACGGTCATCCGGATCTGGGAGCACGAGGACCCGAACGTCGCTGCCGAGAAAGTAGTAGCGGCGCTCGAGCAACGGTGAACGATGCTCGTCGCGTGTCGCGGTCACTGTGGCAGTCTGTGAGCATGCTTCGGGAACCCACGCAGCTGACCATCGGTGATGACGGACAGGTCCAGCTCCCCCTCGGCCTCCTGGCGGAATCCGGCCTGAGTCCCGGCTCCGAGATCCTTGCTTACAGCTTGGGAGACGGTCGCATCACTCTTCGCCGAGCCGAAGACGCGATCGGCGAGCTACTCTCCACGGGAGACATCACGTAGACGGGAGACGTCTGGGGATGACGGCCGTTCACGTGGGCCTCTCTTCGAAAGCACCGATTCACAGCTTCTGAGGTCGCTGTAACTCACGCTTTGTTGGGCCGACTACTCGCATCGACGGGTGCGGGGACTTTTTCGGATCGGTGAACCAATGTCTCTAGGCGGTGGCTGCCTCAGCGCGAGCCATCTGTGGAGTTACGGTCGTTGGTACCTGCGCACGGTGCATGTCCCAGTGCTTGGCCAGCCACTTGAGGTGATCAGTCGTCACCGTCACGGTCAACGGGGCGCGGTCCAGTTTCGAGTAGTCGGGGTACGCCTTGAGAGCGTCGGCCAGGTGCAGGGCCCTGGTCTGGGGGTTGACGGTGATCAACCCGAGATCGAAGAGCCGGTGCAGGTCACGGCGCAGTAGCAGACCACCGCCCTTGTGGTGACTGCCGTTCGCCGCGTAGCTGTACAGGTGCGCCGCTTCCAACGCCTGGACTGGGGCCGGCCCGGTGAACGCGCATACTTCCCCGAACACGCCCAACAGGTGCTTGCGGAAGGCGGGCTGGCCCTTTCGCACGCGAATGGTGGCAGTGACGTGACCACCGGCGATGACCTGCTGGGCGGTGTCGATGATGCGCAATGGCAGCGGCGTATCGCCGCCGGTGAGGGCGTGCTGGAAGTCGTCCCAGCGCAACTCGCGCAGGCTGTTCTGGGAAGCGCGTTGCACGCATAGCGCGCGCAGCTCGGCAGCGGTCAATGTGCCGCGGGCAGGGGTCCAACCGGCCTCGTGCCGGCTGCGGTATGTGGTGACCCGCTTGCGCTTCCAACCGGCCTGATCAGATTCGTGCTTGCACTTCTGGTTCCAGCACACGAACCGGGGCAGCTTCTTCTTTCGTTCAGCCACATCGGCCTTACCGCACTCGCGGCAGTAGGGGGTTTCTTTCTCAGCCTGCCCAACCTTGATTTCCTCGATCACCGACAGGCCCAGCAGCTCGGTGGCGTCCCACAGTGCGATCACGTCGCCGACCTTCAACTTGGCATGATTGTTCACCGTGCTGTCCCAGCTGTAATGGGTGGCGGGGTTGTCGTCGTAGCCCTCACTCACCCGCTTGCTTCCAGCCTTCGCCAGCACCAACCACGCCGCCACTGAGTCCTCCCCAAGCACATCGAACCAAGATGGTCTCACGCAGGCACGATCCCGCACGAGCGCCTGGACCAACGTAGGGGGCTGCACTGACAACTCCCTTTCGGTCCCATGGCAGAGGCTGGTCTGGGTGAACCGTATGGTGTAGCCACGATCGCCCGGTGATTTCGTCTACATGGCCGGCTGAGCCTAGGGACGCCCAACCACGCGAGGTCGCGAAGTTGACCGCCTCAGGCACAGCCGGTTGAGCCTTGGAACTCTTCAGGCGAGACTTTCCAGTCCCAGGTTGACCGTGGCTGACCGCTGCAAGTGGCACGGCAGGGGCACGAACTTCAGCCATCGACAGTCAGCCACGACGGCGGGTGCGCCGACCGATGATGCACGCGTGTGCTTCGCTGCACCCCCACCGAGCTCAGCCACGTTATTTGGGTGTCGTCGACCAGAGTAAGCGGGCACGGCAAGCCCGTGACGACGACCGGAGCTCCCAACTTTGCGAACCGGGATACCGAAAGTCAACCCGTGAAGCCACTCTATGTTGCGCTACGGACAATATTTTGTGACGTCCGCATCATCCAGCAGTAGACGGGAGGAATTCGCCTCACGGAAACCTTCGCGCGGTTAGTCGAAGCTGCAGGCGAGATAGTCACCTAAAGTTTGGAATCTGCCGCATTTTTTTCTCGCCAAAGTAGTAACACTGCGCTCCTGGGTAGTGAACTCCATGTTCGATGTACGCGATCACATGGCCGCTCAAGGCAGTGATCTGCCAATCCCGCCCCAAAAGCTTAGCGAGGAAGCGAAATGCGCTATCAGGTGTGCCCCCCACTCCATCGAAGTTGACTATTTCTTCTTCGATCGCTCTTGTGCGGGGAGAATTTCGATCATATCGAAAGGTGAAAGGGAGAACTTCCCTAAGCCACTCCAGGTACCACGATACCGATCCATCGAGGAAAGGGATGCCGGGCATCTCCCAGTACAAGTCTATGGGATAAAGTGCATCGAAGTGATCGTAACTAAGGGTTGCCTTATCTCGCCGCCTACCCCCGTCATTATTTCCGAATCCGTTGCTATTCCAGTATGGCTGCACGCTCGGGTCAAGGGATTGCAGAATTAGATATTGCGGCCCTATGGTGGACAGCTCGTCATCTATGCGTAGATGTGAGAATGAAAATTCTTGAGGCTTCAAACCTTCCCTGCCGGATAGCTTGCGATGGAGTCGACTCAATCTAGAGGGAAGGGACTTGTCGGCATTTCCGATGTAGACGAGCTCTTCATTTCGTTGTAGCGCGAAGAGTCCAGCCGCAGGAGGTAGGCTTTCTATATTGAGAGGTGTTAAAGGATGCGTTCTCTGGCATATGAGGAGATCTGCAAGTTGGCGTCCAAGGTTAGCAACGTCAAGCTTGACTACGCCCTCTTCGGAGACAACAAGCGATAGGCCGGTGACCGGTGCTGACAAGCCTTCGCGTGCTGGGGTGGACGCCTGAATCCACGCGCGGTTGGTGGTGAACGGAAGCATGTGAACCGTGTCGCTGCCGCGTTGATTCGGCTCGGGGAGCCCCTCGCGACGAAGTGTCCCGCGCAACTCGATGTACAGATCGTTAAGTGTTAGATACTCCGACTTTCCCGCGATGCCAAGCCGAATCGAGTCGACCAGAGCGCGGGTGAAGGATGTAGCCAGAGGAGCTTCTGACTTGCCGATCGGTGGCAGAGCGTAAGCTATCCCGTCGGCAGCGGTCAGAGTGTAAACTCCGCTGACGTCTGTAACGTCTGCCATTTGATTTCCGGTTTTCGACAGGCCCATGATAGCTCGCCCTGAATAGCAGCAATCCATGATGACCATTTTCGCGCGAGCGGGGCTTCCGGTTAGTGCCCGACGTACCCGCTCATATTCGAGGCCTGTGAGATCTGGGTCCTTAGATTCGGTCTCGGAGACTGCGAGACACAATTCACCTGTTTCGCTCAGAATCCCATGGCCAACAAAGTAGACCAACAGTACCCCGGTAGTCTCTTCAGCTATCCTACGGAGTCGTTGGGCTAGCTTTGTGGCTACTGGAGGGTCTTCGAATACTGTAACGCGATCCTCAGGCCAACCGCACAGCTCGGGATCGGTCAGAACCGAATACATGCCCTGGAGGCTGAATTGGGCGGCGGGTACCTTTGGCAGGGACTGATCTTCATAGTTTGAAACTCCAATGAGGATCGCCCGAGACTCTGAGTAATCAACTAGATCTTGGAGCATTTCCCTCTGCCAGGAGTTGCTGAATCAGTTCTTGTGCATTCTGAATGTTCGTTGCGCTAACTTCAATGGTTCGATCTGCGTGTGTAACTTTGATGGTTACCTTGGATCGGTTTTGTAGCCAAGTACCCAAAGATCCCGCCAGAACTGTTGCTATCCCCCCTGATCCGATCGCGACAGAGATCAACTCGAAACCCCCGCCAAGCTGTCCTTCTTGAAGGTCTTGACGCTCTTGCTTTACCAGACCTTCGAGTTGACGTTCAGTGCGCAGCCACTGAAACAGTGATAGGTGATCGTCAATCATCGTTGGTGAGCTGAGCCGGATTTCTACCCGCATGCGACATCACCTCTCGTGTGCTGCTCGGTGCTGAATGCCACCGATCATGCCATGCGATGGGCCGTGCAGCTCTGCGTTCGTTACACACGCATGATGGCGACATCCGGTCGCGGTGCATTCCTTCTCGGGCGTCAGACGCTTGGTTGCTTAGCGCGCGGCACGGACGCCGGCCGGGCTGGAGCGGGGCGGAGACAGGAGCGCAGGCCCGGCCGGGGGCCGGGCCGCGAGCGGTGAGCGTAGCGAGCCGCCTTGAACCCGTGAAGAAGGTTGTTACTCAGTTGGATGCCTGGGGCGCCTGGGGTTTGAAGTCGTACGCGCAGGCTGGAAGTTCAGCGCTCTGGCGGTGTGCGAGCGGCAGGAAGATCACTGGTCGGATCGTCCATGTGATGCGGGTCTGCTCGTGGGTGACTGACACCGTGCTGGGCTCGGAGCGCAAGAGGGCTCGTCTGGTCTCGATGCGGCCGTCGTACAGCCATTCCCATGCTGCGTCCGATGCGTCCGCGTCGAGGGCTGGGGAGATCGTGCGGAGTGCGACTGAGACCCATCGGTCTGCCTGGGGTGCTGTGTAGGCGTCGAAGGATGCCAACCGCACCGGACGCTGCTGCTCCGTGAGGTCTTCTGTCCAGCACTCGCACCAGTAGCCGCGGCGAGGACCCCTCATCAGCACGGGTGTCCTCCCTGGTGGTCCTCTGCGCGGAGCTCCGCAGTGACTGTGCGGCCTGAGTCGTCGCCCTGGACCGTGACGTTGTCGGCGAGGGCGGCCACCATGCCGAGTCCTCGGCCGTGGGTGGCGTTGAGGGGCGGATGCTGAATCTCAGGGGTGGTCCTGGACTGGCCGGAGTCGGTCACCGCGATCGTGGTGGTGAGCTCGGAAACGGTGAGCGTGACGTGGAAAGCGCCGGCGCCGTCTCCGCTGGCCGTATAGGTGAGGGCGTTGGTGCCGAGTTCCGTGACGATCAGCGCGGCGTCGTCGGAGTGGGGGTGGCCATTCAGGGCGGCGTGGATCCAGTTGCGCGCGGTGCGGAGCGCTCGGGGGTCCCCCGGGAACGTGCGTTGGTGGGTGCGCATGGCGTCCTCCATGGCGGTGACCTGCTGCTTCTGTGCCTGCCAGGCGGACTGGCTGACACGGACCATGCAGAGCCGTACAATTAGTACTAGCACCGTACCGAATGTGCGCGTATTGGAAGTGCGGGTTCGTACTTTTCGTGCGGGCGGGTGGGCGCATAGCGTTCGCTGCATGGTCTGGTGCTGACCTGATGCCGATGGAGGAAGGACTCCGCATGTTCGGTCTGTTTGTGCGCTTCACGTGCAAGGACGACGTGGCGGCGGCTGCGTTCGACGATCTGGTGGCGCGGACCGGTGAGCTGATCCGGGCGAACGAGCCCGGAACGGTGGTCTACGCGGTGCACCGTGTTGACGGCCGTCCGCTGGAGCGCGTGTTCTACGAGCTCTACCGGGACAAGGGTGCCTTCGAGGAGCACGAGTCCAAGGACTACGTGTGCGCCTTCCTCTCAGAGCGGGGCCAGTACCTGTCCGGCATCGAGGTGGACCGCTTGGATTTCGTGTCCGGCAAGGGCGTGGACGTTGAGCACTGAGTATCAGAAGGCGCTTGGTCGCAAGATCGCCTTCAACCGCAAACGCCGGGGGCTGTCGCAGAAGGAGTTCGCCGGCCTGCTGGGGCGCTCGGAAGCGTGGGTGTCTCAGGTTGAGCGGGGAGTACGGCGCATCGACCGGATGACCGTACTGGAGAAGGTCGCCGACGTCTTGGAAGTGCCGATTGCCGAGTTGGCGGCTGAGGCTCCTCTTGTCGCGTCGGTGACCGAAGGGGAGCCGCCTGGTGCCAGTCGCCTGCGGTTGGTACTGAGTGCGGCTCACTCACTCAAAGCGGTCCTCAGTCAGCAGGATCCGTCCCCTGACGTGCCGGCGCTGCGCGCCGAAGTCGACCTTGCCTGGTCGCTCACTCACCAGGGCAACTACGCCGACCTGGCCGAACTGCTCGAAGGGCTGGTGCCCCGGTTGGAGTCGGCCACCCGGTCGGTCCCCGAGTCGGAACGCCCTGAGCTGTTCCGGATGCTGGCGGTCATGTACCACACATGCAGCGGCGCCCTGGCGAACATGGGCGAGCCGGAAGCGGCCTGGATCGCCGTGGACCGGGCCGTGGTCGCTGCCGAGCGGGCGAATGATCCGCTGCTGATGGCGGCCGGTGAGTTCCGTCTGTCGCTGGTCTTCCTCGGCGCGCGTCATTTTGATCAGGCGGCCCAGGTGTCCGGGAGTGCGGCTGAGGCGTTGCGGCCTCTGGCCGAGTCCGGGCAGGTGGAGGCGGTCGCCCTGCGCGGTGCTCTGACCTTGCAACGGGCGGTGGCCGCGGCTCGGTTGAATCTCGCCGATGACGCTTACGGGTACCTCCGCGAGGCCCGCGAGATGGGCGAGCAGGTCGGTGACGGGCGCAACGACTACAACACCGAGTTCGGGCCCACCAATGTCGCCTTGCATGAGGTGGCCGTCGCGGTAGACCTGGGCGACGCCGGCGTTGCCCTGCGGGCTGCGGAGACCGTTGATGCCTCCGGACTGTCGGCGGAACGGCAGACACGCTTCCAGATCGACCTTGCCAGGGCGTATGCCCAACGACGCCAAGTTGCTGACGCCGTTTCAGCGCTGCTGGCGGCCCGTGGGCTGTCACCGGAGCTGGTGCGGGCTCTGCCGATGGTGAAGCAACTCATTGCCGACCTGCTGACCATGAGCCAGCCGCCCTCCGAGGAGCTACGCGCCCTGGCGGGGGAGCTGGGCGTACACGAAGTACGGACTGGTACCTGAAGTACTAGACAGTACTTGGAGTACGGGTTACTGTGGTTGCTGTCGGCGCGCCCCTTCGCCTCCAGCGGAGTTGGTGATGCGGGCATGCGAACGGGCCGGAGCAGGAAGGCAGACCTGCGCCGGCGCGTGAGCGGAAAGGGCCACAGAAAGCAGATGTGGCCTGAGCGGGAGGCAGCCCACTCAGGCCGGGTGCGTCGTTGGCATCAACGCTCTTGGAGCGTATCGCGCCCAGTCGGTATGCGGTCAACCTCCCGTTGCGTAGTCATTCGTCACTAATTGCACCGTCGTGCATGCGTACGGTGCAGCGCAAGGGAGATCAGTTCTGTGCGTGTAATCCGTGTAGAGACCTCGTCGGCCACCATCCTGCTGACCGAGGCTCCGGAACCGAAGGTACGGGACCGGCAGACCGGTGAGATCGCCAAGGACGCCAACAGCGGCGAAGCGCTGATGACGATCGGCGTCGTCTACATCGAGGACGGTGAGTCCTCGCTGATCAAGGTCACCGTTCCGGAGAGCGGCGTCACCGAAGGGCTGGCGCTTGGCGCCCCGGTTTCGCTGGTGGGCCTGGTGGCGCGGCCATGGGAGAGCGTGTTCAACGGCCAGCAGCGGCACGGCATCGCCTTCCGCGCCGCTGCGGTCGCGCCGGCCGCCTTCCCGGCCGCCGTCGGGGCATCGGCCTGATGTCGGACTGGATGACACTGCTGGAGGTGGGTGGCCCCCTCGCCGCGTTCGGCGGCGGGGCCGCCTACACCCGGGCTCGTCACCCGGGCGTCTACTGGTCCACGGTCGGATTGCCGTTATCGACGGCCCGGCTCCTCGGCTCGTACGGCTCCGTCATGGAGGCGTGCGGCCTGACAGTGCAGCCTTCCCGGCTGCGCGTTCTCGCCACCAAGGCAACGACTCGACGTGAGGTCCGGCCGGTTCCCCCGCGGCGGGGCATCATCCGGCCCACCTCGACCGGCCTGCGGCTTCGGCTGCGCCTCGCTCCCGGGCAGGAACCGGCGGACGTCGCCGCCTCGGCCGAACGGCTGCGGCACGCCTGGGGTGTCCACGCCGTGTACGTGACGGACGTGAAGCCGGGAGTGGTGGAGCTGCGGCTCGTCGGCTTCGACGTGCTGCGCGACGTGCGGATGCCGAGGAAAGCCGGCGGCGGGCATCTCAAGGTACCGGTGGCGCTGAGGGAGGACGCGACGGCCTTCGTACGGGACTATCGCGCCGTCCCGCATCAGCTCACGCTCGGCGCAACACTTTCCGGCAAGTCGATGTACTTGCGCCACCTGGTCACCGGACTGGCGCGGCAACCGGTCGCCCTGGTCGGCATCGACTGCAAGCGCGGTGTGGAGCTGGCGCCGTTCGCCCCTCGTCTGTCGGCGCTCGCGACCGACCCGGAGCAGGCGGCCGAACTGCTGCCCGTGCTCATCAAGGAGATGGAGGACCGGTACGACCTGATCAAGGCACGACAGGGCATCGCTCCCGGCACTCCCGCTGAGGACATCACCTCGGACATCTGGGGTCTGCCCGAAAGTGAACGTCCGGTGCCGGTCGTGCTGTTCGTGGACGAGGTGGCGGAACTCTTCCTCGTCGCGACGAAGAAGGATGAGGAACGTCGCGACGAGATGGTCACCCTGCTCATCAGGCTCGCCCAGCTCGGCCGGGCCGCCGGCATCTATCTGGAGGTCTGCGGGCAGCGCTTCGGCGCGGAGCTGGGCAAGGGGGCGACCATGCTGCGGGCCCAGCTGACCGGTCGCGTCTGCCATCGCGTCAACGACGAGGCCTCCGCCAAGATGGCGCTTGGCGACATCGCGCCCGAAGCCGTCACGGCCGCCTGCGCCATCGCTCCCGAGCGGCCGGGCCTGGCCGTGGCCGGCGACACCTCGGGCGGCTGGTCCCGCATTCGTACGCCGTACCTCTCCCTGGGTGACGCGGCCCGCATCTGTCAGGACTCGGCGCACCTCGCCCCCGAGCTGGCCACATTGGAGCCGTTCCGGCCCGAATTCCCGGCCGGTCATGTCGAGGCCCCGTCACCGATCGTCCGGCCGATCCCGGTCACCGACTGACCCTCTCATCTGCTCAGCACTTGGTCGGCGTGACTTCTCGCGCCACGTCTCTACCCCGTCATGCCCGATTCCGGAAGGAGCCGCATGATGCGTGCTCACCTGGCCCGTGTCGACGCGGTGCTTGTCCAAGCGCTCATCGCGGCGGCGCTTTCCTTTGCCCACCTGCACGACGTCGCCTCGGCCGCTGGGCAAGCCGGTTGGAAGGCTTGGGCCTACCCCGTTTCCGTCGACCTCCTCCTCGTAGCCGCCTGGCGCCGACTGCGGTCCGGCGACGCGAAAGCGTCCGGCTGGTGCTGGTTCGTGATCGCCCTCGCCGCCTCGCTCGGCGCCAACGTGGCTACCGCTGGTCTGCTCAACATGCACCAGGTGCCGGCCTGGCTGCGCATCCTCGTCGCCGGATGGCCAGCGGTCGCCTTCCTCGGCGGCACCCTCCTCGCCCACACCACACACGAGACGGCCGAAGAATCCGCGCTGGCAACTCCGGAGCCGGCCGTGACGGCCCCGGAGCCCGAACAGCGACCGGCCGTCGCCCCTCGCCCGGTACCGGTGCCGGCCGCGCTCGTCGCTCACGCCCGCAAGGTCGCCGACGAACACCACGCCCGGACCGGATCGGCCATCGACACCTCAACCCTTCGCGCTCGGCTCGGCGTCGCGGCGCCACTGGCCGAAGCCATCGCCGCACAGCTCTGAGAGGAGTACTCATGCCCGCCAACCCTCGATTCCGCCGTGTCGTCCGCATCGGTCCCGTCCAGGTCGGCACCTACTACGACGGCCGGGGCCGCGAGAAGCACGCCGCCGTCTGCACGGCCCCGCGCTGCGGCTTCTCGGCCGACTACGACAGCCGTGCCGCCGCCGAACTGGCTGCCCGCACCCATCGCTGCCGCGTCCGCTGAGGGAGCTCCCGTGACCGTCTCGCTGCCGCTCGTCTTCGTCCTGGGTGTCATCGCCTGGGCCGCGATCAAGTTCCTCGGTGTCCGGCTCTGGGTCGCCCTCGTGATCGCGCTGTTCGGCTTCTGGCTCTCGCACACCTTCCTCGCTCCCGCCATCGAGTCCGGCACCCGTTCCGGGGTTGGCGTCGTCAATGGCACCCACAAGTGACAAGGAGGTCCGCCGTGCTCCGCCCCAAACTGCCCGCCGCCCCCACTCTGCCGACGACAACCGTCACGCCTCAGCAGACCCAGGCCCCGGCCTTCTCCGCTGGCCGCACGGTCGCTCCGTACGTGGGCGTCGGTGTCGTCGCCGTGGTCGTCGTCGGCATCGTGCTCACCGCGCTCCTGGCGGCGGTCGCCGTATCGGCCGTGTCCGTGGCCGTCGCCGCCGTGGTCCTGCGCTCACTCCTCAGCAGCGCGAACAAGCGCTGACCGGCCGCCGGGGCGGCAACCAGCCGCCAAGCATCCCGCCGCCCCGGGGCCGTCCCTCCCAACCGTCGCAACAGCCGAAAGGAACTGCCATCATCACCCGGCAGACTCCGCCCCCGCTGGCGGAACTCTCCACGCTGGCCTCCCTCGGCACCATGCCCGAGCTGGCCCACCAACTGTCCGGACTGGGCGGCTGCATCCACCCCGTCCGCCTCGACGGTCACCGCACCGAATACTCGGTGGACCAGACGACCGGCGAGATCGGCCGCGTCCTGCACCACTTGGACTCGTCGGCCCTGCCCGCCGGTCAGCTCCTCATCCGTTGCAACAACCGCCGCGCCACCCGGTGCGCGGCCTGCGCCGAGACCTACCGCCGCGATACCTACCACCTGATCACCGCCGGGCTCCGCGGTGGCAAAGGCACCCCGCAGAGAGTCGGGACACACCCGCGCGTCTTCGCGACCTTCACCGCCCCGAGCTTCGGCCCGGTCCACAACCGACCCTCCGGCGGCCGGAAATGCCGTTGCGGCGTTCGGCACGAGGAAGGGGACGCCGTCCTGGGGACGCCACTCGACCCGGACTCTTACGACTACGAAGCGGCCGTGCTGTGGAACGCACACGCAGGGGCGCTGTGGCGGCGCTTCTCGATCTACCTCCGCCGCGAGGTCGCCAAGCGAGCCGGCCTCACTCAGCGAGCATTCCGGCACCACGCCCGAATCTCCTTCGCGAAGGTGGCCGAGTACCAGAAGCGCGGTGCTGTCCACTTCCACGCCGTGCTCCGCATCGACGGCCCCGAGGGTGGCGACTCCGCTCCTCCCTCCTGGGCCTCCGCCCAGTTGCTGACCGATGCCGTTCGGGCAGCAGCGACCACGGCGCGTGCTGGCGGGCCGGTGGTCGACGGGCGGCCCCACACCTTCGTCTTAGGCCGTCAGCTTGACGTTCGCACGATCCGCTCCGCCGACTTCGACAACGGCCAGGAGCTGACCGAGCGGGCCGTAGCGGCGTACATCGCCAAGTACGCCACCAAGGGAGCAGAGACCGCGACCGGCACCCTGGACCGGCCTATCAGATTCCTCGCCGACCTGGCGCAGGTCGAGATCAGCGAACACGCCCGGCGGATGATCCGCACCGCTTGGACCCTGGGCGCCCGTGCCGAGCTGGCAGAGCTCCGTCTGCGGGCCTGGGCTCACATGCTCGGCTTCCGCGGCCACTTCTCCACCAAGTCCCGCCGCTACTCCACCACGCTCGGCGCTCTCCGTGAGGCACGGGCCGACTGGCGCCGGGCCCAAGCCGCCCCGCCGGTCACGCAGGACGGCGAGACCACGCTCGTCCTCGCGCACTGGGTCTTCGCCGGCACCGGCCTGTCGAGCGCCGAAGCCTGGCTTGCCGAATCTCTCGAGCCCGCCCCCGGAACGGAAGGAGAACCGACATGGACGCCCGCCGCGACGAATTGATGACTGTTCGCCAAGTCCTGGCCGAGCTGGGCGGCGTTTCCCGACGGACGTTTTACCGCTGGCGCGAGCTGGGACAGGGGCCGGCCGCGTTCAAGCTCCCCAACGGCGAGCTTCGGGTATGGCGTAGTGACTTCGCCTCGTGGCTCCGGCAGCTGGAGGAGGCAGCGTGAAGTCTCTTGACGTGAAGGTCTGGGGCGTACGCAAGCGGGACACCAAGACGCCCTCGTACGGCGTCCGCTGGTCCGTCGCGGGCAACGTCTTCTCCGACTCGTTCCGTACCAAGGCGCTCGCTGATCACTACCGAGCCAAGCTCATGAGTGCCATGCGAGGCGGCGAAGAATTCGACACGGAGACCGGTCTTCCGGCCTCGATGGAACAAAAGAAGTCGCCGTTGTCCTGGTACGACTTCGCCCTGAGGTATCTCGCAATGAAGTGGCCCCACGCCGCACCCAATACGCGAGACGGCATCAACGAATCTCTGACCAGTGTGACCATGGAACTGCTCGTGGAGCGTGCAGGACGGCCGTCCGACGGGGAGATCCGCAAGGCCTTACGCAACTGGGCCTTCGTGCTGCCGGGACCCAAGGACCGAGAGATCCCGGATAACGCCCGGAACGTTCTGCACTGGGTGGCCAAGGCATCACGACCGCTTGCGGACCTCGCTGATCCGGCAACGGCCCGTGCGGTGCTCGACGGGCTGAAGCTCAAGCTCGACGGCACCGCGGCAGCCGCCGAGACCGTGCGGCGGAAGCGGCGGACTCTCGTCAACGCCGCGAACTATGCGGTCGACCTGGGAGAGCTGCGTGAGAACCCGATCACGGCGGTTCGCTGGCAGAAGCCGAAGATCTCGAACCAGGTCGATCCGCGCGTTGTCGCCAATCCGGAGCAGGCACGCAATCTCCTGACGGCGGTGTCCTACGTGGGTGGTTACCGGCGTGCTCGCGGCCGGCGCCTCGTCGGGCTGTTCGCGGCGATGTACTTCGGTGGCCTCAGGCCCGCTGAGGCGGTCGGCCTGGTCGAGACTGACCTTGTCCTCCCTGAGCAAGGCTGGGGTTCGGCGCTGCTCCATCGGACCCGTCCTTCGGTCGGCAAGCGGTGGACGGACTCGGGGGAGACCCACGACGACCGCGGGCTCAAGAATCGGCCGACTGAGGACGTTCGGCGTGTGCCCATCCCGCCCCAGCTCGTCACCGTGCTGCGCGAGCACCTGGCCACGTTCGGCACGGCGGATGACGGGCGGCTCTTCTTCAGCGAGAAGGGTTCGGTCGTCCCGTCCTCGACCTACTACCGCGTGTGGCAGGAGGCTCGGCTCCTGGCGCTTCCGCCGGCTGTCGCGGCCTCGCCGCTCGCGAGTAGGCCGTACGACCTTCGGCACTCGGCGCTGTCGACGTGGCTCAATGCCGGAGTGGATCCCACCGAGGTGGCGGAGCGCGCCGGCAACAGCGTTGAGGTCCTGTTGACCCGCTACGCGAAGTGCCTGGACGGACGGCAGGATGTCGCCAACCGGCGGATCGAGGACCTGCTCCGCGAGTACGAGTGAGACAACCTGCACCCACACGGAGGCCTCAGGCATGTCGCCTGGGGCCTCCCTCGTTTGTGCCCTACCTGCGCCGATGCTTCGTTCGGACAGGGCGAGCTGAGCGGCGTCGCTTGTCCTGCGGTCTTGTGGCCGCGTCATGCTTGCTGCTGGCATATCTGCCACGTCAACGCGGGAACGCAGGGGGCCTTGTGGAGCTGAACGTCACGCGCTGGAAGCGATACGGGCATGATCGTCTGTACGCCAACCTGCCTGATGGCACCGCGGTCGGTTGGGCGGACGTCGCGACGGGGGACATCACGGTCTTGCGGGCAGAGTGTCGCGACGACGTGATCGCCGTGCTCACGAAGCACTTACAGAGCCTTACCGGGCCTGTCCCGCCACACAAGGCGCCGGAGGTTCAGGCGCGTCCGATGCTGCCGCCTCTGACGCCGGCCGACGACCTGGCCGTCAATCCTCCCGGGCGGTCCTTGCGTGATCTGCTCGCCGAATCCGGCCCGGGGCTGATGGAGCGAGCTTTCTCAAGGCTTCTGCGGCGGCCATCGGAATGGGACTCCTGGCGAAAGGGGTTGGCGGGGGAGCGGCGAGTGGGAGCCGAGCTGAACCGGTTGGGGCGCCACGGATGGCGCGTCCTGCACTCCATCCCCTTGGCCAACCAAGTGGATATCGATCACTTACTGATCGGGCCTGGTGGAGTGTTCAGCATCAATACGAAGCATCACGACAGGAGGGCCGTATGGGTCGGGGATAATTCCGTGAAAGTCGATCACGGTAAACCGGCGCCCTACGCACGCAAGAGCCGGGCGGAGGCCAAACGTGTCGCCCGAGTGCTTGAGCGCTATTGCGACTTCCCGGTACCGGTGGAGCCGGTGCTCGTCTTCGTCGGTGTCAGCGAGCTGAAGGTAGTTGCTACGCAGCTCAGTGTCCGGGTGTACCAGGAGCGTCAGGTATCGGCACTCGCTCCGCTCTCAGGCGCTCTCACGGCCGACCAGGTGGAGCAGGTGTACCGCGTGGCTCGCCATCGGCAAGCTTGGAACAATGCCTGATGCCCCTCAGCGAAGCGCCAGTTTGCTTCGGTCGCGTGTTGTGGCGCTGATCGGCGGCCATGGTTCACGCGTCCCCGCGAGTGGTGATGGCTTCCGCGACGCTGAAGACCTCGCCGCACTCAGCGCACTGTGCTTTGCCGAAAACGTAACTCAACTTGTGCGCAACATCGGTCTGACCGTCTGCGAGTGCGCGACTGTGGAGTCTTTGGGCCAGCCCCTCCAGGGCTGAGGTGTCGGCAGGCTGCAGCGGCATCTTCTTTGCCGTGGTCTCGTTCATGTACATGCTGTCCGTCGTCGAGAAGCAGCCGTACTCGCCGAAGGCTATGAAGTTCTCTGTACTGCACGAGGGGCAAGGGACTTCGTATTCGTCGTCGTTCAGTCCGTCGAGCTGTTCGCCCCAGTCTTCGACCCCCTGGAAGCTAATGAGCGCGGCCAGCAAGTAGACGTAGGTGCCGGGGTCGTCGCCGAGGGCGGGATCCTGAAGAGCTTCCTCGGTCAGTTGCACCAGGTCCGACATCTCCGAGGCGTAGGCCACGTGGGGATCTTGCTCGTCGTATGGCCGATCAGTGCTGGCCGCGATGGCGCCGGCCAGCGTGAGTGGCATCTGTCTGTCCGCGGGTGACCACTGGCGTGCCATGTCTCGCAGGGCGGGCAGAGCCGCGTAGCTCGCTGAGTAGACGGTCCCTTGATGGCACAGCCGGGACCAAAGTTCGGTCCAGCCTGAGTCCTTCGGTGCCGGGCTCACTGCGTCGAGCAGGCCGGGAATGTCTTCTGCCGTGCCGTAGGCGTGGTGGAGCTGGGACCAGTCCGTCATGCCAGCGATCTAAGCAGTCGGCTGCGCCGGACCCCATGGCTGGGGCCGTGCCGGTCGCCCGACCTTGAGGGTAAGCCGAGCCTAGGGCCAGAAAGCAGCCAGCGACCTGCGGCGATGCCTCAAGATCCCGTCCACGCCTCGTCCACAGACCCCGACATGCGCCCGCTCCGAGCGACACACGCCTGCACATACGCGAAGACCCCGGCCTCAGCGTTTCCGCTGGTGACGGGGTCTTTGGGCACCTCATGTTGGGTGCCCCCGGCAGGATTCGAACCTGCGCACACGGCTCCGGAGGCCGTTGCTCTATCCCCTGAGCTACGGGGGCGTGTCGGCCGCTGAGCTGTTCGCTTGCGGCGACGGGTAGAACACTAGCAGGTCCGACGGGGTGATCAGGAACGGGTTTCCCGGGTGCGTCGCCGGTGGGTTGAGGGGAGACGGTCGGGAGCCGGACGGCGGTGTGGCTCGGCATGGGCCGGCCGGCAACGCCGCTCCGGCGGGAGCCCGGTATCGGCGTCCTCCGCGCGGGTTGGAAGTGGGGAAAAGCCGGACGCGGTGGCCGGTGCCGACCTACTCTCGAGTTGTGCCAGGCGCGTCGGGTCGGGTGCTTGTTGTGGACGACAACAAGGTCATCCGGCAGCTGATCAGGGTCAACCTCGAGCTGGAGGGGCTTGAGGTCGTGACCGCGGCCGATGGTGCCGAGTGTCTGGATGTCGTGCATCGGGTCCGCCCCGATGTCGTCACGCTCGACGTCGTCATGCCCCGGCTGGACGGCCTCCGGACCGCCGCGCGGCTGCGTGCCGATCCTCGTACGCAGGATCTTCCGGTCGCCATCATCAGCGCGTGTACGCAGCACGAGGTGGAGAGCGGTCTCGACGTCGGTGTCGACGCCTTCCTCGCCAAGCCCTTCGAACCCGCGGAGCTCGTGCGGCTCGTCAAGCAGCTCATCGAGCGGAAGCCCGGGCGCACCGGCACCGGCACCGGCCGGCACGGTCACGGGGACGGCGAAGGCCACGGGTACGACGGCGAAGGCCACGGGGACGGCCAGGGCCAGGGGGACGAGGACGGCGACGAAGGCAGTGGCGGAGACGCCGGGGGCAGTGGTGGGGCGGCGGGAGTGGCGGTGAGGTGAGGGGACTCGTGGGCACAGGGGGAGGGCGCGTCCTCAGGGCCTTCCGTCTCGTACCGTAAAACCGCCTCGCATTCCCACCCCCCACCTCCCCTACGCTTGTCCCGTGACCCCCGTCGAGCTCTCCCGCACCGTGTTGCACTCGGTGCGCGCTGCCGTGGACGACGGGGAGCTGTGCGTGGACGTGCTGCCGGAGCGGGTCGTCGTGACCGAGCCGGGGCCAGGGGGGTGCGGGGACTACGCCACCAATGTCGCCCTCCAGCTCGCCCGGGCCGCCGGGCGAGCGCCCCTGGACGTCGCCGGGATTCTCCGCGAGCGGCTTCTCGGCGCCGACGGGATCGATGACGTCGTCGTCACGGGGCCGGGGTTCCTCAACGTCACTCTCGCCGACAGCGGTGAGACGGCCGTCGGTCTCGTCGCCGAGGTCCGCCGCCTCGGCCCCGCCTACGGTCACGGTGACGCGCTCGCCGGGCAGGTCGTGCTGCTGCGGGTGCCGTACGAGGTGCGGGCCGAGGTCGTGGCCGACGCCGTCGTGCGGATCGTGGCCACCCAGGGCGGGCGGGCCGAGGTGGAGCACGGGGAGCCGGTGAACCTGCGGCCCGTGCCCGCGCCGGAGGACCCCGCGCCGCTCGGGGCCGACGCCGCCCAGTGGGCGCTGCTGCATCCCGCGCCGCACGACCGGCCCCGGATCACCGCCGACCACCTGGTGCAGCGGGAGGCCAATCCGCTGTTCCGGGTGCGGTACGCGCACGCCCGTACCCGGGCCATGTCCCGCGGTGCCGCCCGCCTCGGGTTCGGTGCCGAGCCCGGACCCGTGGCCGCCCGCGAGGTCGTCGCCGCCCTCGCCGACCACCCCCGCATCCTCACCGCGGCCGCCACCCACCGCGCCCCGGACCGGCTCGCCCGGCATCTCGTCACCGTCGCCGATGCCGTGCTGCCCCTGCTGCCCACCGTGCTGCCGCGCGGCGAGGAGAAACCCTCGGCCGCCCACCGTGCCCGGCTCGCCCTCGCCGAAGCCGCCGGGACGGTGCTGGCCGGCGGCCTGTCCCTGCTCGGCATCGACGCACCCGAACACCTCTGAGGCGACCCAGGACGCCCCGGAGAGAGACAGAGAGTCTGAGAGTCACGTCATGAGCCGTTCCGCCCACCCCGCCGGGCCCCGTCACGCCGATGTCCTTCCCGAGGGGCACTACTCCGCCCCGCCCGCCGATCTCAACGCCCTCGACCCCAAGGTGTGGGCGCAGACCGTCGGCCGGGACGAGGACGGTGTCCTCACCGTCGGCGGGATTCCCGCGACCCGGCTCGCCGAGGAGTTCGGCACCCCCGCCTACATCCTCGACGAGGCCGACTTCCGGGCCCGGGCGCGTGCCTGGCGCACCGCGTTCGGTGCCGACGCCGACGTGTTCTACGCCGGGAAGGCGTTCCTGTCCCGGGCCGTCGTGCGGTGGCTGAACGAGGAGGGGCTCAATCTCGACGTGTGCTCCGGTGGAGAGCTGGCCACCGCGCTGTCCGCCGGGATGCCCGCCGAGCGCATCGCCTTCCACGGCAACAACAAGTCCGTGGCGGAGATCGAGCGGGCGGTCGAGGCCGGGGTCGGGCGGATCGTGATCGACTCCTTCCAGGAGATCGTGCGGGTCGCGCACGTCGCGCGGTCGCTGGGCAGGCGGCAGCGGGTGCAGATCCGGATCACCGTCGGGGTCGAGGCGCACACCCACGAGTTCATCGCCACCGCCCACGAGGACCAGAAGTTCGGCATCCCGCTCGCCGGCGGTCAGGCCGCCGAGGCGGTGCGGCGGGCGCTCCAGCTCGACGGGCTCGAGGTCATCGGGATCCACAGCCACATCGGCTCGCAGATCTTCGACATGTCCGGCTTCGAGGTCGCCGCCCACCGGGTGGTCGGGCTGCTGAAGGACATCCGGGACGAGCACGGGGTCGAGCTGCCCGAGATCGACCTCGGCGGCGGCCTCGGTATCGCGTACACCAGCGCCGACGACCCGCGCGAGCCGCACGAGATCGCCAAGGCGCTGACCGAGATCGTCGGCCGGGAGTGCGAGGCCGCCCGGCTGCGCACGCCCCGCATCTCGGTCGAGCCGGGCCGTGCCATCGTCGGCCCCACGGCGTTCACCCTGTACGAGGTGGGCACCGTCAAGCCGCTCGAGGGCCTGCGGACGTACGTCTCCGTGGACGGCGGGATGTCCGACAACATCCGGACCGCGCTGTACGACGCGGAGTACAGCGTCGCGCTCGTCTCGCGCGCAAGTGACGCCGAGCCGGTGCTCAGCCGTGTCGTCGGCAAGCACTGCGAGAGCGGGGACATCGTGGTCAAGGACGCGTTCCTGCCCGCGGACGTGGCGCCGGGTGACCTGCTCGCCGTGCCCGCCACCGGTGCCTACTGCCGCTCCATGGCCAGCAACTACAACCACGTACTGCGTCCGCCGGTCGTCGCGGTGCGGGACGGCGAGGCGCGGTTGATCATGCGGCGTGAGACGGAGGAGGACCTGCTGCGTCTCGACGTCGGCTGACGAAGGCCGGCGTGCCGGCCGGCGCAGGGGACTGGCCGAGGGTGCCGGAATCCCCTGTTCCGCGGGCTTCGGTGAGCCGTGGGGACAGGGGCCGGAAGATCTTCGGTCATCCCATCCCGGGAAAATGAAATAGATGTCTCACGATCCGGACGAAGGGTAGAAAGTCCCGTCCGGTGAGTGAGACTGGTCCAACCGCAGACGGTAAGAGGAAACGAGGTCGGATGATGCGTACGCGTCCGCTGAAGGTGGCGCTGCTGGGCTGTGGAGTGGTCGGCTCAGAGGTGGCGCGCATCATGACGACGCACGCCGACGACCTCGCCGCCCGGATCGGGGCCCCGGTGGAACTGGCCGGCGTCGCCGTGCGCCGGCCCGGCAAGGTGCGCGAGGGCATCGACCCGGCCCTGGTCACCACCGACGCCACCGCCCTCGTCAAACGCGGCGACATCGACGTCGTCGTCGAGGTCATCGGCGGCATCGAGCCCGCGCGGAGCCTCATCACCACCGCCTTCGAGCACGGCGCGTCCGTGGTCAGCGCCAACAAGGCGCTGCTCGCCCAGGACGGGGCCGCGCTGCACGCCGCCGCCGAGGAGCACGGCCGGGACCTGTACTACGAGGCCGCCGTCGCCGGCGCCATCCCGCTGATCCGGCCGCTGCGCGAGTCCCTCGCCGGCGACAAGGTCAACCGGGTGCTCGGCATCGTCAACGGCACGACCAACTTCATCCTCGACAAGATGGACTCCACCGGCGCCGGGTACCAGGAGGCGCTGGACGAGGCCACCGCGCTCGGATACGCGGAGGCCGACCCGACCGCCGACGTCGAGGGGTTCGACGCCGCCGCCAAGGCCGCCATCCTGGCCGGTATCGCCTTCCACACGCGCGTGCGGCTGGACGACGTCTACCGCGAGGGCATGAGCGAGGTCACCGCCGCCGACTTCCGCTCGGCCGCGGAGATGGGCTGCACGATCAAGCTGCTCGCCATCTGCGAGCGGGCCGCCGACGGCGCCTCGGTGACCGCGCGGGTGCACCCCGCGATGATCCCGCTGAGCCACCCGCTCGCCTCCGTGCGCGGCGCCTACAACGCCGTCTTCGTCGAGTCCGACGCCTCCGGGCAGCTCATGTTCTACGGCCCCGGCGCCGGCGGTTCCCCGACTGCCTCCGCCGTGCTCGGCGACCTGGTCGCCGTCTGCCGCAACCGGCTCAACGGCGCAACGGGGCCCGGTGAGTCGGCGTACGCGGCCCTGCCGGTCTCGCCCATGGGCGAGGTCGTCACGCGGTACCACATCAGCCTCGACGTCGCGGACAAGCCGGGTGTACTGGCCCAGGTCGCGACCGTGTTCGCCGAGCACGGAGTGTCGATCGATACGGTTCGCCAGCAGGGCAAGGACGGCGAGGCCTCCCTCGTCGTCGTCACCCACCGGGCGTCCGACGCCTCCCTGACCGGGACCGTCGAGGCGCTGCGCAAGCTCGACACCGTGCGGGGTGTCGCCAGCATCATGCGGGTTGAAGGAGAGTAACCAGCAATGACCCACCAGTGGCGCGGAATCATCGAGGAGTACCGGGACAGGCTGCCGGTATCCGACACCACGCCGGTCGTGACGCTCCGCGAGGGCGGCACGCCCCTCGTGCCCGCGCAGGTGCTCTCCGAGCGCACGGGCTGTGAGGTCCACCTGAAGGTGGAGGGGGCCAACCCCACCGGATCCTTCAAGGACCGCGGCATGACCATGGCCATCTCCAAGGCCAAGGAGGAGGGGGCGAAGGCGGTCATCTGCGCCTCCACCGGCAACACCTCCGCCTCGGCCGCCGCCTACGGGGTGCGGGCCGGGATGGTCTCGGCCGTGCTCGTCCCGCAGGGCAAGATCGCCCTGGGCAAGATGGGCCAGGCGCTGGTGCACGGCGCCAAGATCCTCCAGGTCGACGGAAACTTCGACGACTGCCTCACGCTCGCCCGCGCCCTGAGCGAGAACTACCCGGTGGCGCTGGTCAATTCGGTCAACCCGGTGCGCATCGAGGGGCAGAAGACGGCCGCCTTCGAGATCGTCGACATGCTCGGCGACGCCCCCGACATCCACGTCCTTCCGGTCGGCAACGCGGGCAACATCACCGCCTACTGGAAGGGCTACAAGGAGTACGCCGCCGACGGCGTCTCCGCCCGGACGCCGCGCATGTGGGGCTTCCAGGCCTCCGGCAGCGCGCCGATCGTGCGCGGCGAGGTGGTCAAGGACCCGTCGACCATCGCCACCGCGATCCGGATCGGCAACCCCGCCTCCTGGGACTACGCCCTCGCCGCCCGCGACGAGTCCGGCGGTGCCATCGACGAGGTGACGGACCGTGAAATCCTGCGCGCCTACCGGCTGTTGGCCGCGCAGGAGGGTGTCTTCGTGGAGCCCGCCTCCGCCGCTTCGGTGGCCGGTCTGCTCAAGGCCGCCGAGCAGGGCAAGGTGGACCCGGGGCAGCGCATCGTGTGCACCGTCACCGGCAACGGGCTGAAGGACCCCGACTGGGCCGTCGCCGGCGCGCCGCAGCCGGTCACCGTCCCGGTCGACGCCGCCACCGCGGCGGAGCGCCTCGGCCTGGCCTGACCGCCCGCGGGCCCGGGCGACCGGGCCCCCGGACCCCGCCCCGCCGGGGCGGCCCGTGGCAGGGTGCACGGGAGGACCACGACACGCATCGTGCGCCTCCTGTGCGCCCTATGTCGCCGCGGAACCTTCCTTCGATAGGCTGTACTGAACCCGCCTACCGCATATGCCCCGCGTGTGGGCGCGGGCCGCGCCGTCTCCGCGACCCGTCGGGTCTTCGTACGTCATCGAATGTTCATCGAAGCGATCGAGCGGCATTCGGTCCCATCGGATGTCCTTCGACACTCAACGCAGCTCAAGGAGAGTCTTCGAGCGATGGCCGGTCCAGCTTTCCGCGCCGCCGCCGTACGGGTGCGCGTCCCTGCCACCAGCGCCAATCTCGGTCCGGGCTTCGACGCCCTGGGCCTCGCGCTGGGGCTGTACGACGACGTCGTCGTCCGGGTGGCCGACTCCGGTCTGCACATCGACATCGCGGGTGAGGGCGGCGAGACCCTGCCCCGTGACGAGAGCCACCTGCTCGTCCGCTCCCTGCGCACGGCCTTCGACCTGCTGGGCGGACAGCCCCGCGGCCTGGAGATCGTCTGCGCCAACCGCATCCCGCACGGCCGTGGCCTCGGCTCCTCCTCCGCCGCCATCTGCGCCGGCATCGTCGCCGCCCGCGCGGTGACCATAGGCGGCGAGGCCCGGCTCGACGACGCGGCGCTGCTCGCGCTGGCCACCGAGATCGAGGGCCACCCCGACAACGTGGCCGCCTGTCTGCTCGGCGGATTCACCCTGTCCTGGATGGAGGCCGGCGCCGCCCGCGCCATCAGGATGGAGCCCGACGATTCCATCGTTCCGGTGGTTTTCGTGCCGGGGAAGCCGGTGCTCACCGAGACCGCGCGCGGCCTGCTGCCGCGCACCGTGCCGCACGTCGACGCCGCCGCCAACGCGGGCCGTGCCGCCCTGCTCGTCGAGGCCCTCACCAGGCGCCCCGAGCTGCTGCTGCCCGCCACCGAGGACCGTCTGCACCAGGAGTACCGCGCCCCGGCCATGCCGGAGAGCGCCGCGCTGGTGGAGCGGTTGCGGGCCGACGGGATCCCGGCCGTCATCTCCGGCGCCGGACCCACCGTCATGGCGCTGGCCGACACCGACAGCGCCGAGAAGGTGTCCCACCTCGCGGGTGAGGGCTGGGCCGCCAACCGGCTGGACCTCGATGTCCAGGGAGCGAGCGTGCTGCCGCTTGCGACCTGAGACACGGTTGCCGGATTTGGAGAGGGGGAATGTTTGTTGGATCCGGTAGTGTTAACCTCAAGTCTGCACCCGACCCCACCATGGCGAGGTGCATCGTGTCCCCGTCCGGGACAGACATCCTTCCGGGAGCCTCCCACACCACTCCGTGTTCCGTGCGCCGTACCTGGGCAGTACGACGCATGCGGACTCTGAGCGGGACTCTGGGCACGCTCCGGAATCGGTGCTACCACGCCACGTGACACTGGGTGCCACGACTCGCGGAAGCGCCATCACCAGAAATTCTCTTCCGCCGCTTTGGCGGACCACCGCCCCGGCACGGTCCATCGAAGACAGGACCGTAGTCCGGACAGCACAACCGGTCGCCGAGCCAGACAGGCCGACGTCCGCTCCAGGGAAGGACCCTTCGTGAGCGACACCACCGATCTGATGGGCGCACGTGTCGAGGAGACCGCTGCCGCGCCCGCCACGGACGCCTCCGCGCCTGCCAGCGGTGCCGGCTCCCGGCGGCGCCGCGGTACCGGCCTCGAGGGCATGGTGCTGGCCGAGCTGCAGCAGGTCGCATCCGGCCTCGGCATCAGGGGCACCGCGCGCATGCGCAAGAGCCAGCTGATCGAGGTCATCAAGGAGGCCCAGGCCGGGGGCGCCGCTCCCAAGGCGGAGGCCGCCACCGAGACCAAGCCCAAGCGCCGGGCCACCTCCAAGGCCCGTACCGGCGAGGAGGCCGCCGAGAAGAAGGCGGACAAGTCGGCCGAGGCTCCCGCCGAGAAGGCCGTGGCCCAGCAGCAGATCGAGATTCCCGGCCAGCCGGCCGGTGGCGCCGCCCGCTCGGGCGACGCCGAGCGTGGGGGCGACGAGGCCCCGGCCGAGCGGCGCCGCCGCCGTGCCACCGCCGAGGCGGGCAGCCCGGCCGCCGGCGCCGAGAGCGTCGCCGCCGAGGCGAAGGGTGAGTCCAAGGGCGAGACGCAGCAGGGCGGCCAGCAGGGCGAGTCCCGCGGCGACGCCGGTGACGGCGAGGGCCGCGGCCGCCGCGACCGCCGCGACCGCGACCGTGACCGCGGCCGTGACCGCGACCGCCGTGGCAAGGGCGACGACCAGCAGGGCGGCGGCCGGCAGGACCGGCAGCAGCAGGGCCAGCAGCAGGGCGGCCGGCAGGACCGCAACAGCGGCCCGCAGGACGACGACGACTTCGACGGCGGCCGCCGTGGCCGTCGCGGCCGCTACCGCGACCGCCGTGGCCGCCGTGGCCGCGACGACGTCGCCGAGCCGCAGGTCGCCGACGACGACGTCCTGATCCCCGTCGCGGGCATCCTGGACATCCTCGACAACTACGCGTTCATCCGGACCTCCGGCTACCTGCCCGGCCCGAACGACGTGTACGTCTCCCTCGCCCAGGTCCGCAAGAACGGCCTGCGCAAGGGTGACCACATCACCGGCGCGGTCCGCCAGCCGAAGGAGGGCGAGCGCCGCGAGAAGTTCAACGCGCTGGTCCGTCTCGACTCCGTCAACGGCATGGCGCCCGAACACGGCCGCGGCCGCCCGGAGTTCAACAAGCTGACCCCGCTGTACCCGCAGGACCGCCTCCGCCTGGAGACGGACCCGGGCGTGCTGACCACCCGGATCATCGACCTCGTGTCGCCGATCGGCAAGGGCCAGCGCGGTCTGATCGTGGCCCCGCCGAAGACCGGCAAGACCATGATCATGCAGGCGATCGCCAACGCGATCACGCACAACAACCCCGAGTGCCACCTGATGGTCGTCCTCGTCGACGAGCGTCCGGAAGAGGTCACCGACATGCAGCGGTCGGTGAAGGGCGAGGTCATCTCCTCGACCTTCGACCGCCCGGCGGAGGACCACACCACGGTCGCCGAGCTGGCCATCGAGCGCGCAAAGCGCCTGGTGGAGCTCGGTCACGACGTGGTCGTGCTGCTCGACTCGATCACGCGTCTGGGCCGTGCGTACAACCTCGCCGCCCCGGCCTCCGGCCGCATCCTGTCCGGTGGTGTCGACTCGACCGCCCTGTACCCGCCGAAGCGGTTCTTCGGTGCGGCCCGCAACATCGAGGACGGCGGCTCGCTGACCATCCTCGCCACCGCCCTGGTGGACACCGGGTCCCGCATGGACGAGGTGATCTTCGAGGAGTTCAAGGGCACCGGCAACATGGAGCTCAAGCTCGACCGGAAGCTCGCCGACAAGCGCATCTTCCCGGCGGTGGACGTCGACGCGTCCGGTACCCGTAAGGAAGAGATCCTGCTCGGCAACGAGGAGCTCGCCGTCGTCTGGAAGCTGCGCCGGGTGCTGCACGCGCTCGACCAGCAGCAGGCGATCGAGCTGCTGCTGGACAAGATGAAGCAGACCAAGTCGAACGGCGAGTTCCTGATGCAGATTCAGAAGACGACGCCGACCCCCGGCAACGGCGACTAGCCGGTAGGTACCGGGTAGGAAACGAGGGCCGCCCCCCGTCACCACGTGACGGGGGGCGGCCTTTTGGCGCTGAGAGGGAGGGGAGCGCATCACGCGCCCCACTCACCACACCTCTCCCTGGGGGGAACCGCCTTGCCCACGTCCGAGCCCGGGCGGCACAGACGCCGGATACGTCTTGCCGTCCCCCTTGCCGCGGCCGGTGTCGCCGCCGCCGTGACCGCCGCGCTGATGACGGCCTCCGCCGGCGCGGCCACCGCGCTGCCGAAGCCCGGCACCGCCCCCGCCGTCACCCAGCCGTCCCAGGCCACGCTGGCGAAGCGCATCGCGGGCGCCTCCGGGACCGAGCAGCCGGCGAAGACCAGCAGCCCCTCGGCCGTCTCGCCGAAGATCATCGGTGGCAGCGAGACCACCATCTCCTCGGCGCCCTGGATGGCCCAGCTCTGGTACTACGACGACAGGAACACCACCGACACCGGCGACGACGTCAGCTTCTTCTGCGGTGGCTCGGTGGTCTCGCCCACGAAGATCCTCACCGCCGCGCACTGTCTCAGGGAGGACAACCGGAACTACGACTGGGCGAACCACGGCGCCGTCGTCACCGGTACCGACCAGCTGCCCACCACCGACGCCGCCGGCAGCACCGACCTGCACGGCGGCCAGGCCACCGGCGTACTGCGGCAGTGGTGGCAGCCGGGGTACGACCCGGTGGACAAGGAGACGGGGAGGTACGAGGGCGACCTCGGCGTGCTCACCCTGGGCGTCCCGGTCAAGGCCACGCCGATCCGCATGGTCGCCTCCGGCGACACCGCGTCCTACGCCACCGGCACCAGCGCCAAGGTGTACGGCTGGGGCCGCACCAGCTCCACCAGCCAGGACATCTCCCAGACGCTGCGGACGACCGCGCTCACCCTGCACTCCGACAGCGCCTGCTCCGGCGCCTACGACACGGCCTACGTCGCGGGGCGCATGGTCTGCGCGGGCACCCAGAGCGGCAGCGACACCGGTACCAGCGCCACCTGCAACGGCGACTCCGGCGGGCCGCTCGTGGTGGGCGGCCGGATCGTCGGAGTGGTCTCCTGGGGCGTCACGGACTGCGTGAAGCAGGGCTACTACAGCGTCTTCACCAAGGTCGGCGCCTACGTCGGCTCCGCCTGTCCCCAGATCGACGACAGCAACCTGAGCTACGAGGACAACAAGGCCGACCTCTTCGTGCGCGCCTCGTCCACGAAGACGGGCTACGAGAAGGACTCCAAGGGCACGTCCTTCGGCTCCCGCATCTCCTGGGGCGACTGGGGCGGGGTCAACCTCGCCCTCCAGGCCGACCTGAACCGGGACGGCTACCAGGACGTCGTCTACCGGGTCAGCTCCACCGGCGACGTGTACTGGGAGCACTTCGTCCTCAACAGCGCCCGCACCAGCGGGAGCTGGACCGAGACGAAGATCTTCACCGGCTGGAAGACCCGCAAGCGGATCATCACGGCGGGCGACGTCACCGGCGACTACCTGCCCGACGTGCTCTCCGTCGACTCCAGCGGCGCGCTGTGGCTGTACGCGGGCAAGGGGAACGGCACCTTCGCCACCAAGGTGAAGGTGAGCACGGGCTGGGACCAGTACAACTCGGTGCGCGGCCACGGGGACTTCAACGGTGACGGCAAGGCCGACCTGCTCGCCCGCAAGTCGAGCAACGGCGACCTGTATCTGTACAAGGGCACCGGCAAGTCCGGTACCGGCGCCTTCTCGGCCCGGGTCAAGGTGCGCAGCGCCTGGACCGGCTACAACGCCTTCGACGCCGTCGGCGACGTGAGCGGCGACGGCAGGGCCGACTTCCTGGCCCGCACGCCCGGCGGAACCCTGTACCTGTACAAGGGCACCGGAAAGGGCACAAGCGAGATCTTTGCCACAAGGGTCTCGGTCGGCACCGGCTTCCAGGCGTACGACATCTGGGGCTGAAACCGCAGGTGAGCATGGCTCGCCCAAGACCGCACGGTCACGCAGGGTGCCCGTCGCCGCACGCGGCGGGCACCCCGCGCTGTGCAACCCTGTGCCGAGTTTCTCCGTCTGACCAGGCGGAGCGACGATGGAGCGGTGACGACCGCGCCTGACCCTGAAAGCAGGGGGTAGACGACCGGACGAGACCTAGGAGTGACGTGTCCGCCGAGAGCACGCCGGAGCCCGGCATAACCGAGCCGGTACCCACCGGCCCGCAGCGAAGAGGCCAGGGCCGCCGCCGCAAGGCCGCCGCCCCCGGCAAGCGCCGCAAGGCGCTGCTCGCCACCGCGTGGGCGGCCGCCGGCGTCGTCGTGCTGGGCGGCACCGGTCTCGGATACGTCTACTTCAAGCTCAACGGCAACCTGAAGAGCGTCGACATCAACCAGGCCCTCGGCGACGAACGGCCCACGAAGATCGACAACGGTTCCGAGAACATCCTGGTCCTCGGCTCGGACACCCGCTCGGGCAAGAACCGGAAGCTGGGCGGCGGCACGGACGACGGCAGCGCCCGCTCCGACACCGCGATGATCGTCCACGTGTACAAGGGGCACAAGAAGGCCAGTGTGGTCTCCGTCCCGCGCGACACCCTCATCGACCGCCCCGCCTGCACCGACACCAAGGGCAACAGCCATCCGGCGGCGTCCGGTGTCATGTTCAACTCCGCCTACTCCACCGGCGGCGCCGCCTGCGCCGTGAAGACGGTCGAGTCCCTCAGCGGCATCCGCATGGACCACTACCTCGAGGTCGACTTCGCCGGCTTCCAGAAGCTCATCGACGACCTCGGCGGAGTCCCGGTCACCACGAGCAAGGCCATCGCCGACCCGCAGAGCCATCTGAACCTCAAGGCCGGCACCCACACCCTCGACGGTGAGCGCTCACTCGCCCTGGTCCGCACCCGGCACGGCGTCGGCGACGGCTCCGACCTGGGCCGCATCCAGCTCCAGCAGGCCTTCGTCAAGGCGCTGCTGGACCAGGTCGAGCACGTCGGCGTGCTGAGCAACCCCAAGCGGCTGTACGACCTCGCCGACACCGCCACCAAGGCCGTCACCACCGACTCCGACCTCGGCTCGGTCAACGCCCTCGCGGACTTCGCGAGCGGCCTGAAGGGCATCGGCTCCTCCCACATGCGGATGGTCACGATGCCGGTCCAGTACGACCCGGCCGACCCCAACCGGGTCCTGCTGCAGAAGACCAAGGCCGAGCTGATCTGGAAGGCCCTGAGGAACGACCGGCCCATTCCCGCGTCGGCCACGAAGGGCACCGCGGCGGGCGGGGCCAAGGGCGTCGTCAGCGGCTGACCCCCGTACCGGGGCCGTCCCGCCCCCCGACCGCCCCCGCGCCGGGCCCGGCAGGGGCGCCGGGGGACGAGCGGGGAATAGACGGCCCCGCCCCCCGGTTTTGGGGGATGGCGCCAGTCCTGGCAGACTGGTACGTCGGCTCCGGTTCACGCTTTCGCATCCAGCGGCTGCGACCCGGCGCCCTCCCGAAACCTAGGAGACACCTTGAAGCGCGACATCCACCCCGAGTACGTCGAGACGCAGGTCAGCTGCACCTGTGGCGCGTCGTTCACCACCCGCAGCACCATCGGCTCCGGCACCATCCGGGCCGAGGTCTGCTCCGAGTGCCACCCGTTCTACACGGGCAAGCAGAAGATCCTCGACACCGGTGGCCGTGTGGCCCGCTTCGAGGCCCGCTTCGGCAAGGCCGCCGGCTCCAAGAAGTAGCGAGCCCCAGATCGCCGGTCCACGGTCGCGCCCTCTCCCGGGGCGTGCCCGGGACCGGCGTTTTTGGTCGCCCGCCCTTGTCCTCACCGCAGTATCAGGAGCCGAAAGATGTTCGAGGCCGTCGATGAACTCGTCGCCGAGCACGCCGACCTGGAGAAGAAGCTCGCCGACCCGTCGGTCCACGCCGACCAGGCCAACGCGCGCAAGCTGAACAAGCGCTACGCCGAGCTCACCCCGATCGTCGCCACGTACCGCTCCTGGAAGCAGAGCGGCGACGACATCGAGACCGCGCGCGAATTCGCCGCCGACGACCCCGACTTCGCCGCCGAGGTCAAGGATCTGGAGAAGCAGCGCGAGGAGCTGACCGAGAAGCTGCGCCTGCTCCTCGTCCCGCGCGACCCCAGTGACGACAAGGACGTCATCCTGGAGATCAAGGCCGGCGCCGGCGGTGACGAGTCCGCGCTGTTCGCCGGCGACCTGCTGCGCATGTACCTGCGGTACGCCGAGCGGATCGGCTGGAAGACCGAGATCATCGACGCCACCGAGTCCGAGCTGGGCGGCTACAAGGACGTCCAGGTCGCGGTGAAGGCCCGCGGGCAGATCGAACCCGGCCAGGGCGTGTGGGCCCGGCTGAAGTACGAGGGCGGCGTGCACCGCGTGCAGCGTGTGCCGGCCACCGAGTCCCAGGGCCGTATCCACACCTCCGCCGCCGGTGTCCTCGTGACCCCCGAGGCCGAGGAGGTCGACGTCGAGATCAACCCGAACGACCTGCGGATCGACGTCTACCGGTCCTCCGGGCCCGGCGGCCAGTCGGTCAACACCACCGACTCCGCGGTGCGCATCACGCACCTGCCCACCGGAGTCGTCGCCTCCTGCCAGAACGAGAAGAGCCAGCTGCAGAACAAGGAGCAGGCGCTGCGTATCCTGCGCTCCAGGCTGCTCGCGGCGGCGCAGGAGGAGGCGGAGCGGGAGGCGGCCGACGCCCGGCGCAGCCAGGTCCGCACCGTCGACCGCTCCGAGAAGATCCGCACCTACAACTTCCCGGAGAACCGCATCTCGGACCACCGCGTCGGTTTCAAGGCGTACAACCTGGACCAGGTCCTGGACGGCGACCTCGCCGCGGTGATCCAGGCCTGCGTCGACGCCGACTCGGCGGCGAAGCTGGCGGCCGCGTAAGAGGCGCGTACGAGTTACACGGAGGACTTGCGTGCAGTCACCAACTGGGGGGCGACCCCCGAGCCCCCGCAGTCTGCTGCTCGCCGAGGTGGCCCAGGCCACCCAGCGGCTGGCCGACGCCGGCGTGCCCTCGCCACGTACCGACGCGGAGGAGCTCGCCGCGTTCGTCCACGGCGTGAAGCGGGGCCAGCTGCACTCCGTCAAGGACTCCGACTTCGACGCCCGCTACTGGGAGGTCATCGCCCGGCGTGAGCAGCGCGAGCCGCTGCAGCACATCACCGGGCAGGCCTACTTCCGGTACCTGGAGCTCCAGGTCGGGCCGGGCGTGTTCGTGCCCCGGCCGGAGACGGAGTCCGTGGTCGGCTGGGCCATAGACGCCGTGCGCGCCATGGACGTGGTCGAGCCCTGCATCGTGGACCTGTGCACCGGCTCCGGCGCCATCGCGCTCGCGCTGGCCCAGGAGGTGCCGCGCTCGCGCGTGCACGCCGTCGAGCTGAGCGAGGAAGCGCTCCAGTGGACCCGCAAGAACGTCGAGGGGTCCAGGGTCGACCTGCGCCAGGGTGACGCCCTGACCGCCTTCCCGGACCTCGACGGCCAGGTCGACCTGGTCATCTCCAACCCGCCGTACATCCCGCTCACCGAGTGGGAGTACGTCGCGCCCGAGGCCCGTGACTACGACCCGGAGATGGCGTTGTTCTCCGGCGAGGACGGTCTCGACCTCATCCGCGGCATCGAGCGCACCGCGCACCGGCTGCTGCGGCCCGGCGGGGTCGTCGTCATCGAGCACGCCGACACCCAGGGCGGGCAGGTGCCCTGGATCTTCACCGAGGAGCGGGGCTGGGCCGACGCGGCCGATCATCCGGACCTCAACAACCGCCCCCGGTTCGCCACCGCCCGCAAGGCGCTGCCGTGAGCACCCCGACGACTTCCAGCCCGCAGTACCCGCATGAGGAGGCCCGCTAGACATGGCACGGCGATACGACACCAACGACGCGACCGACCGTGTGACGGGTCTGCGCGAGGCCGCGTCCGCCGTCCGCCGGGGCGAACTGGTGGTGCTTCCGACCGACACGGTCTACGGCATCGGCGCCGACGCGTTCTCCGCGGAGGCGGTCGCCGACGTGCTGGCCGCCAAGGGCCGGGGCCGCAACATGCCCACCCCCGTGCTGATCGGCTCCCCGAACACCCTGCACGGCCTCGTCACGGACTTCTCCGAGCTGGCCTGGGAACTGGTGGACGCCTTCTGGCCGGGCGCCCTCACGCTCGTTGCCCGGCACCAGCCGTCCCTGCAGTGGGACCTGGGCGACACCCGGGGCACGGTGGCCGTGCGCATGCCGCTGCACCCCGTCGCCATCGAGCTGCTCACCGAGGTCGGCCCGATGGCCGTGACCTCGGCCAACCTCACCGGTCACCCGGCGCCCGAGGACTGCGACGCCGCCCAGCGGATGCTCGGCGACTCCGTCTCCGTCTACCTCGACGGCGGCCCGACGCCCGGCAACGTGCCGTCGTCCATCGTGGACGTCACGGGCGAGGTGCCGGTCCTGCTGCGGGAGGGCGCGCTCTCCCCGGAGGAGCTGCGCAAGGTCGTACCCGACCTCGAGGTGGCGAATTGACGGCCCCTGACGCGGGGCGTGGCATAGGCAGGGAGAGCGCCGCGGAGATCACGACGACGTTCGTCGGGCTTCCGCGCGACTGCTTCCGCATCCTCCACGTCAGCACCGGCAACGTGTGCCGCTCGCCGATCACCGAGCGGCTGACCCGTCACTTCGTGACGGAGCGGCTCGGTGTACTCGGTGGCGGGCTGATCGTGGAGAGCGCCGGCACCTGGGGCCACGAGGGCGCGCCCATGGAGGCCAACGCGGAGACCGTCCTGGCCGAGTTCGGCGCCGACGCCTCCGGCTTCACCGGCCGGGAACTGCTGGACGAGCACGTCATCATGGCCGACCTCGTCCTCACGGCCACCCGCGACCACCGCGCCCAGGTCATCTCCATGGGCCACTCGGCGGGCCTGCGCACCTTCACGCTGAAGGAGTTCACCCGCCTGGTGCGCGCCATAGACCCCACCACGCTGCCTCCGCTGGAGGACGGCGTGGTGGCGCGTGCGCGCGCCCTGGTGCGCGCCGCGGCCGCGCTGCGCGGCTGGCTGCTGGCGCCGACCGCGGAGGCGGACGAGGTGTACGACCCGTACGGGGCGCCGCTGCCGTTCTTCCGCTCGATCGGCGACGAGATACACGAGGCGCTCGATCCCGTGGTGACCGCACTGACCGGGGTCCCCGCCCGCGCGTGACGCGGGCGGGCACCGCTCGCCCGCGAGGGGTACGGCGTGAGCCGCGGACGCGGCAACCCGCGCATACCGGACACACCGGGCCTACATTGGACTCACGTCACCGTCGACCGCCCGGAGCCCGCCATGTCGGTCACCCGCACCCTCGAGGCCGATGTCCTGCGGCAACAGGATCCCGAGCTGGCCGACATCCTGTTCGCGGAGCTGGACCGGCAGTCCACGACCCTCCAGCTCATCGCCGCCGAGAACGTCACCTCCCCGGCCGTGCTGGCCGCCCTCGGCTCACCGCTCGCCAACAAGTACGCCGAGGGCTACCCCGGTGCCCGGCACCACGGCGGCTGCGAGATCGTTGACGTCGCCGAGCGCCTGGCCGTAGAGCGGGCCATGGCACTGTTCGGCGCCGAGCACGCCAATGTGCAGTCCCACTCGGGCTCCTCGGCCGTCCTGGCCGCCTACGCCGCCCTGCTGCGCCCCGGCGACACCGTCCTCGCCCTCGGGCTGTCCCACGGGGGCCATCTCACCCACGGCTCGCCCGCGAACTTCTCCGGCCGCTGGTTCGACTTCGTCGGCTACGGCGTCGACGCCGAGACCGGGCTCATCGACCACGACCAGGTGCGCCACCTGGCCCTCGGCCACCGGCCCAAGGCCATCGTCTGCGGCTCCATCGCCTACCCCCGCCACCTCGACTACGCCTTCTTCCGGGACGTCGCGGACGAGGTGGGGGCGTACCTGATCGCCGACGCCGCGCACCCGATCGGCCTGGTCGCCGGGGGAGCGGCGCCCAGTCCGGTGCCGTACGCCGACGTCGTCTGCGCCACCACGCACAAGGTGCTGCGCGGGCCGCGCGGCGGAATGATCCTGTGCGGCGCCGAACTGGCCGAGCGGGTGGACCGGGCGGTGTTCCCCTTCACCCAGGGCGGCGCGCAGATGCACACCATCGCCGCCAAGGCCGTCGCCTTCGGCGAGGCGGCGACCCCTGCCTTCGGCGCATACGCCCACCAGGTGGTCGCCAACGCGCGGGTGCTCGCCGGCCATCTCGCCGCCGAGGGACTGGGCGTGATCACCGGCGGCACCGACACCCACATGATCATCGTCGATCCGGCCCCGCTCGGTGTCGACGGACGCACCGCGCGCGGCCGGCTCGCGGCCGCCGGGATCGTGCTCGACTGCTGTGTCCTTCCCCACGGTGACGGCCGCGGGCTGCGCCTGGGCACGGCCGCGGTGACGACGCAGGGCATGGGGGAGGCGGAGATGGTGCGGATCGCGGCGCTCATGGCCGCGGCCCTGCGGGGCGAGGCGGAACCGGCCGTGACGCGGGCCGAGGTACGTGAGCTGACCGGTGGATTCCCGCCCTATCCGGAGTGAACCGGGGCGGGCGGAGACCGCGTGCACCCGGACGGGCGCGGTGGCACACAGCCACCCGTGCAACCATCGTCGCTACCCGGAAGTCCTCATCCATAAGCGTCCGTCGCTAGGGTGTGGGGCTGTGATGGCCAGCGAGACCTGTGGGGAAGCCCGTGCGTGAATACCTGCTGACGCTCTGCATCACGGCCGCGGTGACGTACCTGCTGACAGGGCCGGTACGGAAGTTCGCGATCGTGGCGGGGGCGATGCCGGAGATCCGGGCACGTGACGTGCACCGGGAACCCACTCCGCGGCTCGGCGGGATCGCGATGTTCTTCGGACTGTGCGCGGGCCTGCTGGTGGCGGACCACCTGACCAACCTCAACGAGGTCTTCGCCAAGTCCAACGAGCCGCGGGCGCTGCTGTCCGGGGCCGCGCTGATCTGGCTGATCGGTGTCCTCGACGACAAGTTCGAGATCGACGCGCTGATCAAGCTCGGCGGACAGATGATCGCCGCGGGCGTCATGGTCATGCAGGGTCTGACGATCCTGTGGCTGCCCGTCCCGGGCGTCGGCAACGTGGCGCTGACCCAGTGGCAGGGCACCCTGCTGACCGTGGCCCTGGTCGTCATCACGATCAACGCGGTGAACTTCGTGGACGGCCTCGACGGCCTGGCCTCCGGCATGGTCTGCATCGCGGCGGCGGCGTTCTTCCTGTACGCCTACCGGATCTGGTACTCGTACGGCATCGAGGCGGCCGCCCCGGCGACGCTGTTCTCGGCCATCCTGATGGGCATGTGCCTGGGCTTCCTGCCGCACAACATGCATCCGGCGCGGATCTTCATGGGCGACTCCGGCTCGATGCTCATCGGCCTGGTGCTGGCCGCCGGCGCGATCTCCATCACCGGTCAGGTGGACCCGGACGCGCTCGCCCTGTTCACCGGTTCGGAGAAGGCGGCGGTGCACCAGACGGTGCCCGTCTACATCCCGCTGCTGCTGCCGCTGACGATCATCGCCGTGCCCGCGGCGGACCTGGTGCTGGCCATCGTGCGCCGCACCTGGCGCGGCCAGTCGCCGTTCGCCGCGGACCGCGGCCACCTGCACCACCGCCTGCTGGAGATCGGCCACTCGCACAGCAGGGCGGTGCTGATCATGTACTTCTGGTCGGCGCTGATCGGCTTCGGCGCGCTCGCCTACTCAGTCAACTCGGCGTCGATGTGGATCGTGCTCGGTGTGGTCTTCCTGAGCGCCATCGGCCTGATCCTCCTCCTGCTGCCCCGCTTCACCCCCCGCGTCCCCGCCTGGGCCCAGCACTTCGTACCGCCCCGCTACCGTCGTCGCGGCGTGGGGGCGTCACTCTCCCCCGACGACTCCACACCGGCGTCCACGACGGACCGGACCGCCTTCACCGGCCCGGAGGAACGCACTCCTGTGGCGTCCGGGGTCTCGAGCGTCAGCGGGGCCACGGCCATCGGCTCCCGTTCACGTCTTGCCGATCGAGGCAAGGCCGGGACGTAGAAATCAGCCACGGTGTCCAAGAGTCGGTGACAGTTCGTGCGCGCGCGTGAGGGATGCGTGATCGAGCTCACCACACTACGTGCTGGTGCGGTCACTCTCGATATGTAAGATCATCATCGACCGCGCCGACATGGTCCTGACCAGACCGATGTCTCAGCAATCAAAAATGGGGGTTGACATGCGCAAGTCGCGTGGATTCTGGCGTGCCGCCGCTGTGGGCGGGGCGACTCTTGGTGTCGCTCTTCTCGCTTCCGCACCGGCCCAGGCAAGTGCGCACAACTGCACCGAGGGCGGCAGCAACTGCATCGTTGTCACTGGCTCGGGCCTCAAGGTCACCAGCATCATGGGTAACTACTCGCCGGCACCGAAGACGATGTCCGGGAAGATCGCCAAGCTGAGGATCACCCTTCCGGGTAAGGGCCCGGAGGTGCACTGGGAGCACGACAGCGTCCGCCAGGGCCGCGCCGAGGACCACAACTGGGACTCGTACGCGAAGAGGTATCCCGACGGCACCAAGATCTGCACGGGCTGGAAGTGGACCGACGCGCTGGCCTGTGCCACCGTGCACGACTGATTGGCACCACTTGTCGGACCTCATGCGGGGCGCTCGGATCGACTCGAGCGCCCCGTAGTCATGCCGCATGGCGGCCACCACTGGGTGCGATGCTCCTGGGCTCCTCTCGCGTGATGTTCGCGGCAGGAGCCTTCGGTAGGTAAGAATCTGACTAGAGCATTGCCATCTCGTGGTGGAGCAAAGCTCCCCAATACCAGACAAACAGGCCCGGTTTTTGCACAGACGCGCACTGTCACTCTCATGTGTGACAGCAAGCACACCCAGCAGGTAAAGACCTCATCAAATAGTTTGTGATACGGTTCACGAGAACCCCGGATAGAACCGAAGGACCGTAGTGCGACGGTCCACCGGTGTGAGGTCTCGACCACTCAGCCCGGGACTACGCTCGTCCATGACGACACCTGCCCCCTGTGAAAGCGGAGTTGCCGCCATGCCGTCCAATGACGCCCGGAACCTACTGCAGATCGCTGTGCCCGCAGCGGCCGCCGGCGTGATCGCCGTCGCCGTGAGCGCCGCGGTCGCGGGAGGCAAGGGTGCTCTGGGTGCGGCCGTCGGCACGCTGCTGGCCATCCTGTTCATGGGAATCGGCCTCTACGTGCTGCAGTGGACGGCAAAAACGCTCCCGCAGTTGTTCCAGGCCATGGGGCTGATGCTCTACATGGCTCAGCTCCTGCTCCTCCTGATCTTCGTCGCCGTCTTCAAGGGCACCTCACTCTTCAACGCCAAGGCGTTCGCCGTGTCGCTGGTCGTCACGACCGTCGTGTGGATGGCAGCGCAGGCGCGCGCACACATGAAGGCCAAGATCTTCTATGTCGATCCCGACTCCGCGAAGAGTGAGAAGCACGAGAAGACGGGGCCGCCGTCGTGAGGGGTAGGGGCGGGATAAAGGCTTGGGAGAACTCCTGCTATCGTCCGGTGCCAACTGCGGCATCGCGGGCGCGGGCATCCCAGCTGACGCCTGCTCAATCGCGAGGCTTGATGCCCCCCAGCCGCCCCCACATCCGTAACACCTGTCCGGTGCCGATCAGCGGCCCTGCGCCGCGCCGACACAACGAGGTTGCCGTACCCATGCGTCACGCCGAAGGAGCCCGCGGTGAGTGCTGACCAGACCCAGCTCGCCTTTGACTGGAGTTGTCGGATCATGTCCGACAACGGGTGTGGCTTCCCGGCTCCGGGCCTGCACTCGTTCCTGTTCAAGCCGATGGCCACGGTCGGCGGCTTCGAGTTCAACAAGGTGATGCTGCTCGCGATCGTCACCACGGTCGTCGTCATCGCCTTCTTCTGGGCCGCCTTCGGCAACGCCAAGGTCATCCCCGGCAAGCTGCAGATGGTCGGCGAGGCCGGCTACGACTTCGTGCGCCGCGGCATCGTCTACGAGACGCTCGGCAAGCGCGAGGGCGAGAAGTGGGTGCCGCTCATGGTCTCCCTCTTCTTCTTCATCTGGCTGATGAACATCTGGTCCGTGATCCCGCTGGCCCAGTTCCCGGTGGCCTCGGTCTTCGCCTTCCCGCTCGTGCTGGCCCTGATCGTCTGGGTCCTGTGGGTCGGACTGACCTTCAAGCGCCACGGCTTCGTCGGCTTCTTCAAGAACATCACGGGCTACGACAAGTCGCTCGGCGCGGTGC
This sequence comes from Streptomyces sp. NPDC002386, assembly GCF_053593175.1. Classification (NCBI taxonomy): domain Bacteria; kingdom Bacillati; phylum Actinomycetota; class Actinomycetes; order Kitasatosporales; family Streptomycetaceae; genus Streptomyces; species Streptomyces sp. NPDC002386. The sequence goes on from NZ_JBSFBX010000006.1 coordinate 330,129, forward strand.
TGCCGCTCGTCATGGTCATCGAGTTCTTCTCGAACCTGCTCGTCCGCCCGTTCACGCACGCGGTGCGACTCTTCGCCAACATGTTCGCCGGTCACCTGATGCTGGTGATGTTCACCGTCGCCTCCTGGTACCTCCTGAACAGCTGGATGATCCCGGCCGCCGGCATCTCGTTCGTGATGACCATGGCCATGATCTGCTTCGAGCTCTTCGTGCAGGCCGTCCAGGCGTACGTCTTCGTACTGCTGGCCTGCTCCTACATTCAGGGCGCTCTCGCCGAGCACCACTGAGCCCCACACACCTCCCCGTCGTCCGGTGGCCAACCCCCACCGGTTCTTAAAAGAGAAGGAAGAAACGGCATGTCTGCTGCCATCGACATCGCTGCTGGCGTCTCCGGCTCCCTCGGCTCCATCGGTTACGGCCTCTCGGCCATCGGCCCCGGCATCGGCGTCGGCATCATCTTCGGTAACGGCACCCAGGCCCTCGCCCGTCAGCCCGAGGCCGCCGGTCTGATCCGTGCCAACCAGATCCTGGGCTTCGCCTTCTGTGAGGCGCTCGCCCTCATCGGCATCGTTATGCCGTTCGTGTTCGGTCAGTAATAGCTACTTACCGCTACACGTTTCGACGAAAGGCACTGATGTGATCGCCAACCTGGTACAGCTGGCGGCCGAGGAGAAGCAGAACCCGCTGATCCCGGCCGGCCCCGAGCTGCTCGTCGGCACCATCGCCTTCGCCATCGTGTTCTTCTTCTTCTGGAAGAAGCTGCTTCCGAACATCAACAAGGTTCTGGAGGAGCGTCGCGCGGCGATCGAAGGCGGCATCGAAGAGGCCGACGCCATGAAGGTCGAGGCCCAGAGCGTCCTTGAGCAGTACAAGGCTCAGCTCGCCGAGGCCCGGCACGAGGCCGCGCGTCTGCGCCAGGAGGCGCAGGAGCAGGGTGCCACGCTCATCGCCGAGATGCGGGCCGAGGGCCAGCGGCAGCGCGAGGAGATCGTCGCCGCCGGTCACACCCAGATCGAGGCCGACCGCAAGGCCGCCGCGGGCGCGCTCCGCCAGGACGTCGGCAAGCTCGCCACCGACCTGGCCGGCAAGCTCGTCGGTGAGTCCCTCGAGGACCACGCCCGGCAGAGCCGTGTGATCGACCGCTTCCTCGACGAGCTCGAGGAGAAGGCCGAGGCCACGCGATGAACGGAGCGAGCCGCGAGGCCCTGGCAGCCGCACGTGAGCGTCTCGACGCGCTGACGGACTCCACGTCCGTGGACGCGACGAAGCTCGCGGACGAGCTGGCCGCCGTCACCGCGCTGCTCGACCGCGAGCCCAGCCTGCGTCGGGTCTTCACCGACCCGGCGCAGCCCGGTGAGGCGAAGGCCGAGCTGGTCCAGCGCCTGATCGGCGGTCAGGTCGGCACGACCACCGTCGACCTGGTGTCCGGCATGGTCCGTTCCCGCTGGTCGCAGCCGCGCGACCTGGTGGACGCCCTGGAGGAGCTGGCGAACGTCGCCGACCTCACCTCGGCGCAGAAGACGGCCACGCTCGACGACGTCGAGGACGAGCTGTTCCGGTTCGGCCGGATCGTCTCCTCGAACACCGAGCTGCGTGCCGCGCTCACCGACCGCTCGGCGAGCGTCTCGGCCAAGGCCGAGCTGCTGCGCCGGCTCCTCGGCGGCCGGGCCAAGCCCGCCACCGAGCGTCTGGTCGCGCGCCTGGTGTCCGCGCCGCGTGGACGTAGCCTGGAGTCGGGACTGGAGTCCCTGTCCAGGCTCGCCGCCGAGCGCCGGGACCGCATGGTCGCCGTCGTCACGTCGGCGGTGCCGCTGAGCGACGGGCAGAAGCAGCGCCTCGGCGCCGCCCTGACCAGGCTCTACGGGCGCCGGATGCACCTCAACCTGGACGTCGACCCCGAGGTCGTCGGCGGGATCCGGGTGCAGGTCGGTGACGAGGTCATCAACGGCTCCATCGCGGACCGGCTGGAGGACGCGGCCCGCCGCATGGCGAGCTAGCGACACCTCGGCAATCGAGAAAACGCAAGACGTGCTTACGGCCCTGGTTGGGCCGTGCAGAGGATTCACCTCATTCAGGGGGGAGTCCCCATCCCCCCAAAGTGAAACTTCGGGCCCAACAAGGAGAGCAGGGAACCCAGATGGCGGAGCTCACGATCCGGCCGGAGGAGATCCGGGACGCGCTGGAGAACTTCGTCCAGTCGTACAAGCCGGACGCGGCCTCGCGCGAGGAGGTCGGTACGGTCACCGTCGCCGGCGACGGTATCGCCAAGATCGAGGGCCTGCCCTCGGCCATGGCGAACGAGCTGCTGAAGTTCGAGGACGGCTCCCTCGGTCTCGCGCTGAACCTGGAAGAGCGCGAGATCGGTGCCGTCGTACTCGGTGAGTTCAGCGGTATCGAGGAGGGACAGCCGGTGCACCGCACCGGTGAGGTCCTCTCCGTCGCGGTCGGCGAGGGCTACCTCGGCCGCGTCGTCGACCCGCTCGGCAACCCGATCGACGGCCTCGGCGAGATCGAGACGTCCGGCCGCCGCGCCCTCGAGCTGCAGGCCCCCACGGTCATGCAGCGCAAGTCGGTGCACGAGCCGATGGAGACCGGCTACAAGGCCGTCGACGCCATGACCCCGATCGGCCGTGGTCAGCGTCAGCTGATCATCGGTGACCGCCAGACCGGCAAGACCGCCCTGGCCGTCGACACGATCATCAACCAGCGCGACAACTGGCGCTCGGGCGACCCGAAGAAGCAGGTCCGCTGCATCTACGTCGCCATCGGCCAGAAGGGCTCCACCATCGCCGGCGTGCGCCGCGCGCTGGAGGAGAACGGCGCCCTGGAGTACACGACCATCGTCGCCGCCCCGGCGTCCGACCCGGCCGGCTTCAAGTACCTGGCGCCGTACACCGGTTCGGCCATCGGTCAGCAGTGGATGTACGAGGGCAAGCACGTCCTGATCATCTTCGACGACCTGTCGAAGCAGGCCGACGCCTACCGCGCCGTGTCGCTGCTGCTGCGCCGCCCGCCGGGCCGTGAGGCCTACCCGGGTGACGTCTTCTACCTGCACTCCCGCCTGCTGGAGCGCTGCGCCAAGCTCTCCGACGAGGAGGGCGCCGGCTCGATGACCGGTCTCCCGATCGTCGAGACCAAGGCCAACGACGTGTCGGCGTTCATCCCGACCAACGTCATCTCCATCACCGACGGCCAGTGCTTCCTGGAGTCGGACCTGTTCAACGCCGGTCAGCGCCCCGCGCTGAACGTCGGTATCTCCGTCTCCCGAGTCGGTGGTTCCGCGCAGCACAAGGCGATGCGCCAGGTCTCCGGCCGCCTCCGTGTGGACCTCGCCCAGTTCCGTGAGCTCGAGGCGTTCGCCGCCTTCGGTTCCGACCTGGACGCGGCCTCCAAGGCCCAGCTGGAGCGCGGTCAGCGCATGGTCGAGCTGCTGAAGCAGGACCAGTACCAGCCGATGTCGACCGAGGACCAGGTCATCTCCGTCTGGGCCGGCACCAACGGCCGTATGGACGACGTCCCGGTCGTCGACATCCGCCGCTTCGAGCGCGAGCTGCTGGACTACCTGCACCGCAAGGAGTCGGGCCTGCTCACCTCCATCCGTGAGGGCGCCAAGATGTCGAACGACACGATCCAGGCGATCGACGACGCCGTCGCGGAGTTCAAGAAGCAGTTCGAGACCTCGGACGGCAAGCTGCTCGGCGAGGACACTCCTGCCGCTGCCGCCAAGTGACGTAAGGAAGGGACCTGACTCATGGGAGCCCAGCTCCGGGTCTACAAGCGTCGCATCCGATCCGTCAGCGCGACCAAGAAGATCACCAAGGCGATGGAGATGATCGCCGCCTCGCGCGTCGTCAAGGCGCAGCGCAAGGTGGCGGCCTCCACGCCGTACGCGACCGAGCTGACGCGTGCGGTCACGGCGGTCGGTACGGGTTCGAACACCAAGCACCCGCTCACCACCGAGGCGGAGAACCCGGCCCGCGCCGCGGTTCTGCTCCTCACGAGCGACCGCGGTCTCGCCGGTGCCTTCAACTCCAACGCCATCAAGGCGGCGGAGCAGCTGACCGAGCGCCTGGAGCGCGAGGGCAAGCAGGTCGACACGTACATCGTCGGCCGGCGTGGTGTCGCCCACTACAACTTCCGTGAGCGCAAGGTCGCGGAGTCGTTCACGGGCTTCACCGACGAGCCCTCGTACGCGGACGCCAAGAAGGTCGCGGCGCCCCTGATCGAGGCCATCGAGAAGGAGACGGCGAACGGCGGCGTGGACGAACTCCACATCGTCTACACCGAGTTCGTCTCGATGATGACGCAGACCGCGCTCGACGCCAGGCTGCTGCCGCTGCGTCTCGAAGAGGTCGCCGAGGAGGCCGTCCCCAAGGGCGAGATCCTCCCGCTGTACGACTTCGAGCCGTCGGCGGAGGACGTCCTCGACGCCCTGCTGCCGCGCTACGTGGAGAGCCGGATCTACAACGCGCTGCTCCAGTCGGCCGCTTCGAAGCACGCCGCCACGCGGCGCGCGATGAAGTCGGCCACCGACAACGCGGGTGAGCTGATCAACACGCTCTCCCGTCTTGCCAACGCGGCCCGCCAGGCCGAAATCACCCAGGAAATCAGCGAGATCGTCGGTGGCGCCAGCGCCCTGGCCGACGCGACCGCGGGGAGTGACCGATAAATGACCACCACTGTTGAGACCGCGACGGCTACGGGCCGCGTCGCCCGGGTCATCGGCCCGGTCGTCGACGTGGAGTTCCCCGTCGACGCGATGCCGGACATCTACAACGCCCTTCACGTCGAGGTGGCCGACCCGGCCAAGGCCGGCGAGAAGAAGACGCTGACCCTGGAGGTCGCCCAGCACCTGGGTGACGGCCTGGTCCGCACCATCTCCATGCAGCCCACCGACGGTCTGGTCCGCCAGGCCCCGGTCGTCGACACCGGCAACTCCATCACGGTGCCGGTCGGCGACTTCACCAAGGGCAAGGTGTTCAACACCCTCGGTGAGGTGCTGAACGTCGACGAGCAGTACGACGGCGAGCGCTGGGGCATCCACCGCAAGGCCCCGAACTTCGACGAGCTCGAGTCGAAGACCGAGATGTTCGAGACCGGCGTCAAGGTCATCGACCTGCTGACCCCGTACGTCAAGGGCGGCAAGATCGGTCTGTTCGGCGGTGCCGGCGTCGGCAAGACGGTGCTCATCCAGGAGATGATCTACCGTGTCGCCAACAACCACGACGGTGTCTCCGTGTTCGCCGGTGTCGGTGAGCGCACCCGTGAGGGCAACGACCTGATCGAGGAGATGTCGGACTCCGGCGTCATCGACAAGACCGCTCTGGTCTTCGGTCAGATGGACGAGCCCCCGGGCACCCGTCTGCGCGTCGCGCTGGCCGGCCTCACCATGGCCGAGTACTTCCGTGACGTCCAGAAGCAGGACGTGCTGTTCTTCATCGACAACATCTTCCGCTTCACGCAGGCCGGTTCCGAGGTCTCCACCCTGCTCGGCCGTATGCCGTCCGCGGTGGGTTACCAGCCGAACCTGGCCGACGAGATGGGTCTCCTCCAGGAGCGCATCACGTCGACCCGCGGTCACTCGATCACCTCGATGCAGGCGATCTACGTCCCCGCCGACGACCTGACCGACCCGGCCCCGGCGACCACCTTCGCCCACCTCGACGCGACGACGGTTCTCTCCCGTCCGATCTCCGAGAAGGGCATCTACCCGGCCGTGGACCCGCTGGACTCCACGTCCCGGATCCTGGACCCGCGCTACATCGCCGCGGATCACTACAACGCGGCCATGCGCGTGAAGACGATCCTGCAGAAGTACAAGGACCTCCAGGACATCATCGCGATCCTCGGTATCGACGAGCTCGGCGAGGAGGACAAGCTCGTCGTCCACCGTGCCCGTCGCGTGGAGCGCTTCCTGTCCCAGAACACCCACGTCGCCAAGCAGTTCACCGGCGTGGACGGTTCGGACGTGCCGCTGGACGAGTCGATCGCGGCGTTCAACGCGATCTGCGACGGCGAGTACGACCACTTCCCGGAGCAGGCGTTCTTCATGTGCGGTGGTCTTGAGGACCTCAAGAACAACGCCAAGGAGCTGGGCGTCTCCTGAGCCCCGTGCTCTCGGTGAGGGGGCGGGTGCGTCCCGCCCCCTCACCCACGCCCCCTAGAATTGACCCCAACACCCGGCACCCCCGCCGGGTGGTGACCCGAGGAGCCACCCTTGGCTGCTGAGCTGCACGTCGAGCTGGTCGCCGCCGACCGCCAGGTCTGGTCCGGCGAGGCCACCCTGGTCGTCGCGCGCACCACGTCCGGCGACATCGGCGTCATGCCCGGTCACCAGCCGCTGCTCGGTGTGCTGGAGTCGGGCCCGGTGACCATCCGTACGAGTGATGGTGGAACGGTCGTCGCCGCGGTGCACGGCGGTTTCATCTCGTTCGCCGACAACAAGCTGTCGCTGCTGGCCGAGATCGCCGAGCTGTCGGACGAGATCGATGTCCAGCGCACGGAGCGCGAGCTCGAGCGCGCGAAGGCGGAGGACGACGCGGAGGCAGAGCGCCGCGCCGACGTCCGTCTGAGGGCGGCGACGGCGGCGCGTTGATCCAGCGCGCGGTGTGATGACGTCACTCAGCCGCGGTCGGTCCGGAGCAATCCGGTACCGACCGCGGCTGAGGCAGATGTGGGTGTTTTTTCGGTTTCATTACTCAGTTGTTAGCGCAGTGACACTGTTCGGGAGACGAGGAGGTCGGTGCCGATGGTCCTCGCTCTGACTGTGTGCGGGATCGTGGTCTTGCTCGTGGTGGTGGGACTGTTCCTGTTCGGCCTGCGCCGCAGACTGATCCAGCGCTCCGGCGGAACCTTCGACTGTTCGCTGCGCTGGGACGTGCCCGAGAAGCCGGACGCCGGCGGCAAGGGCTGGAGCTACGGCGTCGCCCGCTACAACGGCGACCGGATCGAGTGGTACCGGGTCTTCTCCTACGCCCTGCGCCCGCGCCGTGTCATGGAGCGCGCCGCCATCGAGGTGGCCGGCCGCCGGCTCCCGGAGGGCGAGGAGGAACTGGCGCTGCTCTCCGACGCGGTGATCCTCGCCTGCACGCACCGCGGCACGCGCCTCGAACTGGCGATGAGCGAAGACGCGCTGACCGGGTTCCTCGCGTGGCTGGAAGCGGCCCCGCCCGGTCAGCGGGTGAACGTGGCGTAGCCGCGTTCACCCGCTGTGTGGGGGTCCCCCGGACGACGTCCGGGGGAGCGTCGATGTGGCTCGGGTGCTCTACAGGTTGTTGCTGATGGCGCTCACCAGTTCTCCGTTGCTGGTGTCACCGCTGAACTCCCAGAAGAACGCGCCGCCCAGGCCCTGGTTCTTGGCCCAGGTCATCTTGGACGCGATGGTGGCGGGGGTGTCGTAGGACCACCAGTTGCTCCCGCAGTGCGCGTACGCCGTGCCGGCGACGGTGCCGGTGGCCGGGCAGGACGTCTTGAGGACCTTGTAGTCCTCGATGCCCTGCTCGTAGGTGCCCGCCGCCGGGCCCGTGGCCGTGCCGCCCGGGGCGTCCTGGGTGACACCGGTCCAGCCGCGGCCGTAGAAGCCGATGCCGATGAGCAGCTTCTTCGCCGGAACGCCGATCGCCTTGAACTTGGCCATCGCGTCGGCGGTGGTGAAGCCGTCCTTCGGGATGCCGGAGTACGAGGTGAGCGGGGAGTGCGGGGCGGTCGGGCCCTTGGCGTCCCAGGCTCCGAAGAAGTCGTACGTCATCACGTTGTACCAGTCGACCGAGCTCGCGGCGCCGGCGTAGTCGGCCGCCTCGATCTTGCCGCCGTTCGAGCCGTCGGCGGTGGTGGCCGCGGTGACCAGGTTGCCGGTGCCGAACTTGGCGCGCAGCGCGGCCATCAGGTTCTTGAAGGCCGCCGCCCCGCTGGTGTCGCAGCTCAGTCCGCAGGCGTTCGGGTACTCCCAGTCGATGTCGATGCCGTCGAAGACGTCGGCCCAGCGGGGGTCCTCGACCAGGTCGTAGCAGGACTGCGCGAAGGCGGCCGGGTTCTTCGCGGCCTCGCCGAAGCCGCCGGACCAGGTCCAGCCGCCGAAGGACCACAGCACCTTGATGTTGGGGTACTTGGCCTTGAGCTGACGGAGCTGGTTGAAGTTGCCGCGCAGCGGCTGGTCCCAGGTGTCGGCGGCGCCGCTGACGGACTGGTCGGCGGTGAACGCCTTGTCGTAGTCGGCGTAGGAGTCGCCGATCGCGCACTTGCCGCCGGTCACGTTGCCGAAGGCGTAGTTGATGTGCGTGATCTTGGCGGCGGAGCCGGACGTCACCAGGTTCTTGACGTTGTAGTTGCGGCCGTAGATGCCCCACTCGGTGAAGTAGCCGAGCTTGACCTTGTCGCCGGTGGGCGGGGGAGTGGTGCCGCCGCCGGTGGTGTGCACGGCGACCGCGCCGCTGACCGGGCCGGTCTGGTCGGCGGTGTCGCGGGCCCGCACGGTGTAGGAGTAGTCGGTGCCGGCGGTCAGCCCGGTGTCGGTGTACGAGGTGGCCGTCACCGTGGAGACGACCTTGCCGTCGCGCAGGACGTCGTAGTTCTTGACGCCCTTGTCGTCGGTGGCCGCGCCCCAGGCGATCTTCACCGAGGTGTCGGTGATGCCGGAGGCGGTCGGGGTGCCGGGGGCGGAGGGCGCCGCGTCACCGGGGACGGTGGTGCCGTCGCAGCTGTCGCCGTTCAGCTTGCAGTTGGACGGCGAGCCGGGGCCCGCGCCGTTGAAGCCGAAGGAGACGGAGGCGCCGGGGGCGATGCCGCCGTTGTAGGACTTGTTCTTGGCGGTCCAGTGGGTGCCGGAGTTCGTGACGTCCGCGTCCCACGCGGAGGTGACGGACGTACCGGAGGGGAAGTCCCACTCGACGGTCCAGGAACTGATGGCGCTGGTGCCGGTGTTCTTGACGGTCCACTGACCGCCGAAGCCGGTGCCCCAGTCGCTGGTCTTGGTGAAGCTCGCCGTCGCGTTGGCCGCGGCCTGGGCGGGGCTCGCGAGTCCGACGAGGCCGGCCAGGGGGAGCAACAGGGTCGCGAACCCTGCCGCGGCTCTGTGTCTGAAGCGCATGCTGCGCCTCCCTCTTCGTTGGGGGTGTCAGGGGCATGACTGAGCCTTCACGCCCACGGTGCCGCGAGAATAGAAAGGTCTGGACCACGTGGTCAATAGGTCTGGACCACTTGGTACGCGGCTCCGTCCGCATCCCCAACTCCTCTGCCAGCACCACGGCTTGCCCCCGGTGGAGAGGCTCCGGCTTCCCCGGTGGACGGCTGACGTGCGCCTTCCCCCGGCGGCCGGCCGTCCGGGCGGCCCCGGAAGAACGGCGCGGCCCGCGCCCTCCACGAGTGGAAGGACGCGGGCCGCGGAAGTGTGGCCTCGCCGGTCGCCCGGCCGTACGGCTAGCGCTCCCCGCCCGGTACCCAGAGCACGTCGCCGGTCTCCTTGTTCGCCGTCCGGGCCAGGATGAAGAGCAGGTCGGACAGGCGGTTCAGGTAGGTCGCGGTCAGCGGGTTCATCACCTCGCCGTGCGCCTCCAGCGCCGCCCAGGTGGAGCGCTCGGCCCGGCGGACCACCGTGCACGCCTGGTGCAGCAGGGCGGCGCCGGCGGTGCCACCGGGGAGGATGAAGGAGCGCAGTTTCTCCAGCCGCTCGTTGAAGCGGTCGCAGTCCGCCTCCAGCCGGTCGATGTAGAACTGCTCGACCCGCAGCGGCGGGAACTCCGGGTTCTCCTTCACCGGCGTCGACAGGTCGGCACCCACGTCGAACAGGTCGTTCTGGACGCGGGTGAGCACCTCGACGACCTCCGCGTCCAGGCCGCCCAGCGCGATCGCCGTGCCGAGCACCGCGTTCGCCTCGTTGGCGTCGGCGTACGCCGAGATCCTGAGGTCCGTCTTGGCGACCCTGCTCATGTCGCCGAGGGCGGTGGTGCCCCGGTCGCCGGTCCTGGTGTAGATGCGCGTCAGATTGACCATGCGACCAGCGTAGTTACGCTCCGGCCGTCCGGAACACGCGTGTGCCCACCGTCACGGTCAGCACGGCGAATCCGACCGCGACGAGACCGCCGTACAGCATGTGCGCGCTCGCGTACCGGCCGACGTAGGCGTCGCGGACGGCGTCCACCAGATAGCGGAACGGCACGCAGTGCGAGAGCGCGTCCAGCCAGGCCGGCGCGAGGGTCATCGGGAGCATCAGGCCGGACAGCAGCATCGACGGCATCGACACCGCGTTGATCAGCGGCCCGAACTCCTGCGGGGTGCGCACCTTCATCGCCAGCGCGTACGACAGCGAGGCCAGCGACACGGTGAGCAGGGCGACGAAGGCGAAGCCGATGAGGACGCCCGGCAGCGGCGCGCGCAGGCCCATCACCAGCGCTGCCAGCACCAGCAGCACCGCCTGGAGGACGAAGACCGTGGCATCCCGCAGGACCCGGCCGAGGAGCAGGGCGAGACGGCTGACCGGGGTCACCCGCATCCGCTCCAGCACCCCCTGGGCGTTCTCCATGATGACGGTGAAGCCCGCGAACAGGGCGCCGAACAGGCCGAGCTGGAGCAGCAGCCCGGGTACCAGCATCTGCCAGGAGCTGCCCCCGCCGCCCAGTGGCAGACCGGTGAGCAGCGGGCCGAAGAAGAGGAGGTACAGCAGAGGCGTCAGTACACCGAAGAGCAGGGCGAAACGCGAGCGCAGGGACTGGCGGAGATAGCGGCCGTAGACGAGGGCCGTGTCGTGCAGCAGCATGCGGGCGTCCTAAACGGCGACGGGGGCGGCGTCGGCCGGGGCGGGACCGCGGCCGGTGATGGCGAGGAAGGTGTCCTGGAGGGTGGCGTCGATCGAGCCGCCGTGCGCCAGCTTGAGCGCGCCGGGCGTGCCGTCGGCCACCACGACACCCCGGTCGACCACGACCAGGCGGTCGGCAAGGGCGTCGGCCTCGTCCAGGTAGTGGGTGGTCAGGCAGACGGTCGTGCCGTGCCGGTCGCGCAGCCCGCGGACCAGGTCCCACAGGTCGGCGCGGCTGCCGGGGTCGAGGCCGGTCGTCGGCTCGTCCAGGAACAGCACCTTCGGGCGGTGGGTGAGCGCCATCGCGATGTCGAGGCGGCGCCGCTGCCCACCGGAGAGTGCGGCCGTCCTGCGGTCGAGCAGAGCGGTGAGGTCCAGTTCGCGGGCGAGTTCGGCGGTGCGCCGGACCGCCTCGGCCTTCGGCAGGCGGTACATCCGGGCCTGGGTCACCAGCTCCTCCCGGACGGTGATCTGCGGGTCGACCCCGCCGGACTGGGCGACGTATCCGGAGACCCGGCGCACTCCGCCCGGATCGGTGGCCAGGTCGTGCCCGGCGACGGTCGCCGCGCCCCCGGTGGGCCTCAGCAGGGTGGTGAGCATCCGCAGGGTGGTGGTCTTGCCGGCGCCGTTGGGTCCGAGGAGGCCGAGGATCTCGCCCTCCCGGACGGCGAGGTCGACACACCGTACGGCCTCCACCGGGCCGGCTTTCGTCTGGAAGGTGCGGGCCAGGCCGGCCGCGCTGATGACTGCCATGGCGAACAGAAAAACAGAGTCCCTGAAATTTTGCAATGACCCCAACTTTTCATCGGTCCCAGCGAAGCTAGGATGCGGGCATGGCTGAGGGGCTCAGGGAGCGGAAGAAACGGCAGACCAGGCAGTACATCTCGGATGTCGCCACGGGGCTGTTCGTCGAGCGCGGGTTCGACGCGGTGACGGTCGCGGAGATCGCCGAGGCGGCCGACGTCTCCGTCAACACCGTCTACAACTACTTCCCGGCCAAGGAGGACCTGTTCTTCGACCGCTCCGCCGGTATGACCGACCGGCTGGCCCGCTGGGTGCGCGGCCGCCCGGTGGGCGAGTCGGCGGTCGCCGCGGTGCTGCGCGAACTGCGCGAGGAGGTCGAGGCCGTGTCCCCGCGGGTCGGGCTCATCCCCGGGTACGCCGCGTTCATGAGGGTCATCGAGGAGGCCCCCGCGCTGCGCTCCCGGCTGTGGGGCATCGGCCAGGAGGTGCAGTCCACCCTGGAGCGGGAGCTGCGCGAGGAGACCGGCGCCGCGGACGCCGACGACCTGCCGCATCTGATGGCCGGCCAGATCGCCTGGGCGCACAGTACGGTCATGGCGGTCATCGGCCGCGAGATGGTCAGGGGGCGCGATCCGCGCGATGTCTCGCGGGAGGTGCTCGCCCTCCTCGACGACATCGAGGACCTGCTGAGCGAGCAGGTCCTCACGTACGCGGTGCGCCCCGGGGCCTGAGCGGCCCGGGCCCCGCGTCAGCCGATGGCGATGCGCGGGTGGGCGGCGGGCCGGATCCAGGACATGATGCCGTCCATCGTGGCGCGCGGCACCGACACACAGCCGGCCGTCGCCCCCGATCCGTTGACGTGCAGGAAGATCCCCGCACCCCGGCCCGGGGTGGCCGGCCACCGGTTGAAGTTGATGACGAGGGCCTTGGCGTACTGGGTCGGGTAGTTGACCAGGTGCTCGCTGCCCCGGTCGCCGGACTCCGTGAGCGGGAAGTCGGCGCCCGCCTCGCCGTGCATCGAGTTGTAGTACTTCGACTGCGGGTCCTCCACCCACCAGTCGTCGGACCCCACCACGTGGTACGGCATGCTCGTGCCGCCCGCCTGGACGCCGAACCCCTCGGTGACGGTGTAGGTCCCGGACGGCGTGGTGTACGTGCTCTGCCGCCGGGTCGCCCCGTTGGTCACGCCGTTCGATCCGACCCGCCCGGCACTCGTGCCGAACTGCGCCTTCCAGCCGGAGGCTCCCTTGGCCCAGGCCGTGACCGTGGCGTAGGAGCCGCTCGCCTTGACGGTGATGATCTGGGTGGCGTCGCCGACCTCGACCGGGACGGGGAAGTCGGGCGCACTCGCGGTGCCCGGGCTCGCCGCGCCCGCGCCGGAAGCGCCACCGGAACGGGCGGGGGCGCCGGAGGCGGAGGGCGTCCCGTCCGAGGAGGCACGGCTGCTCGGTCCGGCCGAAGCGGACGACGTGGCGGAGGCCGAAGCGGTGGCGGATGCCGACGCTGACGCGGACGCGCTCGCCGACCCGGTGGCCGAGGCACCCGGCGTGACGGTGGCCTCGGCGGCGACCTGTTCGGCCGGGCCGGCGTCGGCGTCGCCGCTTCCGCAGCCCGCTACGAGGAGCAGTGCACCGCCTGCCGCGGCCGTGGCGAGGAGCCTGCGGGGGCGGGCCGGGGCGGGCCGGGAGGCGAGCGGAACGAAGGACTCGGGCAGCACGGAGTGACCCTTCATCGAGGTGAGGGTGGGGCGGGCGGGCGGGGGAGGGGCGGGCGGCCGGCGCGAGGGGCTCAGCCCTGCTTCGGGCCCTCCGGGGCGGGCAGGGAGCCGGAGCAGGTGGCGCGGCCGAAGTTCCCGCTGGCGGTCGCGCTCTGGACGTGGTGGCCGCGGACGGCGAGCGCGCAGTGCGCGGTGCCGCCGTCCTCGCCGAGCACGATGCTGATGAGCGGGTCCCGGCCGACCGGAACCTCGACGGTCCGGTGCCAGGGCAGCCGGGCGCCCCGGACCACGGTGGCCGTCCCCGACTCGCTGCGGGCCTGGAAGGTGAGGTCGGCGGTGCCGGTGCCGGTCACCTCGTAGGTGACGGAGGCGGTGGGCGTCCGGTGCCGGGCCGGAGCGGAGTCCTCGTCGCCGTTAAGGACGCCGTACAGCACGAGCCCGGCGCACGCGGCCAGCACGCCGCCGGCGACGAGCAGGCCGGCTCGGTCCGGACGGCGTCCGGCGGCGGCGGGCGACGGGTCCTTCTCCGGTGTGCCCGCGGATTCCACGCTTTCTTCAGCGGTTTCCGAATTCTCCTCGGAAGATTCCGCCGACGGCTTTTCCACGCCCATGAACAATCCCTTTCAGCTCCGGAACCGGCCCCTTATACGTGATGGCGCGCGACGGTCGCAAGCGGGCGGACAAACCGGGCGGAGAAATCCAGCGAGGGGCGGATTGTCGGACTTGCGAGCTCACTTGACACGGCATCACCCGGGTGATTAGAACCGCGGCGCCGCTGCGTCTGACCTGGCTCTTCTTCGGAGTCTTGTGTGCACGTTGCCGGTTTTTACGACGTAAAACTCGAAGAAAGGGTTGCGGTGAAACCCAGATTGGGCAGGCTTGTCGCGTGCCTTGCGGTCTCCGCGGTGGTCAGTACCGCGTTGCCGCAGGTCGCATATGCGGCGACGGACTCCGGTGATGGTGACGGAAAGGGGATAGTCGACACCCTGAAAGGCTGGTTCGGCGCTGACGACGACGAGCACGAGCTCGCGGCGCCTCCGTCGCACGACGAGCTGGAGGTCGCCGACCGGCAGAAGCTGCCGAGGGGCAAGCGGGCGGCCAAGGCGAAGCGGGTCGCGGAGCTGAAGAGCCGTCGTACGTCGAGTGCGCGGTTCTGGCGGATGTCGGACGGCCGGGTGCAGGCGGAGTTGTCGGCGGTGCCGACGTCGTACCGTTCGGGCTCGGGCAAGAAGGCTTCCTGGAAGCCGATCGACACCACCGTCCACGCGACGGACGCGAAGGGCTTCGACTTCGCCAACACGGCCAACGAGGGCCGTAGCTGGTTCGGCTCGCACCCCGGCCGACTGGTCAAGTTCCAGTCGCCGGACGGCCGTTCGGTCACCCTCGGCCTCAAGGACGCCGACACCTTGAGGCCGGTGGCGAAGGGTTCGACGGTCACGTACAAGGACGCCGTCGAGGGGGCCGATCTGGAGTACGGCGTGGGCCGGGGCCGGGTGAAGGAGAACATCACCCTGGCGAAGCGCCCGAGTGGGCCGGTGCGGTTCACGTTCACGCTGGACACCGACGGGCTGGTGCCGAAGGCACGCAAGGACGGCTCGATCGCGCTGTTCGGTGAGTTGCCGAACACGCCGGTGATGGTGATCCCGGCGCCGTTCATGACGGACGCGAGCAAGGCGGCGAAGGCGCGGAAGTCGGTCTTCGGCGAGACGTACAGCACCAAGGTCTCGCAGAAGCTCACGAAGGACGGCAAGTCCTGGGCACTGACGGTGACGCCGGACGCGAGGTGGCTGGCCGCCAAGGAGCGTCAGTACCCGGTCGTGATCGACCCGACGATCACGATCGCGCCGTCGCCGTCGGACTCGCAGGACACGATGGTCCTGTCGGACCAGGCGTCGACGAACTTCAACACGACGTGGAAGCTGTCGGCGGGCAAGACCGACACGGGTATCTCGCGTTCACTGATCAAGTTCCCGCTGAGCGAGATCCCGTCGGGCACGAGCATCGACTCGGCCCGTCTGGAGATGTACTTCGACCAGGCGCACACCACCAATGCCAACGATGTCGCGATCGGTGCGTACCGGGCGACAGGCGCCTGGGACGAGTCGACGGCGACCTGGTCCAACACCAGCTCCCTGGTGGGCGAGCTGTCCGGCACCAGCGTCCAGGTGGACGACGGGGACGCCGGGACTACGGCCGCGGTGGGATCGTGGAAGCCGGGGTCGACGACGTACGGCATCGACGGCGACTACCTGTACAACAAGGACGCGGTCCTCGGGGACACCTACACCTGGCAGCCGAACCTGCCGGAGGCCGCCTCGTACCGGGTGGACACGCACTACGTGCAGGCCTCCGACCGGTCGGCGGCGGCCCCGTTCACGGTGACGAGCAGCGATCCCACCGCGACGTACACGGTGGACCAGACGGCCGGTACGAACGGTGTGTGGGCGTCGCTGAACAGCGGCTCGCAGATCAACTTCGCGAAGGGCACGGCCGGGAAGGTCGTCCTGAAGGACACCGACGCCACGCATGCGGTGATCGCGGACGCGATGCGCTTCGTGAACCCGGCGTCGATCGTGAAGAACACCGGTGAGTACAACCAGTGGCACAAGTTCCCGGTCACCGACACCGTGCAGCAGTGGCTGAACGGCACGTCCACCAACAACGGCTTCGTGCTCAAGGCCACCGACGAGTCGGCGAGCGCGCCGACCGGCGGCCCGCGCTACGAGTCCGGTGACGGTGACTACGGCGGCGAGACGGCGACGATCCCGCGGCTGACGGTGACCTACGACAAGGTGGGCACCACGCTGAACTCGCCGACCGTCGTGCACGGCACGGGCCCGGAGCTGTCCTGGAAGGCGTACTCCAACACCACCGGTGACAGCGGTCTGGACATCGTGGAGTACCAGTTGCACCGCTCCACGCAGCAGTCGTTCACGCCGTCCGCGGCCACGTTGGTGGCGCCGATCGGCAAGTCGACGACCGCCTACACGGACACCACCGCCACCCCGACGCCGGACTCGTCGTCGGACGAGATCGGCCGGTCGTACTACTACCAGCTCGCCGTGAAGACGAAGAACGGCCAGCTGCTGGGTTCCCCGACCCGCATCGTGGGCGTGCCGAAGGCGGGCCGCACCATGCGGCTGATCCAGGGCACCTCCGGCGTGACGGACACGACGCTGTCCTCCGGGCAGCCGACCACGAACGAGGACACGATCGCGTCGTTCGGTGTGGGTCAGAAGTGGCTGGAGGTGGGCAACAACTCCACCACCTACGGCAAGGCCCGCGCGGCCATGAAGTTCACCACGTCCGGCATTCCGACGTCCGCCACGGTTCTCGAGTCGCGCCTGTTCATGTGGGGCGCGGAGACGACGACCGACACGAACGGCGCGATCTACGAGCTGCACGGCCTGAACAAGGACTTCAACGAGACCCAGGCCACCTGGAACAACGCCACCTCCACCACGCCGTGGACCACGGCCGGCGGTGACTACGCCGGCACCGTGTCGGACACCGTGGCGCAGGTCTCCGAGGTCGGCCGGCACTGGTGGGACGCGACGTCCCTGACGCAGGGCTGGATCAAGACGCCGACCTCGAACCACGGCGCGCTGGTCAAGCTGAAGGACGAGTCGGCGACCGGGCCGCAGGAGCGGTCGCTGTTCCTGTCCTCGGAGGCGCCCGACCCGCAGCTCGGCCCGCTGCTCAGGGTGATCTACGTCGACTCCACGACCGCGGACACGTACTACGCGCCGCAGACCCCGGCCCGGATGACCCCGAACTCCACGTACACGGTGGACTTCACGGTCGCCAACACCACGTCGAGCGCGTGGGCGGCCGGTGAGCGGCAGCTCTCGTACACCTGGCAGCTCCCCGACGGCACGGACGTGACGACGGGCGGCAACCAGGCATCGACCGCGATCCCGGCGCTCTCGCCCGGCCAGTCGGCGACGATCAAGGCGACCGTGAAGACGCCGATCAACTCCGACTCCGGCAACAAGCGCACGGACTACGTGCTCGGCTGGGACGTGCGGAAGGTCTCGGACGGGTCCTGGCTGTCGGCGACGAACACCTCGATCCCGCCGCTCAAGCAGAACGTGGCCGTGGAGGACCCCACCTCCAACGCGCTGGGCCTGGAGAAGTTCTACTCCTACACCGGCAAGAACACCGGCGCCGGTTCGACCGTGATGAACAACCTCGCCTCCGGCAACAGCGTGTGGTCGTACAACGCGTTCACCAACCCCGGCCGGGGTCTGACCACGTTCGCGCGCTTCGCCTACAACTCGCTGGACACGTCCGACACGGTGTCGGGTGCGGGCTGGTCCGTACAGCTCGCCGGGCCCATCCGCCTCGGTGCGGCCCTGGACTTCCACCCCAACCCGGTGCAGAACGCCACCGAGATCCGTCTGCCGGACGGTGACGGCACCACGCACGTCTTCACCAAGCAGGCGGACGGCACCTGGAAGGCCCCGGCGGGCGTCCACTACCGCATCACCATGAAGGCGGGCCTGGACTGCACCCCGAACAAGGACCCGATACCGGACGCCTGGACCCTCCTGCGCCCGGACGGCACCCGTTTCCTGTTCGGCTGCGACGGTTACATGACGTCTGCTGTCGACAAGAACGGCAACACGCAGACGTACACCTATGAGGAACGCAAGTCGAACAACAAGCCGACCAAGTTCCTCACCTACATCACCGACCCTGCCGCCCGGCAGTCGCTGACGCTCGACTACTACGAGAAGGGCGACGCGTCCTACGACTACATCGACGACACGGGCGCCAAGGCCAGCGGCAGCAACCTGACCAACTCCAAGATCTACGACCACGTGAAGTCCATGACGGACATCTCGGGCCGGAAGGTCTCCTTCTTCTACACGACGAAGGGCCTGCTGGGTCAGTTCACCGACGGTGACGGCTCCGGCCAGCCGAAGGACTTCAAGTTCACCTACGACGCCACCCAGGGCAACAAGAACGTCAAGCTGGTCAAGGCCACCGACCCGCGCGGCCACGGCACCCAGCTCGCGTACTACGAGCCCAAGGCCGGTGACGACCCGAAGTACCACTGGTGGACGAAGACCCTCACCGACCGCCTCGGCGGTGACACCGGATTCGCCTACGCGGCCGACACGGCGAACACCAAGTTCACCGACACCACCGTCACCGACGCCGAGACGCACGCCACGAAGTATGTGACCGACGACTTCGGGCGCCCGGTCCAGACGACGAACGCCAAGTCGCAGACGTCGAAGATGAGCTGGGACGCGGACAACAACGTCACCTACCTGGAGGAGGACAACGGCGCCAAGAGCGCGTACTGCTACGACCAGAAGACGGGCTACCCGCTCTGGCAGCGCGACGCGGAGAACAACAAGGCGGGCGTGCCCGACCAGACGACCACCTGCGTGACCGACTCCACCAAGTGGCCGGCGAACGCCTCCAAGTACGAGTACCAGACCCGTGCCGACGGCTTCTCCGCGGACCTGTTCCGCAAGACCTCGCCCGAGGGCCGCGCCTGGCAGTTCGGCTACGACACCTTCGGCAACCTGAAGACGGTCACCGACCCCAAGGGCGTCGCCACCGCCACCGCGGGTGACTACACCACGTCATACGACTACGACGCCTACGGCGAGTTGACCAAGGCCACCGACGCCAACGGCAACCCGACCACGTACAGCGGCTTCGATCCGAACGGGTATCCCGCGAAGATCACCGATGCCAAGGCTGCCTCGACCTCCTTCCTCTATGACGAGCGGGGCCAGGTCACCCAGGTCACCGATGCCATCGGCAAGGTGACCACGCAGGCGTACGACACGTACGGGCGTCCGCTGGTGAAGACGGAGCCGAAGGACCAGGACGCCGGTGTCCTGCTCACCACTCCGGCGCCGGTGTACGACGCGAACGACAACGTCACCCAGGCGACGGCGCCCAACGGTGCCGTGTCGACCGCGGTGTACGACGCTGCTGACCAGGTCGCCTCGGCGACTGCTCCGGCGAACAACCAGACCGCCCCGCGTACCTCGACGTACACCTACGACAAGGTCGGCAACCTGAAGTCGACGGCCGAGCCCAAGGGCACGGCGACGACGACGGATCCGGCCGA
The DNA here is from genome assembly GCF_053593175.1 of Streptomyces sp. NPDC002386. Classification (NCBI taxonomy): domain Bacteria; kingdom Bacillati; phylum Actinomycetota; class Actinomycetes; order Kitasatosporales; family Streptomycetaceae; genus Streptomyces; species Streptomyces sp. NPDC002386. The sequence continues at coordinate 349,476 of NZ_JBSFBX010000006.1, forward strand.
CTACCTCACGACCAACAATTTCGACGAGATCTATCAGCTCACCTCCGCCGTCAATGCAGAGGGCGACAAGGTCTCGTACGAGTACGACAATGTCGGCAATGTCACCAAGGTCATCGACCCGAAGAAGAACGCGACCGCCGACACGACCGACTACGCGGCGAAGACCGACTACGACCTCGACCACCGGCCGACGGTCATCACCGACGCGGCGGGCAAGACCACCAAGCGGGGCTACGACAAGGACTCGCTGACCATCTCGACGACGGATGCCGAGAACAACACCACGCTCATCACCTACGACGAGCGAGGCAAGCAGACCGAGGTCAAGGTCCCGCACGACGGCACCTCGCCGATCACGTACCGCACGACGAAGTACGAATACGACCAGGTCGGCAACACCACCAAGGTGATCAGCCCGCGGGCGACGGCGGCCGGTTCCACCGACGCCTTCACCGCCCGGACCGACTACGACGAGCTGAACCGCCCGGTCAAGCAGTACCAGCCCTACGACCCTGCGGACGCCCGGTACAACGATCCCAACGTCTACACAGAGACGACGTACGACAAGGCCGGCCGTGTCGCCAAGACCTCCCTGCCGCCGTCGGACGGCGAGACGGTCCGCAACGACACCACCTACAGCTACTTCGACAACGGCTGGGTGAAGAAGGCCACGGACCCGTGGTCCATCGTCACCGACTACGACTACGACAACACCGGCGGCCAGACCAAGCGGACCATCTCGGCCGCTGACGGCTCGTCCAACCGGACCATGACGTGGTCGTACTACGCCGACGGCAGTCTCAAGGCCCGGTCGGACGACGGTGTCCCCGTCGGGCAGTCGGTGGTCCTGGTGGACAACTCCGACACCCAGAACACGTCGAAGACCGGCACCTGGACCAAGGGAGACACCACCGGCCAGCAGGGGTACAACCAGGAGACTCACGCCGCCGGTACCGGCACGGACGCCTACACATGGACGCTCAACATCCCCAAGGACGGCACGTACACCGCGTACGTCAAGTTCCCGGGGGTCACGGGTGCCGCGACCACGGCGAAGTACACCCTGACGTACGACGGCGGCACTGCCGACAAGACGATCGACCAGAGCGCGAGCGCGAACCAGGGCACCTGGGTAACGCTGGGTTCCCACCCCTACAAGCAGGGCAACGACGCCAAGCTGCAGTTGTTCCAGAACAGCGGCGGCACGGTGGTCGCGGACGGCGTCAAGCTCGTTCGCGACACCAGCGGCGACCCGGCCGACACGGAGCAGAAGCACTTCGACTACTCCTACGACCTCAACGGCAACCTGACCCGGATCGACGACAGCTCGTCGAGCGCGGCGATCGACTCCTACGCGATCACGTACACCGGCCTCAACCAGGTCCAGAAGGTGAGCGAGTCGCTGGCGGGGACCGAGAAGAAGGCCACCTCGTACACGTACGACGTGGACGGCCAGCAGGACACGGTCACGCACCCGGACCAGTTCTCCAAGTACACGTACGACCTGCGTGAACTGGTCAGCACGGTCTCGGTCGGAAAGTCCTCGACGGACGCCTCCCCGAAGGTCACGTCGTACACCTACACCGACCGCGGTCAGAAGCTCCGTGAGACCAAGGCCAACGACAACACGGTCGACTACACGTACTACCTCGACGGCCCGGTCAGGTCCACGACGGAGAAGAAGCCGAACGGCACCCTCGTCTCCTCGCACACCTACGCCTACGACCCCAACGGGAACAAGGCGCAGGACTTGGCGAAGAAGATGAACGCCGACGACCACGCGTCGTACCTGTCGTCCACCACGGACTACACGTACGACCCGGCCGACCGGCTTGCGAAGGCGGTGAAGACCGGCAACGGCGCGGGCACGGAGACGTACGTCCACGACGACAACGCCAACGTCGTCAGCCAGACGATCAAGGGTGCAACGACCACCTACGACTACGACCGCAACCGCCTGCTGAGTGCCACGAGCAACGGCGTCACGGCGAACTACACCTACGACCCGTTCGGCCGGCAGGAGTCGGTCACGGCCGGCGGCCAGGTCGTCGGACGCACTGTGTACGACGGCTTCGACCACGTCGTGGAGTCCCAGAAGGCGGACGACACGGGTGCCCTGAAGTCCACCACGTACGACTTCGACCCGTTCGACCGCACCACTTCGAAGACAACCGCCGGTAAGACGACGGACTACGAGTACCTGGGGCTGTCCGGCGAGGTGCTGGACGAGAAGGTCGGCGGCCAGCTGACCAAGTCGTACCAGTACAGCCCGTGGGGCGAGCGCCTGTCGCAGATCAAGCACAACAGCGACGGCACGACCGAGGACGGCTACTACGGCTACAACAGCCACACCGACGTCGAGACCCTCACCGACGAGAACGGCGACACCAAGGCGACGTACGGCTACACCGCCTACGGCTCCGACGACGAGTCCGAGTTCACCGGCATCGACAAGCCCGACGCCGCCGACCCCACGAAGGAGGAGTACAACCCCTACCGCTACAACGCCAAGCGCTGGGACGCCCAGTCCGGCACCTACGACATGGGCTTCCGTGACTACAGCCCGGGGCTGAACCGCTTCGCCTCGCGGGACCTGTACACGGGCGCACTCGCCGACATGGGCCTCGGCGCGGACCCGTACACCGGCAACCGGTACGCGTTCACCGGTGGCAACCCCACCAGCCGCGTCGAGCTCGACGGCCACGGCTGGCTGGACGACGCGGCGGGATGGGTCGGCGACAACGCGGGAACGCTGGTCGACGCCGCGGCCCACACGGCGGAGATCATCGCCGGGGCCGGGAACATCACCGGTGGCTTCTCCATGATCGCCAGCGGTGTCGGTGTCTGCATCGGTGGCGGCATCGAGACGGTCGGCGCCGCGTGCGTCGTGGGTGCCGGTGCCGTGATCGCCGGCGCTTCGCGCATCGCGGCCGGATCGGCGCTGGTCGTCGACGGAGCGGTCGGACTGAACAACGATCTGACCGCGCTGCGCGAGTCCGGCGGTGAAGGAGGCGGATCCGGGGCGAGTACCCGGACCCCGTCGGGCGCCGAAGACGGACCCGGAAACTGGAAGCACGTCAACCGGGGCAACTCGGACGGCGCCTGGTCGCGGTTCGAGCAGCAGGTCACCGGAGTCGACAACGGCTACGAGTACGAGGTCATCAACCCGGCGACCAAGCGGCCCGTGAAGTTCGACGGCTGGAACCAGAAGCTCAAGAAGCTGATCGAGGTGAAGTTCGGTTACTCCAACGGCAAGTGGATCGATGCCGACGGCAACCCGACCAAGCTGCTGACGGAGAAGTTCCTGGAACAGGGAACGCGTCAGGTGGAGGCCGCGAACGGCAAGGCCGTCGAGTGGGTCATGTCGAATGAAAAGGCGGCCAAGGCGGCCCGCAAGATATTCGAGGAGAACGATCTGGATATAAGCGTCCGGGTCGAGGAAATGACGAACTGGTAAAGACCTGTTCGTGAACGATGCGCGGGCCGTGCCGGGATGTCTTTGCGTCCCGGCGCGGTCCGTTGCGCTTCGCCGGCTGATGCTAGGATTTCAGCCATGGCTGAACAGCTGATGATGCGCGGTTTCTGGGGTCCGAGGCAGGAAAAGAGTGATGACCTCGCTGAACGTCTTTCTGCATTCTGTAGGCGATTGGGCGAATTGATCCCGGGTGGGATCGTGCATTGGCTCGATGCGCAGGATGCCGCGGTCGCGCTCGCGAGCCAGGAAGGGGCCAGAGCCTTCGTCGGGCAGCGGTTCGCCGGACTCGCGGACGACGAGGGCCGGTTGGGTGTGGTGCTGGTGGCGTCGGCCGAGGGTGCGGGCGGGACGAAGCTGACATTCAGCGCGAGTGCCGGCGGGTATTCCGAACTGCGGACACTCAAGAACAATGCCGTCCTCAAGATCGATGTGCCCTCCGGTGTCACGGCGCAGGCCCACGCGGAGCTCGCGCGTGAGTGCTTCGCGGTCCTGGTCGAGGAGTGGGAGCCCGATTGGGCGGATCTCACCTCGCACGACCTGTGGGACGCGATCCGTGACAAGGTGCAGGTCAAGAGCAGGACTCCGCGCGCCGGGTTCGTGACGTATCTGTCGTCGGGGCGCAGGGAGGGTGTGCCGGCGGACATCGTGGCTCCGTCCGTGGCCACCGCCGACGGAGGCATCCTCATCGGGGCCGGTACGGGAAGTGAGTTCATCGGCCAGGACCGCGTCGCGCAGATCGACAACGCCCTGCGATCCACGCCGGCGTTCGAACCGGTCCCCACGGACCGCAGCCGACTGTGACCGGATCCGGGACCGGTGAAAGGGGAGTCTCGATGAAGTTCAAGCTGAAATACCCGCCTCTCGCGGCTAACGGACCCGAATTCGCAGCGGACATCGTGGGGGCGGCCAGGGACATCTCCGGGGCCGAACTGGACTACTCGGTGCAGAGCCTCGTGGTGGCCGACGAGTTGATACACGGCATCCGTGCCGAAGGCGCTCCGATCGAAGCCGTCGGCGGAACGCTTTTCGGTTTCGGTGCCTACCTGGGGCAGGTCATGGTGGTGCAGGCGGACATGCGCTGGGTCGACTTCGACGACCGGTCGCGCGAACGGTTCGGTCATGCCTTCGGTGTCGCGGCGGCGGACGGAAGCCTGTGGAATCCGCTGGCGAAGGGATTCGACTGTTTCGCCGGCGAAGACTCCTTGCACTCCTTCTACCGCGTGGCCTGCGCGTGATCCGCGGTCGACACTCGACCCCGGCAGACGAAGCGGGGCCGCTCGGGGCGGCGCGCCCGGTGGGTCCGGCCGCGCGGTGTCCGTCGCTGACGGACATCCCGCACCGGTGAGCGGCATGTCGAGGCTCGAAGACCTGGAGGCCGCGCTGCCCGCGATGACGCGGTGGCGTGTGCCCGGCGGACGCGGCGTGGACTGGGCCGTCCTGGAGGCGGCCCTCGGCACGGCGCTGCCCTCGGACTTCCGCTCGCTGGCGGAGGCGTATCCCGTGCTGGTCGTCGACGACTTCCTGATGGTGTCCCTTCCCCGGCCCGGGGGTGAGGTGTCGTGGGCTTCCGCGTCCCGGGACGACGAGATCCTCCAGGACCTCCACGAGATGGGCGACACCGAGGACTACGTCCCCTTCCCGCAGCCGGGAGGCCTCATGGGCTGGGCGTCGTCCAACTCCGGCGACGACTTCTACTGGAGGACGAGCCCCGCGGACCCGGACGCGTGGCCGGTGGTCGTCCGCACGGACAACGCCGACTGGGCCGAGTTCCCGCTCGGCGCCGTCGAGTTCCTGGCCGGCGTGTACGGGCGCACCATCGATGTTCCGGGCATGCCCCGGAACTTCCCCGGCGACCACCCGGAGGTGCTGGGCCTGAGCGACTGACGGTCGCCCGAGCCCCGGCCACACGCGGGAAACCGTCGTCCCCGGGCCCCCGGGGGCGACGGTTCGCCCCGGTTCGCCCGGGCGTTGGCAACCGCGTCGGCGGCTGCTGTATGAACGGGCCGCCCAAAGACCTCCCGCCCTGCCGAAGGGTCCATTCGTGCTGTCCGGAATACGTCCCCGCCGCAGTGGACACCGTGTCCTCGGCGTCTCCCTGGTCGTGGCCGCCGTGGCCGTGACCGGCTGCTCCCCGCTCGGAGGCGAGTCGAAGCCGGCGCGGAAGCAGCATGCCCCGAGGACCGCGCGGGCCGGATCCGGGCCGGCCGGTACGCCCCGTTCCGCGGAGAGCGCCGCGCCGGAGCCGAGAACCGCCGCGCAGTTCGTCGCCCGTGCCCGGCGGGCCATGAAGGAAGAGCGGGGGTGGACGTTCGTCCTGCGCGGCAGTGAGTCCGCCGTCATGCGGGGACAGGCGCCGTCCGGCGCCACGTACACCGCCACGGTGCACCGCACCACCGGCCCCGAGGCGCTCCAGCAGACCGGCACGGTCACCACCGGCAAGGGGGAGCGCAAGTCCGAGGTGGTGTACGTCGTCGGCGGCACGGGTTACGTCAAGGACGGCGCCGGCGCCTGGAAGAAGGGGCCGCTGTCCGACCCCGGCATCGCCAACGACGTCGAGGATCCCCTCGCGGAGCTGGACGCGTTCGAGGCGTACGCCAAGAGCGCGAAGGTGAACCGCCGCACGGGGGCGGACGGCGCTCTCGTGCGGCTCCGGGTCGAGGCGTCCGGCTGGCAGTTGTCCGCCGCCCGCGGCCGTCCCGCGCTGAAGCGCGCGGTGCGGGAGGTGGAGCCCGCCCTGGCTCAGCTGCGGAAGGCCGGGGTGACGGCGGCCGACGGCCAGGTCACGCTCAAGGGCTTCACCGAGACGTGGGACCTGGACGCGGCGCACGGGTACCGGCTCGCGTCACACCGTTACGCGTTCACCTTCCTCGTCCCGTTCCAGGGCGGCGACATCACGGTGAGCCAGGAGGTACGGGCCGACAACCGGGGTGTGTTCACCGGACGCGTGACCCTGCCCGCCGACGCGATGTGACGACGGCCGCCGGCCGGTCCGGACGGCTCCACTGGTAAGGCCCCGTGTGCGTACCGCAGTTGCCGCCCGCCTCGGCACCTCTTCCGTCGGCTCCCCGGTCGGGTGACGGCCCGGCGCGGGAGGCGGTACCGGCATCGACACCGACGGGCGGGCCGCGCGGCGGGCGGCGGACGTGACCGGCATCTCACCCCGTGAGACGTGAAACGCGTTACTAACTCCGCCGCTGTGCCCCTCACGGGCGCTAGTGTCCGGCCGAGAGATAGGCCCCGGCGTGACCTTTTCGCCTGCCCGGCGGCGTCCGGTGAAGCAACTGCCCCAGGACGCCGGGATCGAACCAGCGAGCAGACCAGGGGAAGGCGACGCCAGGGCCTGACGACAGCGCGTATCAGGGGAGTCGCACAGTGGCACGGAAGCTCGCCGTCATCGGGGCCGGCCTCATGGGGTCCGGCATCGCTCAGGTCGCCGCGCAGGCGGGCTGGGACGTCGTCCTGCGGGACGTCACCGACGAGGCCCTCAAGCGTGGCACCGACGGCATCAAGGCCTCGTACGACAAGTTCGTGAGCAAGGGCAGGCTGGAGGCGCACGACGCCGACACCGCCCTCGGCCGCATCACCGCGACCACCGACCTGGACGCCGCCGCCGACGCCGACATCGTCGTCGAGGCCGTCTTCGAGAAGCTCGAGGTGAAACACGAGATCTTCCGCGCGCTCGACAAGATCGTGCGGCCGGACGCCGTGCTCGCCTCCAACACCTCCGCCATCCCGATCACCAAGATCGCGGCGGCCACCGAGCACCCCGAGCGGGTCGTCGGTGTGCACTTCTTCTCGCCGGTGCCGATGATGCAGCTCGTCGAGCTGGTCCGCGGTTACAAGACCAGCGACGAAACCCTCGCCACCGCGCGGGAGTTCGCCGAGTCGGTCGGCAAGACCTGCATCGTCGTCAACCGGGACGTGGCCGGCTTCGTCACCACCCGCCTCATCTCGGCCCTCGTGGTCGAGGCGACCAAGCTGTACGAGTCCGGCGTGGCCACGGCCGAGGACATCGACCTCGCCTGCAAGCTGGGCTTCGGTCACGCCATGGGCCCGCTGGCCACCGCGGACCTGACCGGCGTGGACATCCTGCTGCACGCCACCGGCAACATCTACACCGAGTCGCAGGACGAGAAGTTCGCCCCGCCGGAGCTGATGCGCCGGATGGTGGACGCCGGTGACATCGGCCGCAAGAGCGGGCAGGGCTTCTACAAGTACTGATCCGTCCGTATCCACACAGATCCGTACGACTCCGAAAGCGCTCCCCGGGAGTAATCACTCCCGGGGGTGAATTCGGTATCGGTTCGCTTACAAGCAGCAACCGCATCGCCACTCAGGCAGTCAGACGTTGCACAGCATTCGCACCGTCACAGCATCAACACCGTCACGGAGTAGGCCACACCGCACTCAACGGGGAGCGCATATGTACATCAGGGGCGACCACGCCGAGCTGGTCGTCGGGGGCCGCCTCGACGTCCGCAGCGCGGCGGACGCCCGTACGGCCCTGCACTCGGCCGTCGACGGAGGAGTCGGCGACCTGGTGCTCGACCTGTCCGAGCTGGACTCCTGGGACGCCACCGGTCTCGGGGTGATCATGGGTGCCCACCGGCGGGCCGGCCGCTGCGGCCGCCGCCTGGTGCTCCGCGAGGTCCCGGCGCAGATGCAGCGGCTGCTGGTCGCCACCCGGCTGCACCGCATCCTCGCCATCGAGGGCGGCATCGGGGTCGAGTCCCTGCCGCGGGTGTAACGCACCGGACCAGGGATGAGCGGGGCGACGGGAGAGACCCGGGCGCAGGCCCCGTACCGCGCGACGAGGGCAATCCTCACCGGACCGTGACGTCTCGGGCCGCGCGGCACCCCGCCCTGTCATGGATACTGTGCGAAGGTTTAGGGTTCGGTCGCCCGCTGCCTGAAGCAACCCTCGAGCGGGCCCGGACCAGAAGCGACGACGTGGTGTGCAGCAGGCCGGGAGGGGCCGGTACTTGAGGGCACACGACGCTTTTGGGGGGCTTGAACCCATGGACCCGATCACTCCGGGACCCGAGGAGCACGGTCAGGCTCTCAGCCGCCGCCCGCCCCGGGAATCCCTCACCTCCGACTTCGGCCAGAGCGCGCCCGCGGTCGCCCGTACGGCACAGGTCGTCTCCGGCGACTTCCTGCTCACCGTCAACCCGGTGGACGGCAGCGAGATAGAACCCTGCCCGCCGCACCAGAGGCCCGAGCGGCCCCGCAAGCGCACACCCGCCGAGCGCGCCGAGACCGAGCGCGCCGCCCGGCCGCCCGTGCCGCCCGGCCCGGCCCTGCCCACGCTCTCCCTGCTGGAGCGTCAGGACGAACGCGAACGCCTGGTCCGGCTGCTGGCCCGGGGCCGCTCGGTGCGGCTCACCGGCCCCGGCGGCTCCGGCCGCACCGCCCTGCTCGACCTCGTCGCCGAGGACTGCGTGGACCTCGCGCCCGACGGCGTCGTCCGGCTCACCGGCTTCCACCGCACCGCCGCCGACCTCCTGCACGACCTGTTCCACGCCGTCCACGACGCCCCGGCGTACCGCCCCGGACAGGACGAACTGGTCGCCCTCGTCGGGGAGGTCGGCGCGGTCGTCGTCGTGGACGACCTGGAGTTCGGCGGCGCCGCCCTGGACGAGCTGCTCGACGCCACCCCCGAGTGCGCCTTCCTGTTCGCCGCCACCCCGGACGTGCCCGGGCCCGCCGCCGGCTCCGAGGTCGAGGAGGTCTTCCTCGGCGGTCTCGACCGCGCGGCCGGCGTGGAGATCCTGGAGCGGGCCGTCGGCCGTGTCCTCACCGAGGAGGAGGCCAACTGGGCCGGCGACCTCTGGTTCGAGTCCGAAGGTCTGCCGCTGCGCTTCGTGCAGGCCGGCGCCCTGCTCCGGCAGCGCGACCAGCTTCGCGCCAGCACCGGGGCGGTCGACGAGTACGGCGTCTTCGAGGACCTGCGGCCCCAGGCCGAGCAGGAGTTCGACGCCGACGAGGGCGATCAGGTGGCCCTGCCGTCCCTCGGCGAGGCCGCCGCGCCCGCCCCGCTGCTCGCCGCCCGGCTGAGCGCCTCCGCCCGCGCCACCCTCCGCCTCGCGGTGGCGCTCGGCGGCGAGGTGCCGCACCAGGCGCATCTGCCCGCCCTGGTCGGCGACACCCACGCGGACGCCGCGCTCGGTGAACTCGCGAGCTGCGGACTCGTCTCGGCGGTCGGCTCCCGCTACCGGCTGGCGGCCGGTGTGCAGGCCCAGCTGGAGGCCGCCGGTTACGACGCCGACGCCCGCGCCGAGGCCCGCACGGCCGCCGAGCACTACGCCTGGTGGGCCGGTCACCCCTCGGTCACCCCCGAGCGGGTGTGCGCCGAGGCCGACGCGGTGCTCGCCGCGCTCACCGTGGTGGTGCCGGCCACCGAACCCGCCGCCGAGGGTGAGGAGAGCGTCGCGGTGCGGCTCGCCCGCACCGCCGCGCCCGCCTTCGCCGCCGGGCTGCACTGGAGCGCCTGGGAGCGCTCGCTGCGCTCCGGCACCGAGGCCTCCCGGCTCTCCGGCGATGTCCCCGAACAGGTCTACTTCCACCATGAGTTGGGCGTCCTCGCACTCTGCTGCGGGCAGCTCGACCGGGCCCGTGCCGAACTTGAGGCCTCCGGCGGCCTGCGCGGGGCGCTGGCCGACAAGCGGGGCGCCGTCGCCGGGCGCCGCGCGCTGGCGCTGGTCGCCGACCTCTCCGGAGAGGCGCCCGGGACGGCGGCGATGGCCGGCGAGGAGGTGCCGGACGCCCGCCACGAGGAGTCCGCCGCACCGCCCGGCGGAGTGCCGGCCGCCCGTACGGCGCCGTTCGGCCCGGCCGCCGAACCCCTGATCACCCGTCAGGCCCCGGCCGCCGCGACCGGCGGCGGCATCCGCCGGCTGGCCCGCCGCAACCTGGTCGCGGCCGGTTCCGGTGCGCTGCTCGTCGCCGTGCTCGGCACGGTCGTCACCCTCGGCATGACCTCCGAGCAGAACGCCGACCGGAACCCGGCCGGCACGGTCGACGTCAACCCGTCGGTGAGCCAGGGCGTCGAGGACGGCGACCCCGGCTCCGGCCCGAAGAAGGACCACGACGGGGACGCGGGCCCCGGAACGGTCTCCAGCAGCCCGACCAACCCCGGCCCCGACGGCACCTACGGCACCTCGGACGACCCGGCCCCGCCCGCGGAGAGCTCCGGCCCGTCGTCCCGTCCGAGCGCCACGAAGGGCACGGACGGCGGGGGTACGACGCCGACGCCGACCAGGAGCACCCACCGGCCGGGCTCGCCGACGCCCACGCCGACCAGGTCCACTCCGTCGAGCAGCCCGCCGGCCAGCTCCAGCGCGCCGGGGTCCCCGTCCCCGTCCGCCAGCCCGTCCTCGTCGCCGGGGACGTCCACCTCGGCGAGCGGCCCGGCGTCCGGAGCCCCGACGGCGTCGAGCGGCGTGGCGAGCGCGCCGGCGGCCGGCGGCCCGGACGTGGTGGCGTGACCCCGCCCGCCCGACGCGCGAGGGCCGGTTCCCCCGGGGAACCGGCCCTCGGCCGTGTCGGTGTCGCCGCGGCTCAGAACAGCCGCAGCTTGTCGTCCTCGATGCCGCGCATGGCGTTGTAGTCCAGGATCTGGCAGTTGATGCCGCGGTCCGTGGCGAGGACCCGGGCCTGCGGCTTGATCTCCTGGGCGGCGAAGACACCGCGGACCGGCGCCAGATGAGGGTCGCGGTTCAGCAGTTCGAGGTAGCGGGTGAGCTGCTCGACGCCGTCGATCTCGCCGCGCCGCTTGATCTCGACGGCGACGGTCCCGCCGTCCGCGTCCCGGCAGAGGATGTCCACCGGGCCGATCGCGGTCATGTACTCGCGGCGGATGAGGGTGTAGCCCTCGCCGAGCGTCTCGATGCGGTCGGCGAGCAGTTCCTGCAGGTGCGCCTCGACGCCGTCCTTGATCAGACCGGGGTCCACACCGAGTTCGTGCGAGGAGTCGTGGAGGATCTCCTCCATCGTGATGATCAGTTTCTCGCCCGCTTTGTTGATCACCGTCCAGACACCGGCGTCCGCGTCCGCGCCCTCCTTGAGCGTGCAGGGCGGGGACATCCAGTTGAGGGGCTTGTACGCCCGGTCGTCCGCGTGGATGGAGACGCTGCCGTCCGCCTTGACCAGGATCAGGCGGGGCGCCGAGGGCAGGTGGGCGGTGAGCCGGCCGGCGTAGTCGACCGAGCATCGGGCAATGACGAGACGCATGGTCGGCAACGCTACTCGACACCCGGTGGTGCACGCGATTCGCCCTCCCGCCGCCGGCCCCACCGGCACCGCGCACCAGGGAAACCACCCCTTTTATCCCTGGAAACTCCTGTTCAACTCTGGCCGATTGTGTGCCCAAAGGGACCGTTCCATATACGCAATCTGCTGGTGTGGTCACCGACCGTTGCCTACCGTAGAGAACGGGAGGTCGCGGTCCGTGTACCCAGCGTGTTCGGTATCGCGAACTCCCCTGTCTGTCCGGCAACCCCTGCTCGTCGGGGGTGCGAGAGGAGAACCCATGTCGCTCGACGTCTCACCGGCCCTACTCGAACAGGCCGAGCGAGGCGAGGTCGACGAAGCAGCATTCGTCGACTGCGTCCGGACCTCCCTGCCTTATGCGTGGGAGATGATCAGCTCCCTGGTGGCCCAGCTGAAGGTGGACGGCGGACCCTTCGCCGACAACCAGACGCCCCCGCCGGACGAGCAGGCACGTGGTCAGCTGCTGCGTGCGCTGGCGAGTGACGCCATACGCGGTGCGCTGCAGCGGCACTTCGGTGTACGGCTCGCCTTCCAGAACTGCCACCGGGTCGCGGTGTTCCCGCTGGACGACTCGGTGGACGAGACGCTGGCCCGCTTCACCTCGATGCGCAACCAGTTGCTGAACCAGTCGCCGGAACTCCGGGACTGCTGACGCGCGGACACCCGGCTGCTGACACAGTGAGCCGCTCGCTTGCCGCTCCGCCCGGGGGAGGTGCATACGTACTGGGGCGGCAAGCACCCCTGGGCGCCGGGGATCCGGCGGCCCGTCAGCGCAGCTGGGGCAGCACCTCGGCGCCCAGCCGCCGCACGTTCTCCTCCGTCGCCGCGAGGTCGCCCGACCCCTCGACAAGCAGGGCGAACCGGGAGATCCCGGTGCGTTCCGAGGTGGCCGCGAGCCGGTCGGCGGCCAGCCGCGGGGTGCCCACCGGGTGCAGCCCGCAGAGCAGTTCGGTGTAGGCGAACGGGTCGCGCATCGCGCGCGCCCGGCCGTCCACCGTCACATGGGCGTCGAGGCCCTGTTTCAGCCAGCCCGGCATCGCCTTCAGCAGGGTCTCCACCGCGTCGGTGCGCCGGTCCGCGAGCTGGCAGACGCCCGCCGAGACATGGGCCGCGCCCGCGATCTCCTCGGCCGGCCGGCCGGCAGCCCGCGCGGACCGCCGCCACAGGGCGACCATCTCGGCCTTTTCCTCGTCACCGATGTGCATCCCGAGCAGCATCGGCAGTCCGCGCTCGGCCGCCAGCCGGACCGTGGCCGGTGAGGTGCAGGCGACGACCACCTCCGGTCCCGGCGTCTCCGTCAGCGCCTCCGAGGGGCGGGGCACGACGGGCACCTCCCGGAAGGAGAAGCGTTCACCCGAAGCCGCGACGGACGGTTCGCGCAGCCAGCGCACCAGCAGATCGAGTGATTCCGGGAACCCCCGCTCGTACGCCTCCAGGCCCGCGCCGAACACCTCCAGGTCCACCCACGGCCCGCCGCGCCCCACGCCCAGCGTGAACCGCCCGCCGCTCGTCAGGTGCAGCAGCGCGGCCTGTTCGCCGAGGGCGACCGGGTGGGCGGTGGGCAGCACACTGACCGCGGTGCCGACCCGGACGCGCTCGGTGCGGCCGAGCAGCAAGGCGGCCAGGGTGACCGCGGACGGACATGTGCCGTACGGCACGAAGTGGTGCTCGGCCAGCCACACTGTGTCCAGCCCGGCCTGTTCGGCGACCTCCGCCGAGCGGACCGCCCGGTGCAGTGCCTCCCCGGGGCCCTGACCCGGGAACTGGGCCGCCAGCACAAAGCTTCCTACGCGCATCGCTCTTCCTGCTTCCTTGGCTCCGACCGGAGCTCCCCCACCCGGCATAACCGTCTGACACGTGCCGAGGACACGGCCTGGCGGGGAGATTTGCGGATTGTCTGCAGAATGCGCGCCTTGGCAGGGGTACTTGTGCGGTTCGGAGTGCTACGCGTACCCGTACCGGCGCCGCGTACGCTGGATGCGGCCCGTGCTTCCTGTATAGCTCCGAGAGGTGTCCCGTGTCCCCGCGTCGCAACCGACCGAAGGCAGCCGGATCGTCCGGCCGGAGCGCCGAGGACGATCAGGACGGCCGGTACGGCGGCTGGCAGTCCGCGGAGAGCTGGCGGGGCGAGGAGTGGAGCGTGCGCCACGTCGCGGGGGCGAGCGCCGAGGGCAAGACCTACCGCTGCCCGGGCTGCGACCAGCTCATCCCCTCCGCCGTCCCGCACGTGGTGGCCTGGCCCGAGCACGCCGGCGTGGACGACCGCCGGCACTGGCACAAGGCGTGCTGGAACGCGAAGGACCGCCGCACCACGAGGGTGCAGCGGTCCCGTAACGCGCCGAGGTTCTGACCCCGGGACTCAGACGTCCCGGCTCTGGAGCAGGGCGTAGGCGCCCGCGTAGGCCGCGGCGGTCACGCCCAGCATGATCCACAGCGGGTCCCAGCCCGACGGGCCGGAGTGGCTGAGGGTGTTGTCGTAGAACACGCCCATCTGGCTCGGGATCGAGTACTCCAGCAGCGCCGTCTGAACCTTCTCCAGCGACGACGCGTTCATGAAGAGCGCGATCACCAGCGGCGCGAGCACGGCGCCGATCATGATGGTGATGGCGCCCGCCGAGTGCCGGATCATCGAGCCGACGAGCAGCGACAGCAGTCCGAGCAGTGCGATGTAGAGGCTGATGCCGAGCGTGGCCTTCAGCCATTCCCCGGTGGTCGGGCTCTTCGCGCCCTGGCCGTCCAGCATGGAGGCCTGGAGCATCGCCACGAAGGACACCACCGCCAGCGTCACCACGAAGGCGAGCGCGAAGAAGACGATCGCCTTGGCGGCCAGCACCCGGCCCCGGCTCGGGCAGGCGGTCATCGTCGTACGGATCATGCCCGTGCCGTACTCGGAGGCCGTGGTCAGCACGCCGAGCGTGATGATGCACATCATGCCGATCAGCAGGCCGAAGAAGCCGAGGGTCAGCGGGCTCTGGCCGCTGAGGTCGCCGGAGCCCCGGACCGCCACACCGGCGAGCAGGCCGATGCCGACGACCAGCAGGACGAAGACGCCGAGCGTCCACATCGTCGAGCGCACCGACTTGATCTTGGTCCACTCGGACGCCAGCGCGTGCCCGAGGTGGGTGCGCACGACGGGGATCGGCGAGTTGTAGCCGGGGAGGTTCCCGCCGGGCGCCGCCTGCCATTCGGGCGCGGCGGCCGGGGCCTGCGGCATCGGGGGCTGGTGGGTGCTCATCGGGCGTCCTCGGGCTGGGTCGGGTCGGCGGCCGGGGCCGCGGGTGCGGACTGGGACGGTCGGTCGGCCGGGGCCGGGGGAGCGGCCGCCGGGGGCTGTGCCTGCGGCGCCGGCTGTGCCTGCGGGACCGGCGGAGCCTGGGGCGCCTGTGCGGCGGGGGCGGCGTACGGGTTGGGGGCGCCCGCGCCGGGTGCCCCGTACGGTGCGCCCGCGGGAGCACCGCCGTACGGCCCCTGGGGCGCCTGCATCGCGAACGGGTGGCCGCCCGCCTGCGGCGGCGGCGGGGCGTACCAGCCGGGCTGGCCCTGGCCGGGAACCGGCATGGGCGGCTGGGCGCCGGGCGGCAGCGGCTGCTGCAGCCCCGCCTTCTGGTCGATGGTGGAGCGGTAGTCGACGGCGCCCTGCGTCATCCGCATGTAGGCCTCCTCCAGCGAGGCCTGGTGCGGCGACAGCTCCCACAGCCGTACGTCCGCCTCGTGCGCGAGGTCGCTGATGCGGGGCAGCGGCAGCCCGGTCACGCGCAGCGCGCCGTCCTGCTCCGGCAGCACATGACCGCCCGCCTCGGTGAGCGCGGAGGACAGCTTCTCGCGCAACTGGGGCTCGGTGTCGGGCGTGCGGACCCGCGCGAAGTCGGCGGAGTTGGCGGAGATGAACTCCTTCACGCTCATGTCCGCGAGGAGCTGGCCGCGCCCGATGACGATGAGATGGTCGGCGGTCAGCGCCATCTCGCTCATCAGGTGCGAGGAGACGAAGACGGTACGGCCCTCGGCGGCCAGCGCCTTCATCAGGTTGCGTACCCAGAGGATGCCCTCGGGGTCGAGGCCGTTGACCGGCTCGTCGAAGAGGAGCACCTGGGGGTCGCCGAGCAGCGCGGCGGCGATGCCGAGCCGCTGGCCCATGCCCAGCGAGAAGCCCTTCGACCGCTTCTTCGCCACTTCCTGGAGACCGACCACCCCGAGCACCTCGTCCACCCGGCGGGCCGGGATGCCGGAGAGCTGGGCGAGGCTGAGCAGGTGGCTGCGGGCGGACCGGCCGCCGTGCACCGCCTTGGCGTCGAGCAGCGCGCCGACCTGGCGGGGGGCGTTGGGCAGCCTGCGGTAGGGGTAGCCGCCGATGGTCACGGCGCCGGACGTCGGATTGTCCAGCCCGAGGATCATCCGCATGGTGGTCGACTTGCCCGAGCCGTTGGGCCCGAGGAAGCCGGTCACCGCACCCGGTCGCACCTGGAAGGAAAGGTTGTACACGGCGGTCTTGTCGCCGTAGCGCTTGGTCAGGCCGACAGCCTCGATCATGCTCCGCACCCATCGAAAGGTTCAGGACAGCGGGGCACACGCCCCCGTAAGGGTTAGGAGGATATCCGGGCGCTGACGGTTCCGGCCAAGGAAAAGTAAAGCCAGAGCGTCACCGAACGTGGCCGAAACGACTCACTGGGCGTCCCGCCGCTTCAGCAGGGCGTACCCTCCCGCGAGCGCCGCGGCCACCCACAGCGCCATGATCCCGAGCCCGCCCCAGGGGCCGTAGGGGGTGTCGTCACCGATCCTCGGCACCACCTGCATGATCCGGCTGCCGGCCTGGTCGGGCAGGAACCGGCCGATCTTCTTGGTGGCGTCCACGTTGCCGAGGATGTTGGAGACGAGGAAGAAGAACGGCATCAGGATGCCGAGCGAGAGCAGCGGCGAGCGCAGCATCGTGGCGACGCCCATGGAGAACATCGCGATCAGCGTCATGTAGAGACCGCCGCCGATCACCGCGCGCAGCACACCCGGGTCGCCGAGATGGGTGCGCAGGGAGCCCAGCATGGCCTGCCCGAGGAAGAACGCGGCGAAGCTGGTGGCCATGCCGACCAGCAGCGCGAGCGCGGTGGCCACGGCGATCTTGCCGAACAGGAAGGTGCCCCGCTGCGGCACGGCGGCCAGCGACACCCGGATCATGCCGGTGCTGTACTCGTTGGAGACGACGAGCACCCCGAACACGATCATGGCGAGCTGGCCCAGGGTCATGCCCGCGAAGCTGACCACGGTGGCGTCGAAGGAGAGCCGGTCGCGCACCGGCATGTTGTCGAACTGGTTCCGGGTCAGCGCGGAGATGAGCATCCCGAGGGCGAGCGTGACCAGGACGGCCAGCGAGAGGGTCCACACCGTGGACGAGACGGACCGGATCTTGGTCCACTCGGACCGGATCACCTGCGCGGCGGCCATGCTCAGGCTCCCTTCCAGCCGGCGCCCCAGTCCTGGCGGACCGGGACGGTGGGTTCGGTGTGCGCGTGGTACTCCACCGACTCGGCCGTGAGCCGCATGAACGCCTCCTCCAGCGAGGCGTGCTGCGGGCTCAGCTCGTGCAGCACGATCCCGTTGCGTGCGGCCAGTTCCCCGATCCGCTCCGCCTTGCCGCCCTCCACCTCCAGCGCTCCGCCGCCCGCCTCGACGACGGTGATCCCGCCCTCGTGCAGCACGTCCAGGAGCCGCTCGCGCTGGGGCGTACGGATGCGCACGTAGGCCCGCGAGTGCTGCCGGATGAAGTCGGCCATGGAGGTGTCGGCGAGCAGCCGCCCCTGTCCGATGACCACCAGGTGCTCGGCGGTCAGCGCCATCTCGCTCATCAGATGGCTGGAGACGAACACCGTCCGCCCCTGGGCGGCCAGCGACTTCATCAGGTTCCGGATCCAGTGGATGCCCTCCGGGTCGAGCCCGTTGACCGGCTCGTCGAACATCAGGATCCGCGGATCGCCGAGCAGCGCGCCCGCGATGCCGAGCCGCTGGCCCATGCCGTACGAGAACCCCTTGGCCTTCTTCCGCGCCACGGCGGTGAGCCCGACGGCGTCGAGCACCTCGCCCACCCGGCGCGCCGGGATGCCGTTGCTCTGCGCCAGACAGAGCAGGTGGTTGTGGGCGCTGCGGCCGCCGTGCACCGCCTTGGCGTCGAGCAGCGCCCCGATCGAGGTGAGCGGGTCCCTGAGCTGCTCGTAGTGGCGGCCGTCGATGCGCACGTCACCGGCGGTCGGCCGGTCCAGCCCGAGGATCATCCGCATGGTCGTGGACTTCCCGGCGCCGTTGGGCCCGAGAAAACCCGTCACGATGCCCGGGCGCACGGTGAAGGTGAGGTGGTCCACCGCCACCTTCTCGCCGTACCGCTTGGTCAGCCCCTCGAGCTCGATCATGCGGCCACGCTAGGACGGGGGCAGGGGCCCTGCCACTCGGGAGGACGGCTCGGTCCGCGGCGGTGAGCGCGGTCAGCGGGAGGGCCGGCGGATCCGGATCGGGCCGCGGGCCCGCGCGGGATCGACGCGAGTGCCGTGCTGGGTGATCTCCACCTGCCCCCGGGCCGCGAGCCGGGAGGCGGCCCGGCGGACGGGCTCCATCAGTTCCCGCCAGCCGTCGTCGTCGGACCGGTGGACCGCACGGGCCACGTCCGACGGACAGACCGAGGCGCCCGGCGCTCTGCGGTCCAGCAGATCGAGGACCGCCTCCTCCAGGGACCTGTCGGTGTCGGACATGGGGCGGCCCCTCTCACTCTTCCGTCAGGCTACGCGCACACGGAAGGGGCGGCGGGACAAGGTCCCACCGCCCCTCACCGGGTCGCTCGACTAGCGGGTCTGCTGCGCCGGGACACCCCGGGAGATCGACTCGTCCTCGGCCGGCGAACCGGCGGCGGCCACCGCGGCACCGGTCAGCGTGGCGAGCATCTCGCGCACGTTCGTGAGCTGGGCGTTGATGGAGTCGCGGCGGTTGGTGAGAGCCGCGAGCTCGCGCTCGGATTCCGAACGGATCCGGTCGGCCTTGGCATTGGCGTCGGCCACGATGTCCTCGGCCTGGCGCTGGGCCGTCTCCACCGTCTGGCGGGCGCGGCGCTCGGCGTCGGTGCGCAGCTTCTCCGCCTCCAGACGGAGCTGCTCGGCGCGGTGCTCGATCTCCGCGAGGCGCTTCTCGGCCTTCTGCTGACGCGAGGCCAGGTCGCGCTCGGACTGCTCGCGGCGCTTGGCCAGGTTCGTCTCGAAGTCGGCGGCGGCCTGCGCGGCCTTGGCACGGGTCTCCTCGAAGAGGGCGTCCGCCTCCTCGCGCTTGGACTGCGCGTCCTTCTGCGCGTCGGTGCGGAGCTGGGCGGCCTCGCCCTTGGCCTTCTCGACGATCCGGACGCCCTCGTCCTCGGCCTTGGCCTTGCGCTCGGCGGCGAAGGACTCGGCGTCGTTGCGGACCTGCTGGGCCGCCGACTCGGCAAGCTCGCGGTGCTGCTCGGCCGCGCGCCGCGCCTCGTCGCGCAGATCCTTGGCCTCTTCCTCGGCCAGGCGCAGGATCTTCTCGACCCGCGCCCCGAGACCCGCGTACGACGGCTCGGCGTCGGTGACCTGGGCCTGCGCGTTCTGCGTCTCGAGGTGCAGCTCCTCGATGCGCTTCTCCAGCGCGGTGATGCGGGAGAGGGCGCTGTCACGGTCGGAGACGAGCTTGGAGATGCGTTCGTCCACCTGAGCGCGGTCGTACCCACGCCGCACAAGCTCGAAGCCGTAGGGGGAAGTGTCGCTCATGGGGTTCCTGTCGAATGAGACCGGTGAGGTGATAGGTGGAATCCTAGGCGCCGAAGCGGTGTGTCATCGAGCGGATACGTGTTTGATCTGGAGAATGACACCTCTTTCGGGTGGCTGATCACATGACGGCTTGCCAAAGACCTGGGCAAAGCACCCAGAAGACACCTCAAGCCTTCCCGTTCGCTAGCTCTCCGACGACTTGCCACCCGAACGGGGGGAACCCACCGTCGCTCCCGCCTTGACCCCGTTGTCCTTGCCGGCCGCCGGCGTCTCGAAGGACTCCAGCGCCTCCAGGACGTCCTGGACCCGGGAGATCTCGGTGTTGATGTCCTCGCGGCGGCGCACCAGCAGCTCCAGCTCCCGCTTGCCCTCCTCGACCGTGCGCCGCGCCTCGCGGACCGCCTCGGCCTTGAGCTCCTCGGCCTCCCTGACCAGCGTGGCCTTCTTCTGCTCGGCCTCCTTGAGCAGCCCCTCCGCCTTCTTGACGGCGGCGATGCGGACCTTGCCGGCCTCGGAGTTGGCCTCCGACACCAGTTCCTTGGCCTTCGACTGCGCCTCGGCGAGCTGCTCCTCGGCGGCCTTGATCAGCGCGTCGCAGCGGTCGCCGGTCGACTTCATCGTCTCGGCGGCCTCCCGGCGGGCCCGCTCGTGCAGCTCCTCGATCTCGGCGGTGATGCGTTCGCGCAGCTCCTCCGCGCGCTCGCGGATCGCGGTCGCGTCCCGGCGGGCGCCGACCAGCAGCTCGTCCGCGTCCGTGCGGGCCTTCTCCACCCGGGAGTTGCCCTCGACGGTCGCCTCGGACACGATCCGGTCGGCCTCGCTGCGGGCCGCGCCCACCATCGTGTCGGCCTGCGACTCCGCGTCCGCGGTGGTCTTCAGCGCCTGCTGCTGGGCCTCGGTGAGCAGCTTGTCCGCCTCGGCCGTGGTCTCCGTGATGAGCGTGTCGACCTGCTCGGCCGCCTCCGACCGCCGCTTGTTGGCGTCCTTGCGGGCCGCGTCCAGGGTGCGCTCGGCCTCCTCGCGCGCGGACCCGGTCAGCCGCTCGGCCTCGGCCTCGGCGTCCGCCCGCAGCCGCTCGGCCTCGGCCCGCAGCCGCTCCGCGTGCGCCTGCGCCGAACCCACCGTCTCGGCGGCCTCGGCACGCAGCCGTTCGGCCTCGCCGGTGGCGTCCCCGACGAGCTGCTCGGCGTTCGCGACGGCCTCGGCGCGGACCCGGTCCGCCTCCGTGACCGCCTCGGCCCGCACCCGCTCGGCCTCGGCGGCCGTCTCGGTCTGCAGCCGCTCCGCCTCGGCGGTGGCCTCCGTGATGAGCGTGTCCACCTGGGCCGCCGCGTCCGAACGGATGCGGTTGGCGTCCTCCCGGGCGTCCGCCCGGGTGCGGGAGGCGGCCTGGTCGGCCTCGGCGAGCGCGTCCGACGCCTCGGTGCGCACCCGCTGGGCGTGCGCGGACGATTCGGTGCGCAGCCGGTCGGACTCCGCGATCGCCTCCGCGACCGTGCGCTCGGCGAGCGCCTTGGCGGCCTCCGCCTCCTCGTGCGCCTCGCGCCGCAGCCGCGAGGCGTCCTCGCCGGCCCGCTCCCGCTCGGCGTAGGCGTCGGAGCGGACCCGGTCCGCCTCCTCCTGCGCCTCCCGCTTCGTACGGTCGGCCGCGTGCTCGGCGGCCGAACGCAGCCCGGTGATCTCCGCCTGCGCCTGCTCGTGCAGCCCGGCGACGGAGTCCCGTACCTGCTGGGCGTGCTGCTCGGCGGCGGACACCATCTCGGTGGCGCGCCGGTCGGCCTCCTCGACCAGCCGGGTCGCCTCGGTCTGCGCGTCCTCCACCCGCTTGCGGGCCGAGGCCAGCAGCTCCTCGCTCTGCTCGCGGGCCCGCTCGCGCTCCTGGTCGGCCTCGGACCGCGCGGCACCGAGCAGCTCCTCGGCCTCGCGGCGGCGGCGGGCCGCCTCCTCCTGGGCCGCGGCCAGCGTCTCGGACGCCTCGGTGCCGAGCCGCTCGGCGGCGGCCTGCGCCTCCGCGCGGACCCGGTCGGCGGTCTCCTGGGCCTCCACCTTCAGCCGTTCGGCCTCGGTCGCGGCCTCCGTGCGCAGCCGCACGGCGACGGCCTCGCCCTCGGCGCGCGAGGCGGACGCGTCCGAGGCGGCCTCGGTGCGCAGCCGTTCGGCCTCGTCCTCGGCCTGCTGCTGGAGCGTACGGATCCGCTCGGCGGCCTCCGTGCGCAGCCGCTCGCCCTCCTCGGCGGCCTCCCGGCGGATCCGGGCGGCCTCCTCACGGGCCTCGCCGAGGGCCTGTTCGGCCGACGCCAGCCGCTCCTGGGCCTCGGTCTGCAGCCGGGTCAGCTCCTCGGCGGCCTCGGCGCGCCGCGCCTCGACCGCCCGCTCGGTCTCCTCGCGCAGTTCGCGCGCGGCCCGTTCGGCGTCCGCCTTCAGCGCGTCGGACTGCTCGACGACCTCCGCGCGGTGCCGCTCGGCCTCCTTGCGGGTGCGCTCCAGTGTCTCCTCGGCCTGCCGGCGCAGCGTGGTGGCCCGCTCGATGGCCTCGGTGCGCACCTTCTCGCTGTCCGAGGTCGCCTTCTGGCGCAGCTCGTCGGCGTCCGCCCGGGCCTTGGCGAGCAGCTCCTCGGCGGACCTGGCCGCCTCCTCGATCTGGGCCACGGCCTCCCGGCGGGCCTCGGCGCGGATGGACTCGCCCTCCGCGACCGCGTCGGCGCGCAGCTGCTCGGCCTCGCCGCGCAGCCGGCGCGCCTCCTCCTGCAGCTCGACCGTCTTGGCGCGGTACTCCTTGGTGTCGTCCTTCGCCGCGCCCTTGAGCTGCTCGGCGATGTCGTGCGCCTCGGAGCGCAGCCGGTCCGCCTCGGCCTCGGCCTCCCGGCGGACCCGCTCGGCCTCCTCGGCCGCGGCCTTGATGGTCTTCTTGGCGTCCTCCGACGCCTTGTCGAGGACGTCCTCGGCGGTCCGGGCCGCCTTCGACAGCTGGGTCGCCGTCTCCTCGGCGGTGACGCTGCGGGCCTTCTCACCGGCCTCGGCGACGATCTTCTCGGCCTCGGCGCGCGCGTCCGCGACCAGCTGCTCGGCCTCGGACCTGGTGTTCTCGGCCTCCTTGGTGGCCTCCTCGACCAGCCGGGCGACCTGCTCCTTGGCGGTACGGGTGCGGGTCTCGTTGGCGGCCTCGGCGCCGGCCAGCGCCTTGGCGGCCGCCTCCTTGGCCTCCGTGAGCAGCTTCTCGGACTCGGACTGCGCCTTGCGCAGCGCCTCCTCGGCCTCCGCCATGCGCTGCTCGGCGGCCCGGCTCAGCTCGGTGGACTGCCGGCGGGCGGCGTCCGACTCGTTGGCGGTGGAGGTGCGCAGCTGCTCGGCGTGGTCGGTGGCCTCCTGCGCCTGCGTGGAGGCGGCGTTCAGCAGCCGCTCGGCGTCGGTGCGGGCACGGCGCAGCAGCTGCTCGGCCTCGGCGCGCGCGGCCTCCGCGTCGCTCTGCAGCCGCTCGCGGGCCTCCCGGGTCAGCCGCTCGGCCTCCGCGCGGGCGGCGGCCATGGCCTGCTCGGCCTCGGCACGGGACTCTTCCAGCAGCCGGCGGGCCTGCGACTCGGTGCGGGCGCGAAGCTGCTCCGCCCACGCCACGTTCTCGTTGACGTGCGACTCGACGGTCTGCCGCCGCTCGGCCAGCTCCTGGTCGAGCTGCTGGCGGCGGGTGACCGCCTCCTGGTGCAGCTCGGTCTGGAGCCGCGCGGCCTGCTCGGCGTGCTCCTGCAGGATGCGCTGGGTCTGCGCGCGGGCCTGGCTCAGCTCCCGCTCGGCGTCCTGGCGCAGCTGGTCGGCCTGCATCTGGGCATTGCGGAGCAACTGCTCGGCCTGATAGCCGATGTCACCGCCGTCATAGGCGGGCCGGGTCATCAGGGTGCGGCGCGCCTCGTGCAGCTTGGCGCGCAGCACCTCGACCTGGTAGCCGAGGTCCTCGGCGTGCTGAATCGCCTTTTCCCGCTCGGTCCTCAGCCGCTTCATCTCGGCCTCGAACCGAGAGAGGTGGTCGACGTCAGCCGCCGGCTCTCGCTCCTGGCTCTCGTAGCCCCGCACTGCGCGGTCCCATCCGTCCCCTGGTGAGCTTCTCCAACGAGCACCGCCCATCCGCCGGACGGAGCCCCCGGGGAATGGTGTCAGATCAACGGCGGAGCACGGGCTGCTGCCCCGACGCTCGTCCCCCGAAACCCGGACCCCGGCATGCGGTCGTCCCGGTTCTGAGGACGACCGCCCCCAACCCTACCGGCCCATATGTACGAGGGTCAGTGCTCAGGTGACTCAACTGGGGCCGAAGTGACCAGTTCTGTCAGGACACCGTGGCAATCCTTCGGGTGCAGGAAGGTGATCCGCGACCCCATGGAGCCGCGTCGTGGCTCGTCGTACAGAACGCGTACGCCCTTGCCCCGGATGGAGTCGGCGTCCGCGTCGACGTCCGCCGTACCGAAGGCGATGTGGTGGACGCCCTCGCCGTTCTTGGCCAGCCACTTGCCGACCGCGGAGTCCTCGCGGGTCGGTTCCAGGAGCTGGAGGTAGGAGGCGCCGCCGTCGGACGTCTCGTTGATCTTGAGCATGGCCTCGCGCACGCCCTGTTCCTCGTTGACCTCGGTGTGGAACACCTCGAAGCCGTACGTGGCCCGGTAGAACTCGACGGTGGCGTCGAGGTCGTGGCAGGCGATCCCGATGTGGTCGATTCGCGTCAGCATGGATTCAGTGCAGCGCCACCGCCGTGGTTACGCAACGTGCGCGCGATCACACCGACGGGCCGATGACGGCACGGAGTGCCGCTCAGTACATTCGAAGTAAACCCTCGTTCACTCCTCGGCTGTGCAGGCCGGTAAGGGGATCGCAGCTCATGTCTTCTGGAACACCCGGTACGACCAGCTCGGTGATCGTCGCGGGCGCGCGTACGCCCATGGGGCGGCTGCTCGGCTCGCTGAAGTCCTTCTCGGGAGCCGACCTCGGCGGCTTCGCGATCAAGGCCGCCCTCGACCGTGCGGGGATCGGTGGCGACCAGGTGCAGTACGTGATCATGGGTCAGGTGCTGCAGGCCGGGGCGGGTCAGATCCCGGCCCGCCAGGCCGCGGTCAAGGCCGGCATTCCCATGAACGTCCCGGCGCTGACCATCAACAAGGTGTGTCTCTCGGGTCTGGACGCGATCGCGCTGGCCGACCAGCTGATCCGCGCCGGCGAGTTCGACATCGTGGTGGCCGGCGGCCAGGAGTCCATGACCAACGCCCCGCACCTGCTGCCGAAGTCCCGTGAGGGCTACAAGTACGGTGCCGTCGAGCTGCTCGACGCCATGGCCCACGACGGCCTGACCGACTCCTTCGAGAACATCGCCATGGGCGAGTCGACGGAGAAGCACAACACGCGCCTCGGCATCAAGCGCCCGGAGCAGGACGAGATCGCCGCCCTGTCGCACCAGCGGGCCGCCGCCGCGCAGAAGAACGGCATCTTCGAGGCCGAGATCACCCCGGTCGAGATCCCGCAGCGCAAGGGCGAGCCGGTCCTCTTCAGCAAGGACGAGGGCATCCGCGGCGACACCACCGCGGAGTCGCTCGGCAAGCTGCGGCCCGCGTTCGCGAAGGACGGCACGATCACCGCCGGGTCCTCCTCGCAGATCTCGGACGGCGCGGCCGCCGTGGTCGTGATGAGCAAGGCCAAGGCGCAGGAGCTGGGCCTGGAGTGGCTCGCCGAGATCGGCGCGCACGGCAACGTGGCCGGCCCGGACAACTCCCTGCAGTCCCAGCCGTCCAACGCCATCCAGCACGCCCTGAAGAAGGACGGCCTGGAGGTCTCCGACCTCGACCTCATCGAGATCAACGAGGCCTTCGCGGCGGTCGCGGTCCAGTCAATGAAGGACCTCGGCGTTTCCACGGAAAAGGTGAACGTCAACGGCGGCGCCATCGCGCTGGGTCACCCGATCGGCATGTCCGGCGCCCGGCTCGTGCTGCACTTGGCGCTGGAGCTCAAGCGCCGGGGCGGCGGCGTCGGCGCGGCCGCGCTGTGCGGCGGCGGCGGTCAGGGTGACGCCCTGATCGTGCGGGTACCGAAGGCCTGAGTCCGAAGTCGTGTCGGTGAAGTGAACGGAGCTGTTTGATGCAGGACGTCTCCTCTCTGGTGGCCCAGGCCAGGGAAGGCCGGCCGCGGGCCGTGGCCCGGCTGATCTCCTTGGTGGAGGGGGCGTCCCCGCAACTCAGGGAGGTCATGGCGGCGCTCGCCCCGCTGACCGGCAACGCCTACGTGGTGGGCCTGACCGGCTCGCCCGGCGTCGGCAAGTCGACCTCCACCTCCGCCCTCGTCACGGCGTACCGCAAGCAGGGCAGGCGGGTCGGGGTCCTGGCCGTCGACCCGTCGTCGCCCTTCTCCGGGGGCGCCCTGCTGGGTGACCGCGTCCGCATGTCGGACCACGCCTCCGACCCCGGCGTCTACATCCGCTCGATGGCCACCCGGGGCCACCTGGGCGGTCTGGCCTGGGCGGCGCCCCAGGCGATCCGCGTGCTGGACGCGGCGGGCTGCGACGTGATCCTGGTGGAGACGGTCGGCGTCGGCCAGTCCGAGGTGGAGATCGCCTCCCAGGCGGACACGTCCGTGGTGCTGCTGGCCCCGGGCATGGGCGACGGCATCCAGGCGGCGAAGGCCGGAATCCTGGAGATCGGCGACGTCTACGTCGTCAACAAGGCCGACCGTGACGGCGCCGACGCCACGGCCCGCGAGCTGAACCACATGCTGGGCCTGGGCGAGGCCCGCGGCCCCGGTGACTGGCGCCCGCCCATCGTCAAGACGGTCGCGGCCCGTGCCGAGGGCGTGGACGAGGTGGTGGAGGCCCTGGAGAAGCACCGGGCCTGGATGGAGGAGCACGGCGTGCTGGCCGAGCGCCGCCGGGCCCGCGCGGCCCGCGAGGTGGAGACCATCGCGGTCACGGCCCTGCGCGAGCGGATCGGCGACCTCCACGGTGACCGCAGGCTCAGCGCTCTCGCCGAGCGCATCGTGGCGGGCGGCCTGGACCCCTACCGCGCGGCGGACGAGCTGGTGGCGGGGCTGACGGAGGGCTGACCGCCGGGTGCCCGGGCGCGGCCCCCGGGGCGCGGGCCGCGCCCGCGCCCCGATGGGCGGCCGCTGTCAGGGACGCCCCCGATGCCCTCTCAGGTGCTCGGCGATCGGCTTGAGCGCCTTGTCCAGTTCGGTCAGCGCATCGGGCGACAGCAGGTCTATGAAGTGCCTGCGCACCGACGCCACGTGGTGGGGCGCGACCTTCCGCATCGTCTCCATGCCGTGCTCCGTCAGCACGGCGTACAGGCCCCGCCGGTCGGACTCGCAGTTCTCGCGCCGGACCAGGTTCGCGTTCTCCATCCGCGTGATCTGGTGCGAGAGCCGGCTCTTCGACTGCAGCGTGGCGGACGCCAGGTCGCTCATGCGCATCCGCACGTCGTCCGACTCGGACAGGTTCACGAGAATCTCGTAGTCGTTCATCGTCAGGCCGAACGGCTGCAGATCCTTTTCGAGCTGGTACGTCAACAGCCTGTTGACCTCCAGGTGGGTGCGCCAGGCGCACTGCTCCGCATCGGTCAGCCAGCGCGTGGCCGTCTCGGTCTCCATGAATGAAGTCTACCTAAGAAGTTGAATGACGAACTACTTCGGATGGTGTGACGGTGCGCACGCGTTCGAGCCGTCACACTCCGCAGACTACCGCTCACAGCCCGAAGCGACGTTGGAGGTCCCCGAGCTGTCCGGGAAGGCGCGGTGTGCCCGACGATTGCGGACCGTGTCCACCCGGTGCCGCTCCGCCACCGCCGGGGACCCCCGGTTCGGGCGGAACCGCCCCTGTCGACTGCTCCGCCATCAGCGTCTCACTCGACTGGAGGAGGACCGTCCCGGCGCCGACGAACTCGAACTGGTGCTCCTCGCCGGAAGCGCCGCCCAACCCCGTCATCGCACGTAGACCGCCCATGACACCTGTCAGATACCCGTGGTCGTAGTGATGACACGGTGACGGGCAGTCGGCCCACCCGACCAGCGCCTGGGGATCCACCCGGATCGGCGGTTCCAGGAACACCACCGGACCGTTAGATGCGGCGACGAACTTTCCGGTTCCGATGAGTGTCAGAAAACCTGGCACGATCGACTGCTTGAGCGCGAGACTTGGCTGAAAAGCGAGCAGATTGCCCGCGC
Source organism: Streptomyces sp. NPDC002386 (assembly GCF_053593175.1). Lineage (NCBI taxonomy): Bacteria > Bacillati > Actinomycetota > Actinomycetes > Kitasatosporales > Streptomycetaceae > Streptomyces > Streptomyces sp. NPDC002386. Next base: position 377,157 of record NZ_JBSFBX010000006.1, read on the forward strand.
GAATGGTCAAGTTCCCGTCGTCCAGGTCATAGGAGTTGACGTCGAAGGCCCGGTCGGCCAGCAGCATCTTCCCCGAGCCGGCCGCCACGACCCAGTCGCTCGCGTGCAGTGGCGAATGGAACGACGTACGGACAAGTCGGTCGAGTCGCCCGTGCCCGATGCCGTTGAACTCGATCGCCCCGTAGTAGGCGATCATCTTCCCCTTCTGCAGGAACCACTCCCCGCCCTTGAGCTCGACGCAGAAGGTGTACTTGTTCACGTTGTCGTCGGCGGGCAGGGTCACCGGGTCGTGCACCACGGGGCCGCCGGGGGATCCGTACGCGCTCACAGCTTCTCCTCCGAGGCCTGGACGTACACCGTGCCGCTGCCGCTCAGCTCGAGCTGGAACGCCTCCCCGGAGCCGCGGCCCACCATGTCCCGCCAGCCGAGCGCGGTGGACAGCTTGTTGCGCACGTCGCCGTGGTGGGCGACGTAGGCCTGCGGGTCCACGTGCACCGGGCGCTGCGGGGTGATCGGGATCTCGAAGACCCCGCCGTGCGCCATCACGGCCACCGAGCCCTGCCCCTGGAGGGTGGTGGTGAACAGGCCCTGCCCGGTGACCTGGCCGCGCACCAGCCCCATCACCCCGCCCTGGGAACCCATGAACATCGTGCCCTGCCGGAGCGTGCCCTCGAAGGCGAGCAGCCGGTCGGCCTCTACGTAGAGGGTGTCGCCGGTGAGAGCGATGACGTGGACGTGGTGGCCGCCGTGCCCGAAGAACACCGTCCCGCTGCCCTCGACGGACATCAGCGGGGCCGCCTCACCAGCCACCCGGCGCCCGATCATGGACATCAGCCCGCCCTGGCCGCCCTGCAGGTTGGGGGTGAAGGACACCTCCCCCCGGTAGGCGAGCATCGCGCCGCGCTGGCTGAACAGCCGCTGCCCGGGCAGCACGGTCGCCTCGACCATCTTGTTGTTGATCTCCCGGAAGGTCATCTCACAGGTCCCCCGCGATCGTGTTGCGCTCGCTCGGCTGGACGTACACCAGACCGTCGCCCTCGAAGCGGATCTGGAAGGCCTCGCCGCCGCCCTCCCCGAAGAGGGTGCGGAACGTCACACCGGACTGGAAGGTCTGCCGCACGTCGCCCTGATGGGCGATGTAGGCGCCCGGGTCGACGATCAGCGGGTACTGCGGGCTGACCCGGAGCACCACCGCCGGCCCGTCGGACGTGATGGCCGCCTGCCCGTGGCCCTCGACGGTCGTCGTGAACAGACCGTTGCCCTGCGAGGCGCCGCGCAGCCCGGTGAACGTCGTGCCCGTGCGCAGCCCCCCGTCGGTCGCCAGCAGGTTGCTCGACTCGACGTGGAGTCTGTCCCCCCGCAGGCCGACCAGGTTGATCTCCGCGGCCCGGTCCGCGAACCAGCAGGTCCCCTGCCCCCTCACCTCCATCACCGTCATCTGCTCGCCGGTGAGCCGCCGGGTCACCATCCCGCGCAGCCCCTCGCCGCCGCCGCTCAGCTTCTTGAAGGTCATCTGCCCGTCGTACGCGACCATCGAGCCGTTCTTCGCCTTGACGGCGTCCCCGGTCATGTCGACGGCGAGCACCTTGCTTCCCTGAAGTCGGAACATCGCCACGCAGGGAAAGTAGCGGCGAGGCGGGTGGAGGGAACAGGGCCCGTGGGTGGAGAACGACCCTGAGCGCACCCCCAGGGGTGCGGTTTGCCAGAATGGGGTCGGCTTGTGCGTGTGTTCACAAAGCAGCCGGCCCGTCGTCGCAACTTCCACCGAAGGTGATCCGTGGACATCAAGACCGCCTCCGCCCTCCGCCGTCTCCGCCTGGTCTCCGCCCCGGAGGCCGTGTCCTTCCTCGTCCTGCTCCTCTGCTCGGTGCTGAAGCGGACCACGGACTTCAACGCGGTGCCCGTGATGGGCGCTATCCACGGCGTGCTGTTCGTCCTGTACGTGCTCTTCTGGGCGGACGCCTGGAACCGCGCCAAGTGGGGCTTCGGCACCGCCGCCCTCTACTTCGTCCTCTCCGTCCTGCCCACCGGCGGCTTCTTCGCCGAGCGCAGGCTGCGCCGCGAGGCCGAGAGCGCCGTCATCGCCGCCCGCGCCCGCAAGGAAGGGGTCGTGAACGCATGATCGTCGCCTTCTCCGTGACGCCCCTGGGTGTCGGTGAGGACGTGGGGGAGTACGTCGCCGACGCCGTCCGCGTGGTCCGCGAGTCGGGGCTGCCCAACCGCACCGACGCCATGTTCACCTCGGTCGAGGGGGAGTGGGACGAGGTCATGGACGTCGTCCGGCGGGCCGTCGCCGCGGTGGAGGCGCGGGCGCCGCGTGTCTCGCTCGTCCTCAAGGCGGACATCCGGCCCGGCGTGACCGACGGCCTGACCGCCAAGGTCGAGACCGTGGAACGGCACCTCGCGGGCTGATCCGTGCCGCGTCCGCGCCTCCCGGGTGACCGAAGACCGAGACAGGGCTGAGCGGCATATGACCGGCCGGTAGGGTCTGCTGACGTGCCCAAGCCTCTCAGTCTCCCCTTCGACCCCATCGCACGCGCCGACGAGCTCTGGAAGCAGCGCTGGGGAAACGTGCCCGCGATGGCCGCGATCACCTCGATCATGCGGGCGCAGCAGATCCTGCTGGCCGAGGTCGACGCGGTGGTCAAGCCGTACGGGCTGACCTTCGCGCGCTACGAGGCGCTGGTGCTGCTCACCTTCTCCAAGGCCGGCGAGCTGCCGATGTCCAAGATCGGCGAGCGGCTCATGGTGCACCCCACGTCGGTGACGAACACCGTGGACCGGCTGGTCAGGTCCGGTCTGGTGGCCAAGCGGCCCAACCCCAACGACGGCCGCGGCACGCTCGCCGTCATCACCGGCAAGGGCCGCGAGGTGGTCGACGCGGCCACCCGCGACCTGATGGCGATGGACTTCGGCCTCGGGGCCTACGACGCCGAGGAGTGCGCGGAGATCTTCGCCATGCTGCGCCCGCTGCGGATCGCGGCACACGACTTCGACGAGGGGTGACCCGGGGCAAGATCTCCCGGAACGGGCGGTTACGCTCGTCGGCATGAAGAAGAGCGTGCTGACCCGCTACCGCGTCCTGGCCTACGTCACCGGTGTGCTGCTGGTCCTGCTGTGCCTGAGCATGATCGCGAAGTACGGGCTGGACATGGACAGTGCCGCCGACGTCACCCGGGTCGTCGCCATCGCGCACGGCTGGCTGTACGTCGTCTACCTGGTCTTCGCCTTCGACCTGGGCTCCAAGGCGAAGTGGCCGGTCGGCAAGCAGCTCTGGGTGCTGCTCGCGGGCACGATCCCGACGGCCGCCTTCTTCGTGGAGCGCAGGATCAGCCGCGAGCTCGAGGGCAAGGTCGCCGACCGTGCCCCGGCCGTCGCCAAGGCCTGACCGAACGTCTCGCAGCGCCGTCGTACGTCACCCGTACGGCGGCGTTCGCGCGGTCGTGACCCAGTTGGCATCGACATTTACTAGGACGTCCAAGTAAATTCGAGGGTATGGACGCTCACGCCATCGAGGAAGGCCGCCGGCGCTGGCAGGCCCGCTACGACGCCGCGCGCAAGCGCGACGCAGACTTCACCACGCTCTCCGGCGACTCCGTGGAGCCGGTGTACGGACCCCGGCCGGGGGACGCGTACGAGGGATTCGAGCGGATCGGGTGGCCCGGGGAGTACCCCTTCACGCGCGGGCTCCACCCGACCGGCTACCGCGGCCGCACCTGGACGATCCGCCAGTTCGCCGGGTTCGGCAACGCCGAGCAGACCAACGAGCGGTACAAGATGATCCTCGCCGCGGGCGGCGGCGGTCTGTCCGTGGCCTTCGACATGCCGACGCTCATGGGGCGCGACTCCGACGACCCGCGCTCGCTCGGTGAGGTCGGGCACTGCGGCGTCGCCATCGACTCGGCCGCCGACATGGAGGTCCTGTTCAAGGACATCCCGCTCGGCGACGTGACCACCTCCATGACGATCAGCGGGCCCGCGGTGCCCGTCTTCTGCATGTACCTGGTCGCCGCCGAGCGGCAGGGCGTGGCGCCCTCGGTCCTCAACGGCACGCTGCAGACCGACATCTTCAAGGAGTACATCGCCCAGAAGGAGTGGCTCTTCCAGCCGGAGCCCCATCTGCGGCTGATCGGCGACCTGATGGAGTACTGCGCGGCCGGCATCCCCGCGTACAAGCCGCTGTCCGTCTCCGGCTACCACATCCGCGAGGCGGGGGCCACGGCCGCGCAGGAGCTGGCGTACACGCTGGCGGACGGCTTCGGCTACGTCGAGCTGGGCCTGAGCCGCGGACTCGACGTGGACGTCTTCGCGCCCGGCCTCTCCTTCTTCTTCGACGCGCACGTCGACTTCTTCGAGGAGATCGCCAAGTTCCGCGCGGCCCGCCGGATCTGGGCCCGCTGGATGCGCGACGTGTACGGCGCGAAGAGCGAGAAGGCGCAGTGGCTGCGCTTCCACACCCAGACCGCGGGCGTCTCCCTGACCGCCCAGCAGCCGTACAACAACGTGGTGCGCACGGCCGTGGAGGCGCTGGCCGCCGTGCTCGGCGGCACCAACTCGCTGCACACCAATGCGCTGGACGAGACGCTGGCGCTGCCCAGCGAGCAGGCCGCCGAGATCGCGCTGCGCACCCAGCAGGTGCTGATGGAGGAGACCGGCGTCGCCAACGTGGCCGACCCGCTGGGCGGTTCCTGGTACATCGAGCAGCTCACGGACCGGATCGAGGCGGACGCGGAGAAGATCTTCGAGCAGATCAAGGAGCGGGGGCTCAGGGCGCACCCGGACGGGCAGCACCCCATCGGTCCGGTCACGTCCGGGATCCTGCGCGGGATCGAGGACGGCTGGTTCACCGGCGAGATCGCCGAGTCCGCCTTCCGCTACCAGCGGTCCCTGGAGAAGGGCGAGAAGCGGGTCGTGGGCGTCAACGTCGCCACCGGGTCGGTGACCGGGGACCTGGAGATCCTGCGGGTCAGCCACGAGGTGGAGCGGGAGCAGGTCCGCGTCCTGGGCGAGCGGAGGACGGCGCGGGACGAGGCCGCGGTGCGCGCCGCCCTCGACGGCATGCTGGGCGCCGCCCGGTCCGGGGCGAACATGATCGAGCCGATGCTCGACGCCGTACGGGCCGAGGCGACCCTGGGCGAGATCTGCGGGGTGCTGCGGGACGAGTGGGGGGTCTACACGGAACCGGCGGGCTTCTAGGCACCGTTGCCCGTCACGGGCGTGTCCAGGGGGCGGCAGGCGCTCCCTGGACCCCGGTCTAGGCCGCCCCGCCGCCCGGCTGGGCGGTCAGGCCGAGGAGCAGTACCCGGGTGAAGCTGCGCACCCAGGCCTCGTCGGCCGGCTTGCCGCTCACCAGGGTGCGGTGGACCACCGCGCCCGCCACCATGTCGAAGATCAGGTCCACCGTGCGGGACGACTCCGCCGGGTCCGGTTCCGGCGGGAGTTCGCCGCGGCGCTGGGCCCGGGCACGGCCCTCCAGGACCAGGCGCATCTGCCGGTCCACGATCGAGGCGCGGATCCGCTCGCGCAGGGCGTCGTCGCGGGTCGCCTCCGCGACCACCGCCATCAGGCCACTTCTGGCCTCCGGACGGGCCAGGATCGCCGCGAACTGGAGCACCACGCCCTCGATGTCGGCGGCCAGACTGCCGCGGTCGGGCAGTTCGAGCTCGTCGAACAGCTCCGCGACCGCGTCCACCACCAGTTCGTGCTTGCCCGCCCAGCGGCGGTAGAGCGTCGTCTTCGCGACCCCGGCCCGCGTGGCCACGTCGCTCAGGGTCAGCCCTGACCAGCCGAGTTCCACCAGAGCGTCCCGAGTGGCGGCCAGGATCGCGGCGTCCGCGGCGGCGCTGCGCGGACGTCCGGTACGGCTGGCGGGGTGGCGGCTCTGCATGCGTCGACCATAACCGGCGGAATACGTGCGGTCGTGAGGGAGATCACCGGGGAGTGGTGTCGCGGCGCCCCCGCGTGGCATTACGCTACGGGTCGTAGCGAAAGCTCGTGCGGACGTACACGGGCGACGACCACCGGCGTGGGGTGGGGACCCGGCGCCAGCCACATCGCTTTTTTTCTTCACGCGCCGAGACGGGGGAGGATAGACGCATGCAGCCACGGAACATGTCCATGAGCGGCGTCGTCGACCTCGCCGCGGTGAAGGCGGCCCAGGAGGCCAAGGCCAAGGCCGAGCAGACGCGCGCCGAAGCCGCCCGGCAGGGCGGCGCGGGGGCCGTATCACCGGCCGACCTCGTCATCGACGTCGATGAGGCGGGATTCGAGCGGGACGTCCTGCAACGGTCCGCCGAAGTACCGGTCGTCATCGACTTCTGGGCCGAGTGGTGTCAGCCCTGCAAGCAGCTGAGCCCGGTCCTGGAGCGACTGGCCGTCGAGTACAACGGGCGCGTCGTGCTCGCCAAGATCGACGTCGACGCCAACCAGATGCTGATGCAGCAGTTCGGGGTCCAGGGGATTCCGGCCGTCTTCGCCGTCGTCGCGGGGCAGGCCCTGCCCCTCTTCCAGGGCGCGGCAGGCGAGCAGCAGATCCGGGAGACCCTGGACCAGCTCGTGCAGGTCGCCGAGCAGCGCTTCGGGCTGACCGGCCTGACCGTCGACCCGGACGCCGAGCCGGGCGGCGCCGCGCCGCAGGAGGTGCCGGCCGGACCGCACGACGCCCTCCTCGAGGCCGCCGTACAGGCGCTGGACGCGGGGGACCTGGACGGGGCCGTCCAGGCGTACCGGAACGTACTGAGCGACGACCCGGGCAACATGGAGGCCAAACTGGGCCTCGGGCAGGCGGAGTTGCTGCAGCGGGTGCAGGGCATGGACCCGCAGCGGGTGCGTGAGGAGGCCGCCGGGAAGCCGGGCGACGTGGACGCGCAGATCGCGGCCGCCGACCTGGACCTGGTGGGCGGTCATGTCGACGACGCCTTCGGGCGGCTGATCGACACCGTGCGGCGCACGGTGGGTGACGACCGGGACGCGGTACGGCGCCGGCTGCTGGAGCTGTTCGAGGTCGTGGGGCCGGAGGACCCCCGTGTGGTCGGGGCCCGACGGGCCCTCGCCCGGGCTCTGTTCTGACCAGTCGCTAAACACCACGGCATGTGATGCCGGAGTGAAAAATTTGCCTACGAGGCGTCAGGGCGGCCGCACTTTGCCAAAACTTGGCAATTGCGGCCGCTGTTACTCGGAGTAAATCCCCGCCGTTGATCTGTCTGGTTTCGTCCAAGGATCAACGGCTTTGCTCTGCCCCTGACTGACACCCAGCGTCGCCCTTCGAGACCGCTGGGTCGTTGTTCGGTTATCCGGCCGTTACTAGCCAGTAACGAACCCCCTTGTGTCCGGGCCGAGAATGCACCACGATCGGCGACGCTCGGTCCATTCCCGCACCCCCGGCAGCCGGTCGGGTCGAGGGAGACTCTGGGTCCCCACCGAGCAGAGCCGGCGGCAGTGGCGCCGGCTCTAGGGCAGGGGGGTCTTCGCCGCACGGCGAAGCCTGTCCAGAAGGTTGTGCGTGATGCGTGTCAGGCGCGACCAGTGGTTGTCGCTCGGGGGTGATCGCCGGTGGTTCGGGCGCGGTTCGTGCCTGATGAGTACGGGCGCTCTCCTTTCCGAGGACGTAGCACTTCTCCCATCCCTGCCTGGCTGAGCCGCCGATTGGGGCGAGTCGGGCCAGGAGATGTACGTCCGAGAAGGAGGAAATATGGAGTCCCAGGTGCGTGGCGGGACCAGATGGAAGCGGTTCGCTGTGGTCATGGTGCCCAGCGTCGCCGCCACGGCAGCGATAGGTGTCGCCCTCGCGCAGGGTGCTCTCGCTGCTTCGTTCAGCGTTTCGGGGCAGTCGTTCAAGGTGACGGCGAAGTCCCTCCACGGTGAGGGCTTCGCCCAGTACGGTGCGCTCGACCAGGGCTACACCATGACCGGGCAGAAGGCGCTTCACCCGGTCGCGGTCTCGGCCTTCAAGTCCGCCACCATCCAGAAGATGTGTCAGTCGGTCGTCACCCCGGACCTCCCGGTCATCGGTGACGTGACGCTCCGCCTCGAGGCGGGCGACAGCTCCGACAAGGACAAGCAGGTCCAGGCCGACCGTCTGTACATCGACGTCGAGGACCTGCAGACCGACGCCGTCTTCCACAACATCGACATCGGTGTTGCCGCCAAGGACGCCAGCAAGGGTCCGGGCATGAAGGGCAACGGCGAGCAGGCCAACCCGTTCGGCTTCGCCCAGCAGGCGGACTCGGCGGACCTGACCGACGTGAAGCAGACGGCGTGGGCGACCACCGCCGGAACCTTCAAGCTCAGTGGTCTGCACATGTCGCTGCACAAGGGCAGTGGCGCAGGGATCGAGTGCTACTAGGCACTCACTGACGGGCGGGGGAGCCGATGGCGCCCCCGCCCGTCCACACTCCGGCCGCGTTTTCACAGGCGGCACACATCACCACCACAGCAACGCCGCACCAGGGAGCTGTTTTCCATGAGCGCCGAGACTCCTGCCGCCGACCCCGGTCAGTTCACCCACCGGAGGCTGCAGTTCCGCGCCTGGCGGGGCACCCGGCCGTTCTGGGCCGGCCTCCTCGTCTTGCTCAGCGGCTTTCCGATCATGTACTTCCCGTACGCGCATCTCCAGGTCGGTCATCTGACCCTGGCGATGTCGACGACCGCGGGAGCCGGGTCGCTGATCATCGGCGTGTTGCTCGTCGTACTCGGCGTCAGCCTCTGGTTCCAGAAGCACGTACGGACCTTCGCGGGCGTCGCCGCGATCCTGCTCGGGCTGGTGTCCCTGCCCGTGTCCAACTTCGGCGGCTTCATCGTCGGCTTCCTGCTCGCCCTCGTCGGCGGTGCGATGGCCGTGTCGTGGGCACCGGGCGTCCCGGCCGGGCCGGAGAGCGCGGAGGAGACCGGCGCGGGGCAGGCAGCCGCTTCCGGGGCCTGGCTGGACAAGGGTCCGGGTGCGGGCACCGTGAGCGAGTCGAACGACCTGTCAGGAACGAGCCCGGCCAACGGGGCGAACGGGAGGCACAGTGCCGGCTGACGAGGTGACCCACGGGGCCGATGTGGACGGGTCCCGTGCGAGAACCGGTCCCCGCCACGCGGCACCCAGGCGGCCGCTGTTCACCAGGTTCCACATGCCCGCCGGCAAGGCGATCGCCTCCGTGGCGATGCCCACCGCCGTCATCGTGGGCATGGGCTTCACATCGACGCTCGCCCTCGCCGACAACAACGGCGGGACGACGTCGAACAGCCAGAAGGCCGCGGAGTACAAGGACTGCGTAGACGCGCTCAAGGACTCCGGGAAGGCCTCGGACTCGCCCTCGCCGTCCGCGAGCGAGTCCACGGACACGGCGACGCCGACCCCCACGGCGTCCACCGGGGCCACGGACAAGCAGGACTCGGGCAAGACCTCCTCGTCGGATTCAGGTTCCGACGAGAAGGCCACGCCCGCGCCCACGGCCACGTCCGGTTCCTCCGACCCGGGTTCGGGCTCCGGTTCCGGCTCCGGTGGCGACACGGCGACGCCGTCGCCGTCGGCGAGCAAGAGCAGCGGAGGAGTGCTGGGCACCCTCGGCGACACGCTCGGCGACATCCTCACCGGCGGCAAGACGGACTCCGGCACGTCCGCGAGCCCGGAGCCGTCCGCGTCGCCGTCGTCCGGTTCCACCGCCGAGGACAGTACGACCGGCACGGTCAAGGACACGGTCGAGAAGACCACCAAGACCGTCACGGACACCGTCAAGGACACCACCGACACCGTCAAGGACACCACCGGCAAGGTCTCCAAGACGGCCGAGGACACCACGCAGGCGGTCAAGGACGCGGCCGAGTCGGCCACGCCCAGCCCGTCCGCGAGCTCCACGACGTCCCCCGACGACTGTCCGGCCGCCACCGACGCCGAGGGCGGGGTCGACAACAAGGTGCCGGTGGCCGACGACCCCTGGTACCTGGACGCCAGCTCGCTGACGCTGAAGGGCGCCGACTACAAGGGCGTCGTCGAGGTCAAGACCGCCAACGGCACCACCAAGAAGGTGCTGAAGTACGTCATCTCGGGCGGCACGGACATCGGCGACCTGCACCAGACGGTGAAGGACAAGCAGGCCGGCAAGACGTACCACGTGCAGGCGGGCAAGGGCACCACGTCCACCATCACCGGCGGTGACACGGTGATGTACACCGAGAGCATCTCCGGCAACCTGCTGGGCCTGATCCCGGTCACGTTCAGCCCGGACAGCCCGCCGCCGCTGAACATCCCGCTGATCTACTTCACCAAGGTCCACGTGGTCCAGGCGGCCCAGTTCGGCGGCAACCTGCACGTGCCCGGCATGCACGTGTACAGCACCGACTGAGCCCGCGCACAAACCCGTTCGGGAGCCGCGCACAGAGCTGAGGGCGCCCCCTGTCACAGGGGGCGCCCTCAGTGCGTGCCGGGGTCCGCGGCGGGCCGGTCAGTCGCCCTGGCTGCCCAGGTGGTGCACCCGGACCATGTTGGTGGTGCCGGGGACGCCGGGGGGCGAGCCGGCGGTGATGATCATCGTGTCACCGGGGTTGAAGCGGGCCAGCTTGGCCAGCTCCTGGTCCACCATGTCGACCATCTCGTCGGTGCTGTTGACGAACGGGACGATGTGCGACTCCACACCCCAGCTCAGCGTGAGCTGGTTGCGGGTGCCCTCGTCGGTGGTGAAGGCCAGGATCGGCTGGGCCGCGCGGTAGCGGGACAGACGGCGGGCGGTGTCACCGGACTTGGTGAAGGCGATCAGGCCCTTGCCGCCGAGGAAGTCGGCGATCTCGGCGGCGGCACGGGCGACCGAACCGCCCTGCGTGCGCGGCTTCTTGCCGGGGACGAGGGGCTGCAGGCCCTTGGCGAGCAGCTCCTCCTCGGCGGCGCTGACGATCTTCGACATCGTCCTGACGGTCTCGACCGGGTAGGCGCCCACCGAGGACTCCGCCGACAGCATGACCGCGTCCGCGCCGTCCAGGATCGCGTTGGCCACGTCGGAGGCCTCGGCGCGGGTCGGGCGGGAGTTGGTGATCATCGACTCCATCATCTGGGTCGCCACGATCACCGGCTTGGCGTTGCGCCGGCACAGCTCGATCAGGCGCTTCTGCACCATCGGGACCTTCTCGAGCGGGTACTCGACCGCCAGGTCGCCACGGGCCACCATCACACCGTCGAACGCCATCACGACGTCCGTCATGTTCTCGACCGCCTGCGGCTTCTCCACCTTGGCGATCACCGGGACCCTGCGGCCCTCCTCGTCCATCACCCGGTGCACGTCGTTGACGTCCTTGGCGTCCCGGACGAAGGACAGGGCGACCATGTCGCAGCCCATGCGGAGGGCGAAGCGGAGGTCCTCCACGTCCTTCTCGGACAGCGCGGGCACGTTGACGGCCGTGCCGGGCAGGTTGATGCCCTTGTGGTCGGAGACGACGCCGCCCTCGATGACGACCGTCCGCACCCGGGGGCCCTCGACGTCCAGGACCTTCAGCTCGACGTTGCCGTCGTTGATCAGGATCTGGTCGCCGTCCGAGACGTCGCCCGGCAGGCCCTTGTAGGTCGTCCCGCAGATCTGCTTGTCGCCCGGGACGTCCTCGGTGGTGATGACGAACTCGTCACCCCGCTCGAGTTCGACCGGGCCCTCGGCGAAGGTCTCCAGGCGGATCTTCGGGCCCTGCAGGTCGGCGAGGACACCGATGGCCCGGCCGGTCTCCTTGGACGCGGCCCGGACGCGGTCGTACCGCGCCTGGTGCTCGGCCTGGGAGCCGTGGCTGAAGTTGAAGCGGGCCACATTCATACCCGCCTCGATCATGGCGACGAGCATCTCGTGGGAGTCGACCGCGGGGCCGAGAGTACAGACGATTTTCGAACGGCGCATGGGGCGATCCTATCGGTTTGTTTCGCTGCGGAATATTCCGTCTGGCGGAAGATACAAATGGGCGGACATGCGCTCAGGCGTGTTACTCCGGTGTATTGCTCAGTGCTTCTTTCCGACCAGTTCGTAGGTCTGTGTCGCGATCTCCAGTTCCTCGTCGGTCGGCACCACCGCGACCGCCACCCGGGCGGACGCGGGCGAGATCAGACGGGGCCCACCGCCGCGCACCGCGTTCAGCCCGCCGTCGACCGCCAGGCCCAGGGGCTCCAGGCCGGCGATCGCCGCCTCGCGCACCGGCGCGGCGTTCTCGCCGACCCCGGCCGTGAACGCGACCGCGTCCACCCGGCCGAGCACCGCGAAATAGGCGCCGATGTACTTCTTGAGCCGGTGAATGTAAATGTCGAAGGCGAGGGCGGCCTCTTCGTCGCCCTCGTCGATCCGGCGGCGGATCTCCCGCATGTCATTGTCCCCGCACAGCCCGAACAGGCCGCTCCTCTTGTTGAGAAGACCATCGATCTCGTCCATGGACATTCCGCCGACACGAGCCAAATGGAAGATGACGGCCGGGTCCAGATCTCCGGATCGCGTACCCATCACCAGCCCCTCCAAAGGCGTCATCCCCATCGAGGTGTCCACGCACCGCCCGTTCTCTACCGCGGACGCCGAGGCGCCGTTGCCGAGGTGCAGCACGATCACGTTCACCTCCGAGGGGTCCTTGCCCAGCAGCCGCGCCGTCCGTCGGGAGACGTACGCGTGCGAGGTGCCGTGGAACCCGTAACGGCGGATGCGGTGCCGGTCCGCGATCCTCGGGTCGATCGCGTAGCGCGCCGCGGACTCCGGCATCGTCGTGTGGAAGGCCGTGTCGAAGACGGCCACCTGGGGCAGGTCCGGGCGCAGCGCCGTCGCGGTGCGGATACCGGTCAGGTTGGCCGGGTTGTGCAGCGGCGCGACCGGGATCAGCCGCTCGATCTCGGTGAGCACCGCCTGGTCGATCACGGTCGGCTCGGTGAAGAACATGCCGCCGTGCACCACCCGGTGCCCGATCGCGGCCAGCTCCGGCGAGTCCAGGCCCACGCCGTCCCGGGCCAGTTCCTCGGCGACGGCCTTCAGTGCCGCGTCGTGGTCGGCGATCGGCCCGTTCTGCTCCCGGGTCTCGCCCCTCGGCACACAGGTGTGCTCCAGCCGCGAGGTCTGCTCGCCGATCCGCTCGACCAGCCCCACCGCCAGCCGGCTGCTGTCCCGCATGTCCAGGAGCTGGTACTTCACCGACGAGGAGCCGGAGTTGAGGACGAGGACTCGGGTGGGGGAGGTCACTGCTCTGCCGCCTTGTCGCTGGGGGTCTGGGCCTGGATCGCCGTGATGGCGACGGTGTTGACGATGTCCTGGACGAGCGCGCCCCGGGACAGGTCGTTGACCGGCTTGCGCAGGCCCTGCAGCACCGGGCCGACGGCGATGGCACCGGCCGAGCGCTGCACGGCCTTGTAGGTGTTGTTCCCGGTGTTGAGGTCGGGGAAGATCAGCACGGTGGCCTGGCCGGCGACCTCCGAGCCGGGCAGCTTGGTGGCGGCCACGGAGGGTTCCACGGCCGCGTCGTACTGGATCGGCCCCTCGATCTTCAGGTCCGGCCGCCGCGAGCGCGCCAGCTCGGTGGCCTGGCGCACCTTGTCCACGTCGGCGCCCGAGCCGGACGTGCCCGTGGAGTACGACAGCATCGCGATCCGCGGCTCCACCCCGAACCGCGCGGCCGTGACCGCCGACTGGATCGCGATGTCCGCCAGTTGCTCGGCGTTCGGGTCCGGGTTGACCGCGCAGTCGCCGTAGACCAGCACCTTGTCGGCCAGGCACATGAAGAAGACGGAGGAGACGATCGAGGAGTCGGGCCGCGTCTTGATGATCTCGAACGCCGGCCGGATGGTGGCGGCCGTGGAGTGCACCGAGCCGGACACCATGCCGTCGGCCAGGCCCTCCTGCACCATCAGGGTGCCGAAGTAGTTCACGTCCGACACGACGTCGTAGGCCAGCTCCACGGTCACACCCCGGTGGGCGCGCAACTGGGCGTACCGCTCGGCGAAGGCGTCGCGCAGCTCGGAGGTGGCGGGGTCGATCACCTGACTGTCGCCGAGGTCGATGCCCAGGTCGGCCGCCTTCTTGCGGATCCCGTCGGCCGGGCCGAGCAGGGTCAGGTCGCACACGCCCCGGCGCAGCAGCACCTCGGCGGCGTGCAGCACCCGCTCCTCGGAACCCTCCGGCAGGACGACCCGGCGCCGGTCCGAGCGGGCCTGCTCCAGCAGCTTGTGCTCGAACATCATCGGGGTCACCCGGTCGCTGCTCGGGGCCGAGACGCGGCGCGCGAGGTCCGCGGAGTCGGCGTACCGCTCGAACAGGCCGAGCGCGGTCTCCGCCTTGCGCGGGGTGGCCGCGGTCATCTTCCCCTCCATGGAGAAGAGCCGCTCGGCGGTGGGGAAGCTGTTGCCGGCGACGGAGATCACCGGGGTGCCGGGGGCGAGGCGGGCGGCCAGGGTGAGGATCTCCTGGCGCGGCACCTCGTTCAGGGTGAGCAGCACACCGGCTATCGGCGGGGTACCAGCGCTGTGCGCGGCCAGCGAACCGACGACCAGGTCGGCCCGGTCGCCCGGGGTCACCACCAGGCAGCCCGGGGTCAGCGCGGTCAGGAGGTTGGGCAGCATCGCGCCGCCGAACACGAAGTCCAGGGCGTCCCGGGCGAGCCCGGAGTCGTCGCCGAGCAGCACCCGGGCGCCCAGGGTCTGGGCGATCTGCGCGACCGTGGGCGCGGACAGCGCGGGCTCGTCCGGCAGCACGTACACGGGCACCGGCAGCCGGTCCGCCAGTCGCCCGGCGATCTCGTCGCGGTCCTCGCGGTCCACCCGGTTGGCGACCATGGCCAGCACGTCGCAGCCGAGCCCGTCGTACGCCCGGAACGCGTTGCGGATCTCCGCGCGCACCGAGTCGGCGGGCTGTGTGCGGCCGCCCACCACCGGGATCACGGACGCGCCGAACTCGTTGGCCAGGCGGGCGTTCAGGGAGAGTTCGTCGGGGAGCTGGGTGCCGGCGAAGTCGGTGCCGAGGACGAGGACGACGTCGTAGTCGCGGGCCACCAGGTGGAATCGGTCGACCAGGGTGGAGACCAGTTCGTCGGTGCCCTGCTCGGCCTGGAGCGCGGACGCCTCGACGTAGTCCATGCCGTAGACGGTGGCCGGGTCCTGCGAGAGCCGGTACCGGGTCCGCAGCAGCTCGAACATCCGGTCGGGTCCGTCGTGGACCAGGGGCCGGAACACGCCCACCCGGTCCACCTGCCGGGTCAGCAGTTCCATGACCCCCAGCTCCACCACCTGGCGGCCGTCGCCGCGGTCGATGCCGGTCACGTACACGCTGCGCGTCACGTGTGCACTCCGTTCCTGATGTCTCGACGTCTCGCCGTCTCGCCGGTCTCGTCCGCTGCTCGCAGTCCGTGGCACAAAAATCGCCCGCCCAGACGAGCGGAACCCTCTTGACAATACCCCCGGTGAGGGTTAAGGCGCCCGTCAAGACATCACCCGACCGGCGGACGTGAAACAATCGGGAGAAGCTCACAGGTACCGACAGCGAGCAGGAGACACAGCACGATGCGCATCGGAGTTCTCACCGCAGGCGGCGACTGCCCCGGCCTGAACGCCGTGATCCGGTCGGTCGTGCACCGGGCGGTGGCGCAGTACGGCGACGAGGTCATCGGCTTCGAGGACGGCTACCGGGGTCTGCTCGACCGGCACTACCGCGCCCTCGACCTCGACGCGGTCAGCGGCATCCTGGCCCGCGGCGGCACCATCCTCGGCTCCTCCCGGCTCGAGCGCGACCGGCTGCGCGAGGCCTGCGACAAGGCCACCGACATGGTCGAGGAGTTCGGCATCGACGCGCTGATCCCGATCGGCGGCGAGGGCACCCTGACGGCGGCCCGCATGCTCTCCGACGCCGGTCTGCCGGTCGTCGGCGTCCCGAAGACCATCGACAACGACATCTCCTCCACCGACCGCACCTTCGGCTTCGACACCGCCGTCGGCGTGGCCACGGAGGCCATGGACCGTCTGAAGACCACGGCCGAGTCCCACCAGCGCGTGATGGTCGTCGAGGTCATGGGCCGGCACGCCGGCTGGATCGCCCTGGAGTCCGGCATGGCCGCCGGCGCCCACGGCATCTGCCTGCCGGAGCGCTCCTTCGACCCGGCCGACCTGGTCAAGATGGTCGAGGAACGCTTCGCCCGCGGCAAGAAGTTCGCGGTCGTCTGCGTCGCCGAGGGCGCCCACCCCGCCGAGGGCAGCATGGACTACGGCAAGGGCGAGATCGACCAGTACGGCCACGAGCGCTTCCAGGGCATCGGCACGGCGCTGGCCTACGAACTGGAGCGCCGCCTCGGCAAGGAGGCAAAGCCGGTCATCCTCGGCCACGTCCAGCGCGGCGGCAGCCCGACCGCGTACGACCGCGTCCTCGCCACCCGCTTCGGCTGGCACGCCGTCGAGGCCGCGCACCGCGGCGAGTTCGGCCGGATGACCGCGCTGCGCGGCACCGACATCGTGATGGTGCCGCTCGCGGAGGCCGTCACCGAGCTGAAGACGGTCCCGAAGGACCGCATGGACGAGGCGGAGTCGGTCTTCTAGGAACCGCGCGTCCGCTACGGGCTGCCGGACTCCACCGCCGCCCAGAAGTGGCCGACGATCCGGTCGAGGAACTCCCGGCCGGAATCCCCGGCTCCGCTGCCGCCGCCACCCCAGCCGAGGGTGGCGGCCATGCGCCCCTGGTAGTCCTGGTGCAGCTCGCGCAGCACCCCCTCCACGACACCCTGGTCCAGGGGCACCAGCCTCGTCACCGGCCGCACCTGGGCCTGCCAGCGGGTCGTCACCGCGCCGCGCAGCAGGCCGGCGAGCCCCGCCTCCCGGCCCGTGACGGCCACGAAGTCGGGCGGTGCCAGCGCCAGCACCCGGGCGAGGGCGGCCGACTGACGCTCGTCGCCGCGCCACTGCCCGCTCTCCTCCATCCGCAGATACCCGCGCAGTTCCACACCGACGGCGCGGGCGACGTCCTCGGGCGCGATGCCGCGGGCCACGCGGTGCTCCCGCAGGGTCCTCGGACGGCTCATGAGTTCTCCCGGGGAGCACCACAACACCCCGGAGAGCGCGGTGAGTTCCGGCCCGCCGGGGGCCGCGGCACCGCGCTCCCAGGCGACGACGAGGCCGGGTGTCACGTACGGCAGCCCGTACGAGACCCGCATCGCGTGGGCGACGTGCTCGGGCCCCATGCCGAGGGCGGCCCGGAGCCTGCGGGCGGCCTGGGCGTCGAACGGGGGACCGGCCGGATCGGGTGAAGGCGGAGGTGGGCGCACCCGGCCCAAGCTAAAGCCGCGACCGGCGGGGTGACTACGGTGGGTTCGACCAGGATCACCGGTTGTGGACGCTCCCGATTTCGGACGTTCGGATGGGTCAGCGGTCCCGCACCTGCTTGCCGATGACCGGGCCGTGGAAGGTGCCGCCGCGGAAGTCGATGTGGTCGCCGCCGCGGCTTCCCCCAGGGCCCTCCTCCGAGTCCGCCGGGGCCCGGCCGCGGGGCCGGTGTCCGCGCAGCACCGCCACCGCCAGCCGCGCGGCCTGCGCCGCGGCCAGCGTCTGTGAACCCCGGGCGTCCGCACGGTGCTTGGCCGCGTCGGCGTGGTCGCTGATGCCCCGGATGACGAGGGCGTCCACCTGGCCGTTGAGATGGGCCGCGTGGGCCGCTCCCCAGCCCTCCATCTCGATCGCGCCGGCGTCGTCGTAGTGGGCGCGCAGATGCCGTGCGAGCCCGGACCCGGCGTCGGCCAGCACGACCGCCCCGGTGGCGATGGGCATGAAGTGGGCCCGCAGACCGGGCAGATCGCGTGCCGCCGCGCGGGCCGCCTGCTCCAGCGCGTGGGAGCAGGGCAGGGCCCGGGGGCGTACCAGGAAGCCCTCGGGGGTCTGCTTGCCGCCGTGGATCTCGTAGACGTGGGTGCCGACCACGACGTCCCCGATCGCGATGTCCGCCTTCAGACCGCCCGCGACCCCCACGAACAGCACGGCCTCGGCGCCGAGCCGGTCGACGAGCGAAGTCGTCAGGGCCGCGGCGTTGGCGGCGCCCACACCCAGCTCCGCGAGGGCGACGCACCAGTCGGTACCGGGCAGCGTGCCCCGTTCGACGCGGGTCCCGCCGGGGCGGTGCACCAGCTCCTCGCGCTCCTCGACGTGCTGTCGCACCGCCGCGTACTCCGACGGGAGTGCGGTCAGGACCAGAACCGTGGGCTTCGTCTGCGGCACACTCTTAAGGTACTGCCGGGGGAAGGGGCGCACGTGGCCGAACGAGACGTCAGCGTGGGGCAGTTGCTGCTCACCGAGTACCAGACGATCAAGGACGAGCAGAAGACGCGGATCGGGTTCCGGGACAACCTGCTCTACGTCACGCTGACCGTCGTCGCCGCGGTGATCGCCGCCGCCGCGCAGGCCAGGCAGACCGCGATGCTGCTGGCGCTGCCGCCCGTGTGCGTCGTGCTGGGCTGGACGTACCTGGTCAACGACCAGAAGATCTCGGCCATCGGGGCCTATGTGCGCGAGGAACTGGGGCCCCGGCTCGCCGAGGCGGCGCGGGTGCGGGATTCCGAGATCTTCCGGTGGGAGGTCGCCCACCGGGGCGACGCGCGGCGGGTGTCGCGCAAGGCCGCCCAGTGCGTGGTGGACCTGCTGGCCTTCTGCGTCGTGCCGCTCAGCGCGCTGACCGTCTACTGGGTGGGGGACGACGTGTCGCCGGGGCTCGCGGTCCTGTCCGTCCTGGAGGCGGTCTCGCTGGCCGCACTGGGGGTGTACATCGTCCAGTACGCCGTGCCGTTCGGGGCGGGAGACGCCGGGGCGACGGGCGAGGGTGCGGCGGCCGGCGGTGCGGCGGCCGGCGGTGCCGGAGGCGGCGCGCAGTGAGCGGCTGCGGCCACCGGTCCGGCGGTCACCGGCCCAGCCGCGGTCACCGGCCCGGCCGCGGCTGCCGCCCGGCGGTCACCGGCTCCGCCGCGTCCACCGGCCCGGTGATCATCGTCCCGGCGCCGGCGTCTCCGGTACCCAGCGGTAGACCAGCTCCGGCCGGCCCACCTGGCCGTACACCGGACGCCGCTCGGCCCTTCCAGCGTCGACCAGGTGCTCCAGGTAGCGCCGGGCGGTGATCCGGGAGATGCCCACGGCCTCCGCTACCCCGGTCGCCGCCAGGCCCTCCCCGGCGTCCCGGAGGGCGCCGGTCACCCGCTCCAGCGTCGGGCCGCTCAGGCCCTTCGGGAGCGCGGCGGGGGACGGCGCGCGCAGCACGGCCAGCGCCCGGTCCACCTCGTCCTGCCCGCTGGCCTCGCCCACCGCCGCGTGGAACTCGGCGTACCGCACCAGCCGGTCGCGCAGCGTGGCGAAGGTGAACGGCTTCAGGACGTACTGCACGACGCCCAGCGAGACCCCCTCCCGGACCACGGCCAGATCCCGCGCCGACGTCACCGCTATGACGTCCGTGTGATGCCCCGCCGCCCGCAGCGACCGGGCGAGCTGGAGCCCGTGCACATCCGGCAGATGCAGGTCGAGCAGCAGCAGGTCGACCGCTGTACGGTCCAGGAACCGTCGTGCCTCCGCCCCCGTGTGCGCCTTCCCGACCGCGACGAACCCCGGCACCCGCCCGACGTACATCACATGCGCGTCGGCCGCGACGGGATCGTCCTCCACCACGAGGACCCTGATGGCCGCCTGCCGCTCCCCGGTCATGCGCCGCCACCCACCGCGGTGCGCAGCGGCAACCGCACCTCGAACACCGCGCCGCCCTCCTCGGCCTCCGCCACCGTCAGCGCGCCCTCGTGACGCGTGACCGCCTGCCGTACGAGGGCCAGGCCCAGACCCCGTCCGCCGGGCCCCGCAGGTTTCGTGGAGTACCCCCGCTGGAATACCAGGTCCGCGTGGGCCGGGTCGACCCCGGCCCCCGTGTCCGAGACCCGCAGCACCAGCTCGGCGCCCTCCGCATGGGCCGTCACCGTGACCCGTGCCCCGGCGCTGCCCTGCGCCGCGTCCACCGCGTTGTCGATGAGGTTGCCGAGGACCGTCACCAGGTCACGGGCGGACAGGCCCTCCAGCAGCCCGTCGTCCAGCCGGCTGTCCGCCGACACCACCAGCTCCACGCCCCGCTCGTTCGCCTGCGCGGTCTTGCCCAGCAGCAGCGCGGCCAGCACCGGCTCGCTCACCGCCGCGACCACCTGGTCGGTCAGCGCCTGCGCCAGCTCCAGTTCCGCCGTCGCGAACTCCACCGCCTCCTCGGCCCGGCCCAGCTCGATCAGCGAGACGACCGTGTGCAGACGGTTCGCCGCCTCGTGCGCCTGCGAGCGCAGGGCCTGGGTGAAGCCCCGCTCCGAGTCCAGCTCACCCATCAGGGACTGGAGCTCGGTCACGTCGCGCAGCGTCACCACCGTCCCCCGGCGCTCTCCGCCCGACACCGGTGAGGTGTTCACCACCAGCACCCGGGACGCCGTCAGATGCACCTCGTCCACCCGCGGCTGCGAGGACAGCAGCGCCCCGGTCAGCGGGGCCGGCAGGCCCAGGTCCGCCACCGAGCGGCCGATCAGGTCCGCGTCACCGGCCTCGCCCACCCCCAGCAGCTCCCGGCCACCGTCGTTGATCAGTGCCACCCGGTACTGTCCGTCCAGCATCAGCAGCCCCTCGCGCACCGCGTGCAGCGCCGCCTGGTGGTAGTCGTGCATCCGGCTCAGCTCGGTCGCGTTCATGCCGTGGGTGTGGCGGCGCAGCCGGGCGTTGATCACGTAGGTGCCGACCGCGCCCAGCAGCAGGGTCCCGCCGGCCACCCCCAGCAGCGCGGTGACCTGCTCCTGGACCCGGGCGCTGATCGCCTCCACCTTGATGCCGGCGCTCACCAGCCCGATGACCCGGCCGTTCTCCTCCACCGGGGTCACCGCCCGCACGGACGCGCCGAGCGTGCCGGTGTAGGTCTCCGTGAAGGTGCGGCCCTGCCGCGCCGGCGCGATGCGGCCCAGGAAGTGCCGGCCGATCTGCTTCTCGTCCGGATGGGTCCAGCGGATCCCGGACGGATTCATGATCGTCACGAAGTCGACGTTCGTGTCCCGCATCACCCGCACCGCGTACGGCTGCAGTTCGCCGGTCGGGTCGGGGGTGTGGATCGCCGCGCGCACCGAGGGGGAGTCCGCTATCGACCGGGCCACGGCGGTCGCGTGCCGGGCAGCCGCGTCCTCCGCCTGCCGGCCGTCGCTGAGGTAGGTGAACAGCGCGTACCCGGCCACCACCACCGCGATCAGTACCGCCTGCACGGCGAACAGCTGGGTCGCCAGACTGCGGGGCCGGGCCAGGGACGGGAAGCGCATGTCAGCAGTGTGCCTCTCCCTTCAGGCGTGAACTAAATGAACGGAAGGGTGACCGCCCTCACAGGGCGGGAGATAGTCACGGCATCCCCACCCCGGACGTGAGCCGCACGCCGGTGATGCCGACGAAGACGTCAAGGAGGGCAGCCGTGGCCGCCAGCACCCCAGATACGGCACCTGCCGCACCCCGCGCCAAGCGGGACCGGACCCATTACCTGTACATCGCCGTCATCGTGGCGGTCGCGCTCGGTATCGCCGTGGGACTGATCTGGCCCGACGCCGCGGTCGAGCTGAAGCCGCTGGGCACCGGCTTCGTCAACCTGATCAAGATGATGATCTCGCCGATCATCTTCTGCACGATCGTGCTGGGCATCGGTTCGGTGCGCAAGGCCGCGAAGGTCGGCGCCGTCGGCGGTATCGCGCTCGGCTACTTCCTGGTGATGTCGCTGGTCGCGCTCGCCATCGGGCTCGTCGTCGGCAACGTGCTGCACCCCGGTGACGGGCTGCACCTGACCGACGCGCTCAAGCAGACCGGGCACGCCCAGGTCTCCGCCGACGCGCTGCCGCCCGTCGACTTCGTGCTGTCGATCATCCCGGTCACGTTCGTGTCCGCCTTCACCGAGGGCCAGGTCCTGCAGACCCTGCTGATCGCCCTGCTCACCGGGTTCGCGCTGCAGGCCATGGGCTCGGCCGGGCAGCCGGTGCTGCGCGGTGTCGAGCACATCCAGCGGCTGGTCTTCCGCATCCTGTCCATGGTCATGTGGGCCGCCCCCATCGGCGCCTTCGGCGCCATCGCCGCCGTCACCGGCTCGGCCGGCCTGGACGCGCTGAAGAGCCTCGCCGTGCTGATGCTCGGCTTCTACGTCACCTGCTTCCTGTTCGTCTTCATCGTGCTCGGCGCCCTGCTGCGCATCGTCGCCGGCGTGAACGTCCTCTCCCTGTTCAAGTACCTCGCCCGCGAGTTCCTGCTGATCCTGTCCACCTCCTCCTCGGAGTCCGCGCTGCCGCGGCTCATCGCGAAGATGGAGCACCTGGGCGTCAGCAAGCCGGTCGTCGGCATCACCGTCCCCACCGGCTACTCCTTCAACCTCGACGGCACGATGATCTACATGACCATGGCGTCGCTGTACATCGCGGACGCCCTGGGCACCCCGATGTCCGTCGGCGAGCAGATCCCGTTGCTGCTCTTCCTGCTGCTGGCGTCCAAGGGCGCCGCGGGCGTCAGCGGCGCCGGCCTGGCCACGCTGGCCGGCGGCCTGCAGTCGCACAAGCCCGCGCTGGTCGACGGCGTCGGTCTGATCGTCGGCATCGACCGGTTCATGAGCGAGGCCCGCGCCCTGACCAACTTCGCCGGCAACGCCGTGGCCACCGTGCTGATCGGCACCTGGACCAAGGAGATCGACAACGGCCGGGTGCGGCAGGTGCTGGCCGGTGACCTTCCCTTCGACGAGACGACGCTGCTGGACGAGCAGCGGTCCGCCGCCACCGGGCTCCCCGAGCCCCGCGAGGGCGACGAGAAGGAACTGGCCAAGGCCTGATCCGAGACTCCGGACGCCCGGCCCCGCCTGAACCCGGGCCGGGCGTCCGGGCCCACCCGCGGGCGGCCGGGGCTCCCCCCGTGACCCGGCCGCCCGGCTCCCATCCACTAACGTGCCGTTCCGGTCGACCGGAACGGCACGTTAGTGCTCGTTCCCGAACGCGGTACGAAAGGCGGGCACGGGGGATGAAGATCGACTGGGACCGGCGGACCTGCTCACGCAAGGGCCATGTCACCTACGCGCCGGACGACCCCCGGCTGCGGGTGCGGCTGCACGCCCGCACGGAACTCGGGGACGTCTGGCGCTGCCTGCGCTGCGGCGACTTCGTGCTCGGCGAGCCGCACGGTTCGGGACCGGCCGAGGACGCGCCGCTGGTGCCGCGTGGGAAGGTGCTGCGGGATCTTTTCGTCCTGCGCTTCCTGGCGGTCGAACGGGCCGTGCGCGGGGTGTTCATCGTGCTGGTCGCGGTCGCGGTGTGGAGGTTCAGCAACAGCCGGAACGCGGTGCGCCGGCTCTTCGAGGAGTACCTGGACGTCCTCCGCCCGGTGTTCCGGCACTTCCACTACGACCTCGACCACTCCCCGGTGGTCGGCTCGCTGCAGAAGGTCTTCGGCTACCGGCAGTCCACACTGCTGCTCGTGGCGGCCCTGCTGCTGGCCTACGCGCTGATCGAACTGGTCGAGGCGGTCGGCCTCTGGTACGCCAGGCGCTGGGCGGAGTACCTGACGGTGGTCGCCACGGCCGCGTTCCTCCCGCTGGAGATCTACGAGCTCAGCGAGCACATCAGCTGGCTGAAGATCGCCACCCTGGTCCTCAACATCCTCGCCGTCCTGTACATCGCGCTGACCAAGCGCCTGTTCGGCCTGCGCGGCGGGCGCCGGAAGTTCGACGAGGAGCGGCACAGCGCCTCGCTGCTGGAGGTGGAGGAGTCGGCCGGGACGGCCGCCCACGAACGGCCCTTGCCTTGACCCCGACGTCAACACCTACGGTCGGGACCATGCGAATCGGCGAGCTGGCCGCACGGGCCGGGACCACCCCCCGCGCCCTGCGCTACTACGAGACGCGGGGGCTGCTGCCCGCCCGGCGCGACGCCAAGGGACACCGCACCTACGACGAGAGCGACCTCAGGCTGGTGCGCCAGATCCGGACCCTGCAGGAGTGCGGGTTCGACCTGGAGGAGACGCGGCCGTTCGTGGAGTGCCTGCGGGCCGGGCACCCGGAGGGTGATTCCTGCCCGGCGTCCCTGGTGGTCTACCGGCGCAAGCTGGACGAGCTGGACGCGCTCATCGGGCAGCTCACGGCGGTGCGGGAGACCGTCGCGGGGCAGCTCGGGGCGGCCGAGCTGGCCCGGGAGGCGCTGGCCGCCGCTTCGCTGGTTCCGGGTGGTCCGGAACCGCTGTGCGAACTGGGAGGGCGAGCGAAATGATCAAGGCTGCCGGTGTGGCCGAGGTGCGGGACGCGGACTTCGGGACGGAGGTGCTCGGGGCGGACCTGCCGGTGCTGGTGGAGTTCACCGCCGACTGGTGCCCGCCGTGCCGCCAGATGGGGCCGGTGCTCAGCGACCTGGCGTCCGAGCAGGACGGCCGGCTGAAGGTGGTGCAGCTCGACGTGGACACCAACCCCGAGACCACGAACGCGTACAAGGTACTGTCGATGCCGACGTTCATGGTGTTCCGGGACGGTGAGCCGGTGAAGGCGATGGTGGGGGCACGCCCCAAGCGGCGGCTGCTCGAGGAGCTGTCCGACGTGCTCTGAGAGGGCCCCGCACACCAAAAAATCCCCTGAGCAATTGCGCTCGGGGGATTTCTCTGCGTATATTCAGTGATTCGCGACTTCAATTGAATGAAGACGCGGCGATGTTCACTGAGCAGAGTATATCCGGGCGGGAGCGGAATTGTCAAACACCGAATTTCCAGACGGTGAATTGCGGCGCGAGCAGGAATTCATCGACGGACTGTACGCGCGCGTCGACGAACTGCGCGGCGAGGCCGAGGCCTCGGTCGCGGACGCCCTCGCGCAGGGCGACAAGCCCATGCAGGCCCGGCTGGAGCGGGACATCCTGGTCGCCGAGCGCTCCGGGCTGCTCGCCGCGCTGAACGCGGTGGACGGTTCGCTCTGCTTCGGCCGGATCGACCTGACCTCCGGTGTCAGCCATCACATCGGCCGGATCGGCCTGCGCGAGGACGACGCCGAGCGCACGCCGGTCCTCATCGACTGGCGGGCCGACGTCGCCCGTCCCTTCTACCTGGCCACCGGTCACACGCCGATGGGGCTGCGCCGCCGCCGGCACCTCACCACCGAGGACCGGACCGTGACCTCGCTGCACGACGAGATCCTCGACCTCGGCGACGCCACCCGCACCGGCCACGAGGACCCGAGCGGCGACGCCGTCCTGCTGGCCGCGCTCAACTCGGCCCGCACCGGCCGGATGAGCGACATCGTGCAGACCATCCAGGCCGAGCAGGACGAGATCATCCGGGCCCCGCACCGCGGGGTGCTGGTGGTCGAGGGCGGCCCCGGCACCGGCAAGACCGCCGTCGCGCTGCACCGGGCGGCCTACCTGCTCTACGAGCACCGGGAGCTGCTGGCCCGCCGGGCCGTGCTCGTCGTCGGACCCAACCCCGCCTTCCTCGGCTACATCGGCGAGGTGCTGCCCTCCCTCGGCGAGACCGGTGTGCTGCTGGCCACCGTCGGCGAGCTGTTCCCCGGAGTGCGGGCCACCGCCACCGACACGCCCGAGGCGGCCGCCGTGAAGGGCCGCGCCGACATGGCCGACGTGCTCGCCGCCGTCGTGCGCGACCGGCAGTCCCTGCCCGACCCGGTCGTCACCGTCGAGCACGACCGCGAGGTGCTGATGCTGGACGACGGACTCGTGAGCGTCGCCCGTGAGCGCGCCCGCGCCGCCAAGCTGCCGCACAACGCGGCCCGCGAGTACTTCGAGGGCCACATCCTCAACACGCTCACCGAGCTGTACGCCGAGCGCGTGGGCACCGACCCGTACGACGGCGGCAGCCTGCTGGACCCCGCCGACGTCACCCAGATCCGCGACGAACTCGCCGAGAACCCCGAGGTCTGGTCCGCCATCGACCTGCTGTGGCCCCGGATCACCCCGCGGCGGCTGGTCGCCGACTTCCTCGCCGAACCGGACGGCTACCTGTCCCGGGCCGACGCCGACGCCGTCCGCCGCCCGGTGACCCGGGCCTGGACCGTCGCCGACGTACCCCTCCTCGACGAGGCGGCCGAACTCCTCGGCGAGGACGACCGGATCGCCAGGGCCCGCGCCGAACGCGAGCGGGAGACGCAGGTCGCCTACGCCCAGGGCGTGCTCGACGTCTCCTACGCCTCCCGCACCTACGAGTTCGAGGACAAGGAGGACAGTGACCCGGACGCCAGCGAGGTCCTGTCCGCGCACGACATCATCGACGCCGAGCGGTTCGCCGAGCGGCACGAGGAGGCCGACCACCGCAGCGCCGCCGAGCGGGCCGCGGCCGACCGGACCTGGGCCTTCGGCCACATCATCGTGGACGAGGCGCAGGAGCTGTCGCCGATGGCCTGGCGGCTGCTGATGCGGCGCAGCCCGACCCGCTCGATGACCCTGGTGGGCGACCCCGCCCAGACCGCCGAGGGGGCCGGTGTCGGATCCTGGGCGGACATCCTCGCCCCCTACGTCGAGGACCGGTGGGAGCACACCCGGCTCGGCGTCAACTACCGCACCCCGGCCGAGATCATGGACCTGGCCGCGGCCGTCGTCCGTGCCGAGCACCCGGACTTCGAGCCGCCCAGCTCGGTGCGCTCGACGGGGGAACGGCCCTGGGTGCGGGACGCGGGCGGCGACCTGCCCGGCGCGGTCGCCAGGGCGGTCGCCGAACTCACCCCCGCCGAGGGCCGGCTCGCCGTCATCGCCCCGCGCGAGCTGCACCGGGCGCTGGCCGCCCGGCTCGACGGGGTGACGGCGGGCGCGGAACCCGACCTCACCCACGCGGTCGTCCTCCTCGACCCCCGCCAGTCGAAGGGCCTGGAGTTCGACTCGGTCCTGGTCGTGGAGCCGTCCCGCTACGGCACCAGCGACCTGTACGTGGCCCTCACCCGCGCCACCCAGCACCTCGGCGTGCTCCACACCGGCGACCTGCCGGCGGGACTGAAGGCGTGACCCGCCCGCCGGAGGGGCCGGGTGCGACCGGCCCCTCCGGCGCATGAGCGGCGGTGTCCAAGGGCGGAGCCCCCTGGCGGGGCGAGAGTGCGTGCCGGGCGCCGCGACGCAGGCGTGACTTTGCGGACAGGACCTAGGCCGGCCGCAGCCACACCGTGGCCAGCGGAGGCAGGGTCAGCCGGATGCTCGCGGGACGCCCGTGCGCGCCCTGCGGCTCCGGCTTGACCGCGTCCGGATTGACCACGTCACTCCCGCCGTACCGCCCGGCGTCAGTGTTCAGCACCTCCACCCACGCCGGAACGTCCTCCGGTACACCGATCCGGTAGTCGTGCCGCACCACCGGCGCCAGATGGGACACCGCGAGCAGCGGACTGCCCTCGGCGTCGAGACGCAGGAACGCGAAGACGTTGTCGTCCGCCGCGTCACCGGTGACCCACTGGAAGCCCGCCGGATCGGTGTCCCGCTGCCACAGCGCCGGTGCGGCGCGGTAGCCGGCGTTCAGGTCCCGCACCAGGTCCCGCACGCCCCGGTGGTCGCTCTCGGCGCCGTAGGACGGGTCGAGCAGCCACCAGTCGGGGCCGTGCACCTCGGACCACTCGGCTCCCTGGGCGAACTCCTGCCCCATGAAGAGCAGTTGCTTGCCGGGATGGGCCCACATGAAGCCGAGGTAGGCCCGCAGGTTCGCGCGCTGCTGCCACCAGTCGCCCGGCATCTTCGACACCAGCGACCCCTTGCCGTGCACGACCTCGTCGTGGGAGATGGGCAGCACGTAGTTCTCGCTGTACGCGTACACCATCGAGAACGTCATCTCGTGGTGGTGGTGGCTGCGGTGCACCGTCTCGTGGCTCATGTACTGCAGCGAGTCGTGCATCCAGCCCATGTTCCACTTCAGCCCGAAGCCCAGACCGCCGAAGCCGCTCGGGCCCTGCTGGTGGGTCGGGCGGGTGACGCCGTCCCAGGCGGTGGACTCCTCGGCGATGGTCACCACCCCGGGGCAGCGCCGGTAGACCGTGGCGTTCATCTCCTGGAGGAACGCGACCGCGTCCAGGTTCTCCCGGCCGCCGTGCTCGTTCGGGGTCCACTGGCCGGGCTCACGCGAGTAGTCCAGGTAGAGCATCGAGGCGACGGCGTCCACCCGCAGCCCGTCGATGTGGAACTCCTCGCACCAGTACACCGCGTTCGCCACCAGGAAGTTGCGCACCTCGCGCCGGCCGAAGTCGAACTCCAGCGTGCCCCAGTCGGGATGGGCGGCGCGCAGCGGATCGTGGTGCTCGTACAGGGGCCGCCCGTCGAACTCCGCCAGCGCCCAGGCGTCGCGCGGGAAGTGCGCCGGGACCCAGTCCATGATCACGCCGATGCCCGCCTGGTGCAGCCGGTCCACCAGGTACTTGAAGTCGTCCGGGGTCCCGAGGCGCGCCGTGGGCGCGTAGAAACCGGTGACCTGGTAGCCCCAGGATCCGCCGAACGGGTGCTCGGCGACCGGCATCAGCTCCACATGGGTGAAGCCCATCTCCGTCACGTAGGCGGGGAGCTGCTCGGCGAGCTGCCGGTAGGTCAGGCCCGGCCGCCAGGACGGCAGATGGACCTCGTACACGGAGAACGGCGCCTCGTGCACCGGGGTGCCGGCGCGCCGCTCCAGCCACTCGGCGTCGCCCCACTCGTGGTGCGAGGCGTGCACGACGGAGGAGGTCGCGGGCGGGACCTCGGTGCGGCGGGCCAGCGGGTCGGCCCGCAGGGTGCGCGAGCCGTCCGGGCGGGTGATCTCGAACTTGTACAGCTCGCCCTCGCCGACGCCCGGCACGAACAGCTCCCACACGCCCGAGGAGCCGAGCGAGCGCATCGGGAAGGCCCCGGCGTCCCAGAAGTTGAAGGTCCCGGCGACCCGGACGCCCCGCGCGTTCGGCGCCCACACCGAGAACCGCGTGCCCGTCACCCCCTGGTGCGTCGTGACGTGCGCGCCGAGCGCCCGCCAGAGCTGCTCGTGCCGGCCCTCGCCGATCAGATGCAGGTCCAGCTCGCCCAGCGTGGGCAGGAACCGGTAGGTGTCCTCCGTCTCGTGGACGGTGCCGTCGTACGTGACGAGCAGCCGGTAGACGGGGACACCGGTGAGCGGGAGCAGACCGGAGAAGAAGCCGTCGCCGTCGTCGTGCAGCTCCGCCCGCAGGTCCCCGGAGACCACGGTGACCGCCTGGGCGTAGGGGCGGAAGGCCCGGAAGGCGACACCGCCGGGGACCGGGTGGGCGCCGAGCACGGAGTGCGGGGCGTGGTGCGTGCCGTGCAGCAGCCGCTCGCGGTCACCGGCGTCGATCGCGGGGGAGACCGCCACCTCCGCCGGACCCGGCACCTCCGCCGGACCCGGCAGGTCCGGCGGTCCGGGCCTGCGGGCGGCCGGGATCGCGGCCCTGCCGGCACCGGCCCTCTCCGCGGCGCTCCGGTCCGTCCTGTTCCGGTCCGGCTTGCTCTTGCCTGACTTGTTCTTCGAGGTGGCTGACTTCTTGGACGTCACGGGCGGTTCTCCCGGGCGAGGGTCGGGTCGGCTGTGGCGAGGCGGCGGACCGCGGCGAGCGGCACGGGCAGCCACTCGGGGCGGTGACGGGCCTCGTAGACGACTTCGTAGACGGCCTTGTCGGTCTCGTAGGCCCGCAGCAGCACCGGGTCGGTGCGCGGATCGCGGCCCGCCACCTCCGCGTACCCGGAGCAGTAGGCGGCCCGGCAGTGCCACGCCCAGTCCGGCGCGGGCGCCGTCGCCGAGTGGGCGGCGTAGTCGAAGGAGCGCAGCATCCCGGCGATGTCCCGCACCGGCGGCTGCGGCATGCGCCGCTCGGCCAGCGGCCGGGCCGGCTCGCCCTCGAAGTCGATCAGCGACCAGGTGCCCCCACCGCTCGACGCGGGGTCGGTACCGGTGGACGGCGAGCGCAGGCACTGGCCGAGGTGCAGATCGCCGTGGACGCGCTGGGCGGTCCAGGTGTGCCCCTCGGCGGCCAGCTCCGCCAGCGCCTCGAAGGCGGACCGCAGCCCGGGTTCGTACGGCAGCAGGGCCGGCACCGCCCGCACCGCCGCCTCCAGCCGCTCGGTCATGCCGTCCACCAGCAGCCGGAGCTGGGCCTGGCCCAGGGTGACCGTCGGCAGGGCGCGTGCCAGCGCGGTGTGCACCTCGGCGGTCGCCCGGCCGAGTGCCCGGGCCTCGGCGACGAAGTCCTCGCCCTTGGCCAGTTCGCGCAGTGCGAGCTCCCAGCCGTCGTCCGCGCCGTTCAAAAACGGCTGGAGCACGGCCAGGACGTACGGCTCCGGCTCCGGCCCGGCGAGCAGCCACGCCGTCGGCGCGGGTACCCGGTCACAGCCCTCGCGGGCGAGGGCGAGCGGTATCTCCAGGTCGGGGTTGACCCCCGGGACCACCCGGCGCAGCAGCTTCAGGATGAACGTATCGCCATAGACGATCGACGAGTTGGACTGCTCGGCGGTCATCAGCCGGGGTACGAGGCCGTCCCGGATCTCCTGCTCCGGGTCCCGTTCGAACCGCAGCCCGCCGACGCGCGCCCGGGTGCGCAGCGCCTCCAGGAGCACCTCGGCGGGCCGGGGGTCGTACAGGGCCTCGTACACCGTGCGTCCGGCGAGCGGTCCCTGCTCCACATGCCCGATCAGCGCGGGCGCCAGCCGGGGCGGCAGCGCCTCGCGCACACCTATCAGCAGCTGGTAGCAGTCGCCGGGGTGCGGTGGCGCGCCCAGTACGGACGGCTGGTGCACCCGCAGCAGCAGGTGGTAGAGGCCCAGCCGGCCGTCGGGGGGCAGCAGTTCGGTGACGGCCACCTCGGTGAACCCGGTGACCGGACGTCCCTTGCCCGCGAACCAGCGCTGCCGGGGCAGCCATTCGCGCAGCAGCGGATCGAGCGATGTGAGGAGGTGGCCGGTCGAGCGGTCGGTGCCGAAGGGGGTGACCGTTTCCGCCATGGGCGTCACGTTCCTTTCCCCGGATCGTCGGGGTGTGAGTTTCGCGTGCCCAGGGTGGGGCGGTGGAAACCGCCGGCCGCCCCACCCGGGGGGGACTACGCCGCGTCCCGGCGCAGCCGGAACCAGTAGAAGCCGTGGCCCGCGAGGGTCAGCAAGTACGGCAGTTCACCGATGGCCGGGAACCGCACCCCGCCGAACAGCTCGACCGGATGGCGTCCGGTGAACGGCCTGAGGTCCAGTTCCGTGGGCTGCGCGAACCGCGAGAAGTTGTGCACGCACAGCACCAGGTCGTCCTCGTACTCGCGCAGGAAGGCGATCACCGCCGGGTTCGAGGACTGCAGCTCGGTGTAGGACCCCAGCCCGAAGGCGGGATTCTGCTTGCGGATCTCGATCATGCGGCGGGTGAAGTGCAGCAGCGACGAGGGCGACGACATGGACGCCTCGACGTTGGTGACCTGGTAGCCGTAGACCGGGTCCATGATCGTGGGCAGGAAGAGACGCCCCGGATCGGACGACGAGAAGCCGGCGTTGCGGTCGGGGGTCCACTGCATCGGCGTGCGGACGGCGTCCCGGTCGCCGAGCCAGATGTTGTCGCCCATGCCGATCTCGTCGCCGTAGTACAGGATCGGCGATCCGGGCAGGGACAGCAGCAGCGCGGTGAACAG